>CAYOFA010000175.1:0-6771 GCA_964402885.1 uncultured Spirochaetaceae bacterium
TGAAGGATGCGCTGGTCACTCATATCGGATTCGGATATCGGATTCTGTGCAAAAACAGCCCGCGCGCCGGCGCGGTGGTGCCGGCGAGGCTCCGGTCCCGAGCATGCAGCATTCCGGCGAACCTGTCCACATCCGGCGGGTCCATCCCCATGATGGTTCCCACGATGGACCGCACCATCTTCCACAGAAACCCGTTGGCCTCGATGCGAAAGACGATGAACTCCCGCTCGGGATAGAAGGCTGCGGCGTATACCTTTCTCACGTGATGCTCGACCGACGCGGTGGGCGAGGCAAAGGTGGTGAAATCGTGCTCGCCGCAGAGCGCTGCAGCCATGCGGTTCCAGATTTGAATATCGGGATGGTTTTTCAGGCGCACGCAGTAATCCTTCAGATGCGGCGGGATGATCTCCGCGTGGAGCAGGTAGTAGCGATACTCCCGGCTCACCGCGTCGTAGCGTGCGTGGAACTCGGGGTGAACCTCGCGCGAGCGCATGACCCGCAGGTCGAGCGGGAGCTGCGTGTTTATGGCCTCGCGGAACTTCTCGGCGGGGATGGAGGGATGGTCGGTCTCGAAGTTCGCGCACTGCGCGCGGGCGTGAACACCGGAGTCGGTGCGCCCTGCCGCGTGCAGCACCACACGGCGGCCGTGAATGCGGGCGAGGGCGGCTTCGAGCTCGCCCTGCACCGTTCGCCCGGCGCTCTGCACCTGCCAGCCGTTGAACGCGGTGCCGTCGTAGGCGATGTCGAGCAGGATGTTACGAGACATCCTCCGCCTTTTCCGGGTCTTTCTCCTCGAGGCCGAGCTCGGTCGCGATCTGCTGATAGACCTCCCGGGCGTTGTCGAGGATGGCCTGCGGCTTGTTCTTGGAGGCCTTGCCCATACCGAAGATCTTGGCGACGGTGCGCTTGGCCCGCTGTAGCGCGATCTTGCGCTGCTCGGGATCATCGCGGGAGCCGTAGCGGTAGTCGAGGTAGCCGACGAGGTAGAGCACCCCGTCGTAGCCGTAGTTCTTGTCGAGGTCAGGCCCGAGGGGAAACTGCTGCGGCAGCGCTTCCTCCCCGGTCTGCTCGAGCTCCACCGAATGCTCGTAGAAGAAGCGGGCCTTTCGATAGAAGACCTGCGCGAGATAGTCGTAGTTCTCCTGGGGACTGCGTCGGTGCAGGTCGTTGCACAGCCATGCCGCCCGCAGGCTCGAGAGGCCCTGCTTGAAGGTCGGGGAGAACTCCTTCGGGAAGAAATCGTAGCACATGATCGCGAAGAAGTAGCTCGCCACCCCTTCCTCGAGGTCCCGGGGCTCGGTGAAATCGAGGCGCGTAAAAACGCGGTGGACGGCCTCGGTGCGCCGCATGCGGTCGGCGTCGATCTTGCCGCGCACGGTCTCGGGAATCTCGAGAAAATCCTGCGGATATGCGGCGTAGAAGCAGTCGGGGCAGACGGTCACGGGGTAGATCAGGGGATAGACCCGCCCGTACTTCTGCGAGGGCTCATACTGGCGGCGAAGCTCATGGGTGAGCGACCCCGCAATCAACCTGCCGCGTCCGGTTCGAAGCTCCTCCCGATAGAAGGTGGTCTCGCAGACCGGGCAGACGATGGGTTTCTTGGTAAAAAACGTGACGGTGCTCTCGCTCACCCCTTCTCTCCTTCTATGATGACCACCGCGATGGCGTTGTCCACCTCGTGGGTCATCGACACATGCACCGATTGCCCGCCGAAGTGATGAAGCTTCTCCCGCGCCCTGCCGTGAAGCATCATCTCGGGCTTGCCCATGGAGTTGTTGCGCACCTCGATCTCCCGCAGGCGCACGTCCCGCAGCCCGATGCCGAGCGCCTTGCCGAAGGCCTCCTTGGCCGCGAACCGCGCGGCGAGGGAGAGCACCATCGAGTGCCCGCGGCTGAGCGCGGTCTCGAGCTCCCGGGGGTGGAAGTAGCGCTCGAGCAGGCCCTGGCGGTCGGCCCACTGCCGCATGCGCGAGACCTGTACGACGTCTATACCTATTCCGAGAATCACGTGTCTATCCCCGTTCCCCGATCAACCCTGTCGCTCTCTCACGGTGACTTCGATCTCCGTCGGCTCATACCGTAGCACGACGAAGCCCTGGGGCACATCCGGTCGCACGGAAAGCTGATACGTTCCCGGCGAGGTGATGGGAGAGGCGTCGATGATGAGCTGCACCTGATCGGGATCGACCTCCTCGAGGTCGAGCTGCCGCCCCTGCACGCGCACGGTGCCGCTCGGAAGCGAGCCCTCGATCTGCAGCTGCGGGTCGAGCCCGAGCACGACGGTTTCCACGGGATCGAAGGTGTGGAGCACCACCGCCTCCTCTATGATGCCGCGGAACTCGACCACGTCACCGCCGAGAAAGGTCACCAGCGGGTCGGGCCGCTGCAGGCGCACCCGGACGCTGAAGTCCTCGCGGCGACCGGTGAGCTCGATGTCCTCGGTTATCACCTCTTCGATGTCCTCCACGCGGCTGCTCGGCCCCTCTAACTCCACCGTGGAGGGCGAAATGCGATACTGGGTCAGCTCGTAGCCGGTGGGCGGAAACCCCGACAGCGACGGCTGCACATCGACCACCCGCTGCATGGTCTCCTCGAGGGTGATGGCCACCTCGAGGGGCTCGACGCCGATCTCCAGCGGCTCGATGCCGCGCGCGGTGCCCTGCCGCTCCACGTGCACCGGCTCGAGAAACTCGCCGGCAGAGTCGTGCTCGGTGAGGTCCACGTAGGCGCGGATATCCTCCTCGAGGATACGAAAGATCTCCTCCGACTCCCCGCGCAGGCTCACGCGCACGTTGTCGGGATAATTCGATGCCGGCACGTAGCCCTCCGGCAGCTCGAGCTCGAGGGGCACGCTGAAAAAGCGCTCCTCGAGCCGGGAGATGTCGTGGAAAAACAGCAGCAGAATCGCCGCGGCAAGTGAGAGCGCCTTGGCCGGCCAGTTGTGCAGCAGTCGCGCGAGAAGCCGTTTACCCTTCAATGCGTGCGACCTCCCCCTGCACGGTTCCGGTTGTTTGCACGTTCAGAAGCTCGGCAAGCCGCCGCCGCACCATCGTGGCAGACAGGTCATAGTAGAGGTTCCCGTCGTAGGAGAGCGTGAGGGCCCCGGTCTCCTCGGAGACCACGAGCACCACCGCGTCGGTCTCCTCCGTGACACCGAGGGCAGCCCGGTGGCGCGTGCCGAAGCTGCGGCGCACGTCGAGCTGCTCCGAAAGCGGGAGAAAGCAGCCTGCGGCAACAATCTTCCCATCCTCGATGATGATGGCGCCGTCGTGGAGCGCCGTCTCGTAGCCGAAGATCGACATGATGAGCGGCGAGCTGATCTCCGCATCGAGTCTGGTGCCGGTCTCGATGATGCTCTTCAAGCCCACGGTACGCGCGAAGACCACGAGCGCGCCCCGGCGGTCTGCGGAGAGCCGCTCCACCGCGCTCACCACCGCATCGAGCTCGTAATTCTTGGATCTGCCCGAGAGTTGCAGCAGCCTCCCCTGCCCGATGCGGGTGAAGATCTTTCTGAGCTCCGGCTGGAAGATGATGGCCAGGCCGATGACGAGGCTCGGTGCGAGGAGGTTGATGATCCACAGCAGGGTACGCAGATTGAGAAAAAACGCCGTCGCGTAGAGGAGCACGAGAAAGAAGGCGCCCTTTATGAGCTGGATGGCGCGGGTCTGAACGAGGATCTGGTAGCCCTTGTAGATGATAAAGGCGAGGAGGAGAACGTCGAGGGTGGGAAGCACCACCTCGCGCAGGATCCAGATGTCGGTCAGAAAGCTCATTTCCGCTCCACTGTCGCTATCGCCTCGAGCATCGTCACAAGCTGCACGGTCTCCGCGACGTCGTGCACGCGGAGGATGTCCGCGCCCTCCCGCGCAGCCCAGGCGTGCGCCGCGAGTGTCCCGGTGAGCCGATCCTCCACCGGCAGCGGCTCGCCCGCCTCACCGAGCACCTTCCCGATGAAGGACTTGCGCGAGAGCCCGACGAGAACCGGCATATCGAGCTCGGCGCGGAACCGCGGGAGCTCGCGCAGGATGCGAAGGTTATCGGCGACGGTCTTCCCGAATCCGATGCCGGGGTCACAGATGATGCGGTCCCGGGCGATTCCCGCATCCCTCGCCACCGCGATACGCTCGCGCAGCACCTCTAGAATATCGGCAACGGTGTCCTCGTAGTGAGGGCGCCGCTGCATCGTCTTCGGCGTGCCCTGCATGTGCATGAGCACCACCGGCACGCCGCGGGCGGCAACGAGGGGGGCGAGCTCCGCATCATCGCGCAGGCCCGAAACGTCGTTTACGAGGTCGGCACCGGCGGCGAGGGCCGCCCCGGCAACCGCCGCCTTTCGGGTGTCGACCGAAATGGGAATACCGCTCTCCTCCCGCAGGGCCTCGATGACCGGCACCACACGCTCGCGTTCCTCGTCGGCTCCCACGGGATCACTCCCCGGGCGGGTGGACTCCCCGCCGATATCGAGGATGTCGGCGCCGTCGGCGATCATCCGGCGGGCGGCGGCGATGGCCGCCTCGCGGGTCTCGCGCCTGCTTCCGGGATAGAACGAGTCGGGCGTACAATTGACGATACCCATGACGAGCGGTCGCTCGCCATGGGTCAATGTACGCTCAGAGTCGAGCCGTATCGGTCTGTACGAGATTTGCCGACCGGACACCGCTAATTCCCGTGAATATACCACGTTATGGCGATGACCTTCAATCCGGCACTCCGGGATGGTTCCGGTCGTGCGGAGAGCAGGAGGATATTACTTCCTCTTCTTGTGTCGGTTCTTGCGAAGCTTCTTCTTACGCTTATGCGTAGCGATCTTCTTGCGCTTTCGTTTTCTTCCGCAAGGCACGGGCACATCTCTCCTTTGAAGTAGAGTCGAGCTGGTTGAATGGTCCCTGAAGGATTTTCTACCAACCGGTGGACGCTAACAGTACTAGGCCGACGCCCGACGTGTCAAGCAGCGCTCGCGGCGAGCTCATCGAGGGCGACCTCGTCGCCCGCCTCGATCCAGCGTACCCCCGGCAGCCTGCGGAAGAAGGTCATCTGGCGCTTGGCGTAGCGGCGGGTACCGCGAACGATCTCCTCCGCCACCGCGGCGAGGCGGTCTTCGCCGAGGGAGGCGAAGGCGCAGGCCGCATCGCCCGCCACCGAGAAGAACTCCCGGTAGCCGATGCCCCGAAGCCCCGGAGACCGCGGCCCGTATCCCATGCGGCAGACGGCCTCCACCTCCGCGGGAAGCCCGGCCGCCATCATGGCGCCAACACGCTTCTCGATACGAGCGGCGAGCTCGCCTCTCTCGCGCCACAGGCCGACGAGCACCACATCGAAATCCTTCCGCGGCGTCTGCGGGACGTCGAAGCTCGAGAGTGGCCGCCCGGAGATCTCGTAGACCTCGAGGGCCCTCTGGATGCGATAGGTGTCGTTCTCCGATATGCGCCCGGCGGTTACGGGGTCGACGCGCTCGAGCTCGGCGTAGAGGGCCTCGGGCCCCTCGGTCTCGAGGCGAGCGCGAATGCGCGCGCGCGAGTCGGGTGTTCCCTTCGGGGTACCCGGCAGGCCGAAGACGAAGTTTCGGAAGTAGAAGCCGGTGCCGCCTGCAATGATGGGAAGGCGACCGCGCGCGGCAATCTCCGGGACGAGCGCCTCCGCGGCGGCTACGAACTCTCCGGCATGGTACTGCTCGTCGGGATCGCGGATGTCTAAGAGGTGATGGGGCAGCGCCGCGCGCTCGGCGGGGCCGGGCTTGGCGGTGCCGATGTCGAGGTGGCGGTAGACCTGCATGGAGTCCGCGCTGATTACCTCCGCGCGGCCGGCAAACCGGCTGAGGAGGACGTCGGTCTTCCCGGCGGCGGTCGGGCCGAAGAGGCACAGCACGCGGGGCCGGGCCACGCCTATTCCTCGATCTGGAACTGAACCTTTCGCGTGAGAATCTGCTTGATGGCGGTCGAGACGACCTTGCCCTGGTTGGTGTCGAGCTCCTCGTCACCGGTGACGGTAATCTGATAGGCGCGGCGTATGGATGCCGCGGTGAGCTCGTAGATATTCGAATCCTCGTTTATGAGTTTGTCGAGCGGGATGATCACGGAGACGTCCTCCAGTTCGTTTCGTCGTATTTCCCGTTAATGTATCAACTTCCGGCGCGTTCGTAAAGAGCCGCCGATAATCGCCGATGGCCCGGGTGGTGGCGCATAACCGTCATGGCCCACGAAAAGCACTATATGTAGTGCTTTTTTCTTTTTTTCACTTGATATGTGGTCGGCGAATCCGATACACTGCGTAGCGGACTGAAAAAGTCAGCATTCGGGGCGCCGCGGCGCCCGATCACAAAACACCAGCAGGAGGGGCAGGGGTGAGTACGCAGCATGTCATAAAGAGAGATGGAACACGCGCAGGATTCGACGGGAGCCGCATTCGAGACGCAATTGCAAAGGCGATGGAAGCCGCCGGCGGCGACCCGGCCTCCCTCGGACTCGACGGTATCGTGGAGGAGATCATCGCCGAAATCGGGACGACCTTTGCCGACCGCTCACCGGGGGTCGAGGAGATACAGGATATCGTCGAGCGCAGGCTCGTCGCCGGCGGCCTCTACGAGGTCTCCAAGAAATACATCCTCTACCGCGAGCGCAGACGCGAGGAGCGTGAGCGCGAGCAGGCCGAGCGCATCCGGAAGGCCGCCGAGGGAAGCCTTCAGGTTGCCAAGCGCGACGGGAGCTTCGAGCCCTTCGACGCCGCGAAGGTCCGCCGAACCCTCGAACGCGCCGCGGCCCACGTCGAGGTACC
>CAYOFA010000176.1:0-6738 GCA_964402885.1 uncultured Spirochaetaceae bacterium
TCATCCGTCTGCTCGAATCCCTCGATGGTGATTACTTCGGTCCGATGTGCACGAAAGGCCGGCACCATGCAGGCAAGCGTCAGCGAGCTGTCCAGAAGCACCGTGCAGAAGCCGCACTCTCCCTGCAGGCAGCCCGCGCGACTTGCCTTGAGACCCAGATCATCACGGATGATGTCTATGAGCAGAGTCGAAGGCGGCGTTTGCACCGATACATCGTCACCGTTGAGGATGAAGCTGCACTTCATGATGTCTCCAGATATGCGTCGAGCACCGCCGGCGTCACCGGCAGTCGGTCCAGGTAGTTACCCGTTGCCTGGCTGACCGCGGCCGCGTAGGCCGCCGGGACACAGCTGAAGGCCAGCTCGCCGATCCCCCGCGGTGGGTCCTTGGGGTCGACCTGCAGAAAGGCGATGGAAAGCCCGGGATTCTGTGCCCGCGCGTCCGGCCCGTAGCGCTCGTAGTCTCCGGCACGGATCGTACCTTCGATGTATTCGATCTGCTCACTCGCCGCCCAGCCGAGTGCCTGAAATATCCCTCGCTCAGTGGACTGCCTGGCCGCAGCCCGGTCGATGATGTGCCCGCCGTCGATACTCATCCATATCGCCCGCACGCGAACGGCGAGCGTCATGGGATCCACGTCCACCTCCACAACGGCCGTCCCGTAGGCCTCCTCAACGAACGGCCGCCCGCGGAAGGTCTCCTCGTTCCACCGTTGCGACCGCGGCAGACGGTAGGAGCGCGACGCCTCGATCGGCAGGGACGTACGAAATCGCTTCTTGGCTACGGCGTTACAGCAGCTTTCCACCGCCCGCGTTATGACGGCGACGTGACGGGAGAGGAAAAGCGGCCCCGTATCGGGAACGACCGTGGAGTCCATCGGGTCGAAGCTGACGTGGTCGGGCTCCACGGCCAGGATATCCGCCGCCATGCTGCGCCAGTATCGTGCGAGCGGGCGGTCGGTGTTCATGGCCGGGCATCTCAGGTGCACGGAGCCGTCGGTCTCCAGCCTCACCCGCACCTTCGACGCGTACTCACTTTCGCCGGCCCCTATGAACCCCGAGCCCTGAGATGCGAAGGCCAGACCGATTCCTCGAGAGGGATTCTCCAGCGCCTCGAAGTCGGTCCGGCGCTTTTTCTGCAGCTCGTACGCCGCATGTTTGCGCGAGAAGTCCGAGCGCCTGGCGACATCCTCGAGAAGACGGGCGGCGTCCACCGAGCGGGGCAGCGTGATGCCGTTGATCGACTGCTCCCCACGGGTCAGGAGATTCGCCCGTTTCCAGGTGTCCGGCGGAACCTGCGCAAGTTCTGCAATTCGCGCAACGTGAGACTCCAGTGCAAAGAGCACCTGCGAGGTGGCGAGTCCCACGTGGGCGTTCAGCGGAGGGAGGTTACTCTGCAGGGCGGTCGTTCGCACCGTGACATGCGCGCAGCGGTAGTCGCCGGTGGCCGCCTGGGTGGCGCGGTCAACGATTTCCCGGGCGAACATGGGATAGGCGCCCAGGTTGAACACGAGCCGGATCTGCAGGCACTGCAGGTTGCCTTCCGCATCGAGACCGGCCGAGTACGAGGCAAACATTGGCGCTCGTTTGGAAGAATAGAGGAAGTCTTCGGGTGCGGAGTAGGAGAGGCGGACACTGCGCCCGGTTACGTGGGCGGCAAGGGCGGCCCGCGCGGCGACCAGGGAGGGATGCCACAGTTTGCCGTCGAGGTGCTCGCCGAGGGCGGTGGCGCGCACCCTGATTCGGTGCCTCCCTCCGAGAATCGTCCTGCAGGTCCGGTGGACGTCGTGAATCCACTGCGTGGCCGTGTAGATCGAGAGCAGGTCATCCTCCCAGCCCGCGACTGCGGCGAGGGGCTCGCTGTACATGTGCTCCTGCGGGCTTGTGCGGTACTCTCCCTGCACGACCTGATAGGCATTCGCGAGCTCGCCGGTGGTGTCGCCGCGGCTGAGCTCCCGGTGTGCCGCCCGATGGTCGATGTCGTCGGCGTCGGGCTCGAACACCGGCTCCTCGCGCTCGAAGTCGAGCTCGATGTCCTCGACCAGTACGGCGAGGTCCTCGAGCTCCGGGCCGACGAGGAGGGCTACGGGCTCTCCCTGGTAGGACACGTAGTCGTCGGCGAGCAGCGGCAGCGTGGCGTCTCCGACCGTCACGAGGTTACTGCCGGGAATGTCGGCTGCGGTCACCAGGCGTATCTCCCGCGGAAGCTCGGGCGTGCGAATCCCGAGCAGGCGCCCCCGCGGAAACCCTGCGCGAACGGTAATGCAGTGGAGCATGTCGGGGAGAGACATGTCTGTGACGAACTCGTGTGTCATGGAGCTATCCGGGAGTGTCGCTCGCCGACGGCGCGCAGAGCATGAATTATCCGGTCCACCTGCTCGTCGGTGAGGCCGGAATAGATCGGCAGGCTCACCGCGCGAGCGAACCTGCTCCATGATACCGGAAAACTGTCCTCGGTGTAACCGTAGAGCCTGCGATAGTACGGCATCACGTGAAGCGGGATGAAGTGAACGGAGGTCCCGATTCCCGCCTCGCGCAGCTCGGAGATGACCCCGTCGCGATCGATTGAAAGACGTTCGAGGTCGAGCTGCAGGATGAAGAGGTGATAGCAGTGCAGGGGATGATCGGACGGCAGCGTCATCCATTCGAGGTCTCCGAGGCCCGCGCGGTAGCGTTCGGCTATTTCGCGCCGCCGTGCCTGCATCTCGCCCGCTTTCTCCAGCTGCACCCTGCCGATTGCCGCGGCAAGATCGGGCATGTTGTACTTGAAGCCGGCCTCGGTGACGGCGTAGGCCCACCCCGCCTGCTGCGATGTGTAGCGGTCCCACACGTCGCGGTCGATGCCGTGGAGCCGCATCACGCGCATGCGCTCGGCAAGGTCGGCGCGGTCGGTCACCACCATGCCACCCTCCCCGGTGGTGATGGGCTTGGTGGCATAGAACGAAAACGCGGCGGCATCGCCGTCGGCCCCCACGGGGGTGCCGTCGGCGGTGAGGAGGGTATGGGCGGCGTCGGAGACCACCGCGGCGCCCGCGCGTGCGGCTATCTCACCGATGCGCGCCATGTCGCAGGGCCGCCCGGCGACGTGCACCGGTACGACCGCGCGGACGGGTCCGGCGGGCGGGCCGGCGGGCCGGTTGCTGCCGGCGCCACGACCCGCTGCGCTCCGTTCCCCGGCGTCGCCGGCGGCCGCAATGGCCGCCTCGAGGCGCTCGGGATCGATGTTGAAGCCGTCCTCCTCGATGTCGACGAAGAGCGGATGGGCTCCGAGGTATCGCACGACCTCCGCGGTTGCCGCAAAGGTGTAGGGGCTCATGGCAACCAGGTCGCCGGGGCCGACTCCAACGGCCTCGAGGGCGAGGTGCAGGCCCGCAGTCGCAGAGCTCACCGCGAGGGCGTGCGCTTTTCCGACCGCCTCGGCGAACTCCGCCTCGAAGGCGCGGGCCTCACCGGCGGTGGTGAGCCAGCCGCTGCGCAGTACGCGAAGCGCCGCAGCCTCCTCGGCGGGGCCGATGTCCGGTTTGGAGAAGGGAATGAAGTCAGTACTGGGGCTCATGCTCGGGTATCTTCAGTGTCGGGACATACTCCGAGAGAATGCGGCGGAGTTCCCGACGATTACGGTACTGGTCCGGGGCGCTCTTGTCGAGAAAGCACACCGGTGCGAGGCGTTCGAGCAGCCCGGCGAGGCCGTGGCCGTTGCGGTCCGCGCGAATAATCTGCTTGATCCGGGGAAACTCGGTGTCCACCGGGTGCTCGTCCGGGGCGTAGAGCGACTCCTCTTCCTTTTCCCCGGGCCGCATACCGATGTAGCTGAAGGGGATGTCCTCCCCCGGCTCGTAGCCGTAGAAGCGGACCAGCTGCTCGGCAAGCTCCTTGATGGTGATCGGATCTCCCATGTCGAGGAGGTAGAGATTGCCGCCGCTGCCGACCCCTCCCGCCTTGAGAACCAGGGAGGCCGCCTCCGGAATCGTCATGAAGAAGCGTTTCGCCGCGGGGCTCGTGATGGTGATCGGCCCACCCTTCGCTATCTGCTTCTGAAACAGGGGCAGGATGCTCCCCCGGGAGCCGAGGACGTTGCCGAAGCGCACCACCATATACTGCTGCCGACCGTTGGGCTGGGAGAGTACGAGCTCCTCCGCGATGCGCTTGGACGCACCGTAGATACTTACCGGTTCGACGACCTTGTCCGTGGAAACGAGCACGAATCGCTCGGTACCGGCGGCTTTCGCCCCCTCGAGCAGATTGTGCGTTCCGAAGACGTTGTTCTTCACCGCGACGACGGGATTGGCCTCCACCATGGGAACGTGCTTGTAGGCCGCGGTGTGGAAGATGACGTCGGCCTTGAGCCGATCGAGGATGAAGTGAAGGAAGTCCCGGTCCTGTATCTCTCCGATCACCGGAACGATGGTGGCGCGCTCGCCCACGCCCTCTTCCTGCAGGAGGCGCAGCTCACGATCGATCTCGTAGATGCTGTTCTCGCCATGCCCGAAGAGATAGAGCCGCTCGGCCCCTCCGGAGAGAAGCTGCCGCGAGAGCTCGCTTCCGATACTGCCGCCGGCCCCGGTGATGAGCACCCGTCTGCCGCGCAGGTAGGAGAGGCTCTCCTTGAGGCCGATCTTCGCCGGCGTGCGCCCGAGGAGGTCCTGAGGGTCGACTTCCCGTGTCTGGATGAAGTGGGCATCTCCCTCCATCATCTGGGAGATGCCGGGGAGGATGCGGATGCGGGAGAACCCTGCACGCTCGAGGATGTCGTAGATGGACCGCAGCTTCTCGTGCGAGGCGCTGGGGATGGCTATGAGGGCTTCGTCCGCCGGGCGCTTCTCCACGAGGCTCGCGGCCGCCTCGATGGGCCCGAGAACCGGCACGTCGTCGATGCGCGTGCCGATCTTCTCCCGGTCGTCATCGAGGAAGGCAACGATCTCGGCAGGAAATCTCTTCTCCCTGATGTCTCGGGCGATGGAAATCCCGGCGAAGCCTGCGCCGATTATATAGATACGATTCCTGCGCGTAGCTGTCATGCCTTCTGTGCGTCCGCGTTCTGCCCCGGTAGTCGTTGCATGGATTCGAAGCCGAAATCCACGAGGAAGGACTCATCATACATGTCGAGTTTCACCTTCGCCCTCCCTTTTCGTTTGTCGACCTTTACGATCCGTCCTTCAAGCCCTTTCAGGGGACCTTCGAGAACCTCGATTCGCTGGTTTTCGCCGAAGACGACCTTCGACTTGTCGACGACTTCGCCGAATGACAGAAAGTGGACAAGGAGCCGCTGATCCTGTTCGGTAAGAGGTTGCACGTTGTGGTTGCTCTTGAGGAATCGGAAGAACCCCGGGACCCGGCGGATCGCCCAGTAGTCCTGAGCGGTGAGCTCCTCGGTTTCGATGAACACGTATCCGGGGAATATGGCGGCGAGCTCCTCGCGCGTCCTGCCGCCGCGGCGGATGTTCAGCTTTCGCCGGGGCCAGACCACGCGCCGAATGTCCTCGCTTACCCGCTGCGAGGCGATCCGAACGAACTTGTGCTCATTGCCTGTTTCGACCTGCACTACGTAGTATTTCATCGGCGTCGATATCGCGCATGCGCTCGGGCATTCTACGATGAAAGCCGCTCTCACCTCAACCGAAGCCTTGTCGTCGCCGAAGATTTGGAAGAGACTGGATTTGTACGGAGGCAGACTTGTGAGACTGCGCGTAATATACGCCCTGTGCCTGCTACTCATCGTGGCCGCATTCGGATTTGCTGAGACAGTGATGGTATCGGTGCGTGACGAGAGCGGCTTTACCGACGAGGACTATCTTGCCGCCTCGCGATACGAGCTGACCGCCGTCGAGGACGGGATCATGGAAGCCTTCTTCGATGCCGGACACATCGTGTTCAACCTCGGTGACTACGAGCATTTCGACGGCGCCGACATACAGCGCCGCTACACCGTCCGCACGGCGGCGCGAGAGGGCGGGGCCTCGTATGTGGTGCAGCTGGCTCTCCTGTTCGAGCGCGACGGCGACTCTTCGGTACGACCGACGCGGGTCGAGTACGAGCTCTGGGATGTCGGAACCGGGGAACGCATTGCCGCCGGTACCCGCTCCGCGCCGTTCGAGTCCGGCTCGGGGGGCAACGAGCGCGGCAGTCGCTCGTCGCAGCTCGGTCGTCGCGTCGCGATCGAGCTCCTTTCGGCGTGGTAGCCGCGGTTTCAGAACGCCGCCGTTTGTACCGAAGATTGAGTGAGGAGTCCTCGTGATGAGACTACATATCCGAATACTGCTTGTTCTCCTGCTCGGTGCCGGTCTATCCGCGCATGCCCAGTCCACCTGGGAAGGCAACGCGGTGGTCGGCGGGTTCGGAGAGTTTCCCGACGAGGGGTTCTACGCGGCTTCAAACAGCTTTCCGCAGAATCAGGTCATAGAGGTGACGAACCTCGAAACGGGTGAGACGGTCGACGTGATCGTTGCGAAGCGCGTCGATCAGCCCGGTATCTTTCTCGTGCTTTCCGGCGACGCGGCGCGCGAGCTCGGCGTGCAACGGGGCGAGTCCGCGCGGGTGCAGGCCCGTCCGACCGCTGCCGCCGCGGGTGTCGTGCGCCCCGGTGCCGAACGGGCTCTTTCGCCGGATCCCGATGTGAATCCCGCCGCGACTCTCGGCGACGAGGAGCTCTATCCCGCTCCGATTGCCGAGGCCGAGGACGAGGCGGAGGAAGAGCCCGCACCGGAACCCGAGCCGGAGCCGGAACCTGAGCCCGAGCCCG
>CAYOFA010000177.1:0-1524 GCA_964402885.1 uncultured Spirochaetaceae bacterium
CCGACCGACGTTTCCGTCGTAGGTTTCGATGATACCGATAATGCGAGCGAGTGTACTCCGCCACTGTCCTCGATCCGCGTCCCCCGTTTCCTCATCGGCAAACTGGCCGGTCGTACCGTGCTCGATCATATCCGTTTTCCGGAGCTCGAACGGATCACCCTACTGCTGCGAACGGAGCTCATCAGCCGGGAATCCGTTTGTGGTGTGACGAATAGCTCGTAGGAGCCACAGGTGTGCTGCGGCGGCGACGTACAGAAACCCTCCGGCACAGGTAACCGGACCTCGGTGCCACTTCTTGCACTATGGAGCTGCTATGCAGGTGAACCCGCATGACCTGCGGCTCCCGGAATGGGGCCCATATTCCAAGACTCACGCCGGGATTTCCCACATCGCCGACGCGTCGCGCGGCCTCCGGGTGGATTTCATACCCGTCCCGGGGCTGTTCCGGCGCCTGGCAGCGGTGCCGTCGGTCCTGCATGACACGAACGTTCATATGTGGGATGCCGACCCCCGGTTGAGCCGCTACGTCGTCCGCCATGAACTGCGCTGGAAAGACAGGATCTTTGCCGATATCGCGTACGGCGTGAGGCACAGCGGTCCCGTGATCAGCGCACGGTTCGTCAATAACACCGATGCTCCGATTCACACCATGCTCAATTTCCTTGTGACTCTCCGCTACCCGAATGAAGAGCAGCGCGACGCTCGCCCCCTCGTGCCGTATCGCGCCGAGGCGCCGGAGTCTGCGGTTCTGCTAGATGCGGTGCGTGACGCACGGCTCTTCTGCGGCGATGAGGAGGTGCATGCGGGGATGGTGACCGACGCACTCTGGCCGTGTGAGCGACGGGAAGGCGGCTTTGTAGACGGGCGTGCGCTTGAGCTCGGTGTCCCGGCTGAACCGGGCGGTCCCACCGTGGATTCGGCTCGATTCCCGGTCGACCTCCATCGGCCCATTTCGGACGCCACTGTTCACATTCGCTACCGGTGTGAAACGGATGCGCCTCTGCGGGCACGCGGACTGGTCAATGCGGTACTTCCGCCGTACCCGGCCGTTCGAACCGAAGCCGTGCGCTGCGGGCATCTTCGCGCCGGAAGGCACGAGCTGATTCTGAGCGTGGGCGCAGGGGATCGCGCGCTGGTGGACGTCATTGTCATCACGGACGACTCCAACGCCAAGGCGGTGCTCTTCGCGCCGACCAGACCGGAGCCGACGCCGGAGATCAAACTGCACGAAGAGTCGCGTTTCGCCGAGCTGAGCTTCCCGGAGTCGCGCACCGCCTACCGGGTGCGGTGGTCCGGTGCGAACTGCACCGTGCGCGAGATTCTTAACAACGAGATCGACGGCTTTCTTCCTGCACACGTCAACGAGCACGTTGCCATTCGACTTCGAGGAGATGGGGGGTGGCACTTCACCGACTTCTATATGCATCCCATTCTCGTCCGGCCGAATGCATCGGCAACGGTACACTTCGAGCTCGCTGCCGTCGGCTCCGACGATTCCTCTCACGACGCCACGGATGCCGATAT
>CAYOFA010000177.1:1624-6679 GCA_964402885.1 uncultured Spirochaetaceae bacterium
CCCGGCAAGTGGTGGGACAGTCTCTACACATGGGACTCCGGGTTCACCGCACTGGGGCTGCTGGAGATCGACGCCGAGCGCGCGGACGATTGCCTCTCGGCGTATCTGACCGGTCCCGAGGACACCGACGCCCTGCCGTTTCTCCTTCACGGAACCCCGCTTCCGATTCAGATATTCGTCGCACGAGAACTGTGGAACCGTCACTCCGACGTCGAGCAGCTGCGGCGGCTCTACCCCGGTCTCAGACGGATGTACGACTACATCTCCGGTCGCGCTCCAGGCTCGCCGACACGGCCCTTTACCGTTCCGCTTATCGCTACCTGGAAGCTCTTCTACAACTCGGGCGGGTGGGACGACTATCCGGCGCAGCAGTACGTCCATCGCCACGGCCTTACCGATTCCGTCGCGCCGGTGGTCACGACCGCCCTTCTCACACGCTGCGCGAAGCTCCTTGCCGGTTTCGCTTCCTTGCTCGAGAAAAACGAAGAAAGCGATCTGTTGCTTCGAGACGCTCACAGCTTCGAGCACGCGCTACAGCAGCACGCCTACGACCCCGAGACGGGCTATTTCGGCTATGTCCGATTCGATGAGCCGGGCAATCCCGTGGGCATCCTGCGGTCCGAGGTCGGAGAGAACCTGAACCGGGGTCTGGACGGAATCACGCCGCTCGTTGCCGGGTTTCTCGATCAGCGGCAGCGCGAGTTGGTGTTTTCACTTCTGAATTCGGAGCGGCATCTGTGGACCGAAATCGGCTTCAGTACGGTGGACCGCAGCGCGTCGTATTTCAGGCCGCACGGCTACTGGAACGGGGCGGTCTGGATGCCGCACCAATGGCTTCTGTGGAAAAGCCTCATCGACTACGGTCGGTTCGACATGGTCGTCAGGATCGCGCAGACCGCTCTCGAGCTCTGGAAGCGCGAAACCGAGGATTCCTACAACTGCTACGAGCATTTCATCATCGAAACCGGACGGGGCGCGGGGTGGCATCAGTTCGGCGGATTGTCGACACCGGTTCTGGTCTTTTTCAATGCCCTCTACCGGATCGGCAGAGTTACCCCCGGCTACGACGTCCGCATCGATCACAGCACCTACGACCATGCAGCCGACTCTCTCACAGTCTCCGTCGTGAATGAGGCAGTCGAGACTCGCTGGATACTCGCCTCGATGGCTCAAGACGCCGCTCGTTCGGTTCGATCGCTCGGAGGTGGAGGTGATCCCCATCTCACGGTGTTGGGAAATGGTCTCTACGGCCTCGGCCTGCCCGGCGGCTTTCGAGGGGAGATCAAGATTACCTAATCAACGGGACGCAGAGCGGCTGAACCGGCCGCGAGCTTGCCGAGGCCATTTCGCGCCTGGAGTTCCGCTTCGACGACTCAGAGGCGAGGTTCTCCGAGGAGATCCTCTACCGGAAAACGGCGGTGAGGTTACGGGTGTAGAGAGCACGCGCGGGTTTACGCGCCCGTCGCCTCACCGCCGCGCACCCGACCCATCACCGCAACAGCCGCGAGCATCACCACCGCGGCAAAGACGAACATGAACCGGAATCCGGTCAGGTCGACGATCAGACCTGTTATCGGCGGGGTGACGATGGCGGCGGCCTGGGTGAAGACGTAGTACACGCCGGTGTAGGCACCCATCGTGTCCAGGTCGGCCATCTGCCACAGCATGGGAAAGCTGTTGGTATTGGCGGCACCCCAGCACATCCCGAAGAGAAAGAGCAGAGCCCAGAAGGTGCCGACGGCCAGGGTCTGGGAGGCTCCGATGCGGAGCGTCCATGCCTGGTGGCTGAACATGAGAAGCCCGAGCAGTGCCATGCCGCTCAGCGCGATTCGGATGGTACGCCGTCGCCCGATGCGGTGGGCAAGCATGCCGCTCGGCACAGCGAAGGCCAGGTAGGCGATCGCGACCATCCCCGTGGAGAGACCCGCAATCCCCTCGCTCAGCCCCAGGTACTCGATCACGTAGAGCGTCATGAAGGGCCGCATGCCCCAGTAGGCGGAGAACCAGAGGAAGAGCGCGATGAGAATGTAGACCGCGCCCCGGTCCTCCTGCGCGAAGACCGCGCGAAGGGAACGAAGCAGGGGTGTCCGCGCAGCGGAGGTCTCATCGAGGCGACGTTCTTTCACCGTGAGCCGCAGAAGCACGGCCGCGAGGACGATGAGCACCGCGGCAATGAGAAACGGCAGGCGGCGTGAGGTATCGCCCACGACCGGAAGCACGAGCCGGAGATCCATGAGCGGGGCCAGCACGACGGTGCCCACCACCGCCGCGATACCGCCCATCATGTTGATGACTCCGTTCGCCTCGCTGCGGTACTCGTTGGGGATCGAATCGGGCATGAGGGCGACCACGGGGCCGCGGGCCGACTGTTTGAAGAGGTTGAAACCCACGAGCGCGACTACGAAGGCCGCCAGCGTGGCGGTCCCCGCATAGGGCAGCAACGCAAACCCGACTGCGCTCAGCGGCAGCAGCACCGTCACGAAGGGCATGCGCCGGCCGATCGGCGTCCGCGTGTTGTCGCTCCACGCCGTAACGACCGGAATCAGCAGCACCGCCATGATGTTGTCGATGGTCATGAGCGATCCGATGAGCGCCCGTGAGGCAACGAAGCCGTTCAGGAACACCGGCACGTAGTTGTCGTAGAGCGGGTCCATCAACCCCATGGTGAAGAACCCGATGCCGATCATGAACGTCGTCCTGTAGAAGCCGGGCGGAAGCTGCTGTTTCTCGCGTGCCATAGCGTGGGGTACTGTAGCGCGATTTACGAGAGAGGGACCACCTCTTCCAGCAGAATGCGGCGAAACTTCTCGGGTTCCTGAAAGCAGGCTTCGTGGCCGGATTTCTCGAACCAGTAATGACGCTTCACCGGAGCCTCGAGGACCTGAAAGTAATCATAGGTCATGTCGGCCACGCAGGTGCGGTCGTAGCGCCCGGTGATGAAAAAGACGGGGATCTCAAGACGCGGAACGTCCCGCCGGAAGTCAAGGCCGACAAGTTGCGGGTACACGCTGGTGACACCCCGGTAGAGACCACGAACCATGTTGATCGTATCGATGGCGGTGTACTCCTCGGGCGTGAAGATGCTCATCTCGTTGATGTGGGGTGCATCCGGCGCTTCGGGGCTGTAGCGAAACACGCGCTGGAAGAGGTACATGTACTTCGTTCCCTCCTCGGCGGTGTAGGGCGGCGGGCCGTTCTTCCTCAGCTTCGAGACGGTTTGCTCATCGCCGGCGGCTTCCGCCGCATCGAGCGCCATCTCGTACCCGATGATGTCGTTCTCCACGAAGTCGACCTGCTGACCCACGCCGATGTAGGCGGCGTAGAGGTCCGGTCGGCGTTCTGCGGCAAGCAGCCCGATGATGCTGCCCCAGGAGTGGCCGACGAGGTAGATCTGTCGATGGTTGAAACGGCGTGCGAGATACTCCGATACGGCAATGGTGTGGTCGACGTATTCCTCGTAGGAGGCCTCGCGGGCGTCGAGGGCCGAGAACGACTTTCCGGCGCCGGGCTGCTCCCAGTTTACGAACACGAAGTCCTGCTCGAGCTCCGAGAGGTAGTCGCGCGTTCGGCCGATCTCAGAGCCTCCGGGACCACCGGCAAGCCACAGGAGTACCGGCGCGGTCCTGTCATGCCCCCGCATGAGGAGCCACTGTTCAGTACCGAGTATCTCGACCCGCTCGAGAGAAGCGATACTGCCCGGCACCGGGTGGCCCTCATCGGTGGTAATGGGCTCGGTGCCGGCGCAGGAGCTCAGTGCGAAAAGAGCGACCGCCCCGCCGAGTATCGCTGTGATCTGTCGTCGAATGTTCATTCTTCTTCCTCCGTTCTGTGTGTCTGGAGGAAGACTACGAGGCCCTGCGAAAGACAAGTATCGGACGATCGTACGAATCGGCGGCCGCTCGCCGCGAAGGGGCGCCGTCAGACGATAGTATGAGGTGCGAGCCTCACTCCCTGAATCCGCTTGCGAGCCGAAGCAGGTCCACCCGGCTCCCCGCACCCGTCTTCTGGAAGACGTTGTAGATGTGGGTGCGCACCGTGGCAAGCGAGACGTGGAGACGATCGGCGATCTCCTGGTTCGACAGTCCCTGACTGATGAGACTCACCACTTCGCTCTCCCGCTGCGTGATGCCGAAGGCACTGCGAAACGCGCTGCTCACCTCGCCCTCCTCGAGGAAGGCGCTCGGGCGCGCGAGGTACTCGATGAACACCGAAAGGACGATGACGCCCCATATCGGGAAGAAGACGAAATCGAAGGAAAGGTAGGGACGTGCTCCGACCGGAATGAGATCGATCAGGAGATACAGCAGTGTCGAAACCGGCGCGAAGACGACGAGCAGTATGCCGAATCGTCGCAGAAGCCGTGCCACCGCCCCGTTTTCCTCCGGCCCTGCAGCACGGATGAGCACGATTCCCACATAGAGGAGATAGAGAGAAACCAGGGAGATGGCCGGGATGCGGATGATCTCGGTAAGGGCGCCGTCGGAGAGCAGGTGGGCGAGCGTGCGGCCGAGCTGCACGCCGATGACGCCGACCGTCGCCCCAATCGCTGCGGCACGAGAGGTACTCCCGAGCGTGAGGAGCATCCGGAGTATTCCCACATAGATGGCAATACCGATCGCGACACCGATCACGTGCCGCAGGGGGGCCACACCGGCGGGGTACAGCAGAATCGCCTGAAGGTAGTAGCCGAAGAGCGTGAGAAAGAGGGACGCGAGGAAGCAGGCCATGACGAAGACCATCGCTCCCGTGACCGTCCGCCTGAGACGATGATGGAGAATGGCCATGGCGGCCATGCCGCCGCATCCGAGAGAAACCGTTACCACGTAGAAGAGAAGAAGCAGGTGATTCAACCTGGGGCATAGCTTACTCCAGGTTTCGCGTCCTGGCAACAAAGAAGGCGGCGCCGCGTTGTACCGCAGCGCCGCCCGGGCTCGCCTCTCGCTCGGCCGCCCCGCTGAGCCCTCATATTGAAGCGGGCGGCCTGATGTGACCGGCTTGCTGCCGCGCACTACCGGATGCTGTAGGTCACCCCTGCTCGTGCGTAGGGACCGAGCA
>CAYOFA010000178.1:0-6676 GCA_964402885.1 uncultured Spirochaetaceae bacterium
CAGCCCCGCAGCCGCGAAACCATCCTCGATTCCCCTCTGGGCGCTATCGGTCCAGGCGAAGCCCTGGTGGTAGGAGTGCAACACGAGAACTCTCGCCGGGTCGGCTTGCGGGGTCTGCCCCCAACCGGCGAGTGAAAGGGAGAGAAAGAGGCCTGTGACAAGCGTGGTAATCTTCAATAAATTAGTCCATAAAAGCAATTAACTCATTATAAGCCAAAAAAACTAAAAGTAAAGAAGGACTTCTGGTACTGTGGTCGCGGTGGTCGCGGTGGTCGCGGTGGTCGATCTACATGATGGTTGCACAGAGCTGAAGCCGAGCAGCGTCGGGCGTGCGTGAGCGTCTGCTGTTTCATGAGGGTCGCTTTCAGAAGACTTCACGGTACTGCGCGCCAGTAAAGGTGTTGCTGCACGGTGGCATCGTAGCCGCCAGGTTCCTTGAGCGGCACCACCCCGTGCTCCAACCGTGGAAACGGCGACGGTTTTGTTATTCACCCGACGCTACATCTGTCCCGCAAATCCCTTGCGCAGTTGTCGGTTCACTAAAAGGGCCAGAAGCACGACGGGAGCTACGATTGCGATTGCCCAGCCTGAGAGCTCTCCCCATCTGATTGGATCTTCCATCCCGCCGAGGAAGCGCGTAAGGCCGACGGTGAGCGTCTGCGCATCACGGCCGGAAAGGAGGAGAGCGAAGAGGTATTCATTCCATGCGAACACGCAGGACAGAATTGTAACCGTGGCAATGCCCGGAGCGGCGCAGGGCAGGCATATGGAGACAAATATTCGCGCCCGCGAGGCACCGTCGAGGGACGCGGACTCGTCGAGGTCCCTCGGGATTTCATCAAAGAATGCGCGCATGAGCCATATCACGACGGGCATATTGATGATGATGTATACCACCACGAGCGCCGGCCGATATCCGATGAGACCGGCCTGTGAGAGGATGAGAAACAGCGGCAGGGCGAAGACGATGTAGGGAACAAATCGCACCGCGAGAATGAGGAGCATGAGTGTGCGTTTGAACGGGATGCGTAGCCGCGACAGGCCGTAGGCGGCAGGAACACTGAACAGCAGCGTGAGAGCTACCGACCCGCCGGTAATGACCACACTGTTCTCGAAGAAGAAGAAAAAGCGGTCGGCAAAGACCGTCACGTAGTTCTCCAGTGTCGGCTGGAAAACGACCACCGGTGGCAGGCGCATGACGTCCGCCGGCATCTTGAAGGATCCGATCAGCACCCAGAACAAAGGGAATACGGCGATCAGAACAACAACGACTATGACGAGTGCGTGCAGGACGGACAAGGCTTTGGACCGCACACGGTAATAACGCTGATTCGGCATATCAGCTTGTCCCCCGGTTCCGATAGTTGTACAGAAGAAGACCGAAGCATATGACCGAGACTATCACCGCCATCACGACGGCGCCCGCGTTTGCGTAGCCCACGTCGAAGCTCCGCAGAGCCCGGTTGTAGGTCCATACACTGAGCACCTCCGTGTATCGGGCGGGACCTCCCCGTGTCATGACGTAGATCGTGTCGAACATTCGATAGTCTATGGTGATGCGGAAAATAAGAGCGAATACCAGGCTGTTCCTCATCATCGGGAGCATCAGTCTGAGCACGCGCTGGCGGTAGTTCGCACCGTCTATTTTCGCCGCGTCAAACGGTTCTCTCGGCAGTCCCTCCATCGTCGCATCACTGATGATGAATACGAATGGAGTCATGAACCAGCTTTGCACCATGCAGATTGCGATGAACGCGTAGGGCATGGACGCCACCCAGGCCGGTCCGTGTATCCCGACGGTTTCCAGTGCCCAGTTGATGAGTCCCCGATCTGCATCGAAGAAAAATACCCGGTACATCGTCGCGGATACGACCGGCGTCATAATGAGGGGAATTGTCAGCAGCGCCCGTATGACGTTCTTGCCGGCAAAGTCGCGTTGCATGAGCAGGGCAAGTACGAAGCCGGCGACCATCGAAGTGCCGACCGACACCGCGGTAAACAGCATCGTAACGCCAACCGATGAGGTGAAGCGCGAATCCGCGAATAGCCGGCTGTAATTCTCAAGACCGATAAACTGTCGCATCTGCAGTTCATGCAGATTCGCATCGGTCATGCTCGTGCTGACCGCGACGATGAGCGGGGCCGCCGCGACCAGAAGTAGGACTACGATACTCGGTCCAATGTAGAGACTGGCAGCCCTCAACTCATATCTTTGCCGCATGCTGGTCCCTCAGCTCTCCGCTTCGTGGAGTAGGAAAATGTGAAATCCGGCCAGGGCCGCGTTCCGCTGCCGGCGCGACGCGGCAGACGCCGGTGCACGAGGGTATGGTACACCCTCGTGTCTTTCCCGGCTAATCCGTTTTCCCCGGCTAATCCTGGAACGGTTCGAGCAGCGGCTCCAGCTGCTCCTGAGCCCATCGTACCCCTTCCTCCGGCGTCATGTCGTCCAGGGCGACGTTATGCCACATCTCGGAGGTTACCTCGAAAATCGAGTGAGAGTTGGGCAATGTCGGCCGCTGCCGGGCGACGTTTGCAAGCGAGTAGTTGGCAACCGGGAAGAAGTCCTCCGCCCAGGGATACTCTTCGTAGACCCGCGGGTGCTCGTAGATCTCCGGCCGCGTGGCGCCGCCGCCGTTGAGATACCACTCGAGGGCGCGCTCGGTGTCTCCGAACATCCAGTTGAGGAACTCGAACGCAACCTCCGGCGCCCGTGAGTCGGATGTGATCGCCACGCCGCCGCCACCGAGCACTGCAACGCCGTGATCCAATCCGCTCTCAGGATGATAGGGCACCGGGGCATAGCCGACATCCCCGGCCACGTCTGCGTGCTCGGGGTCGTTGGCTTCGACGCCCATGTGGAACCATCCCATGGTCATCGCCGCGTTGCCTTCATAGAACCACGGAATGTGATCACCATAGTCATAACCGAGTACGCCTTCGGGTTGTGTGTCCTGCAGCGCACGGGCGAAGCGTACGGCCTCGACCGCTTCCGGGGAGTTGATCGTCACATTGTAGTCACTGTCGTAGTAGTTGCCGCCGAACGTCCAGATCCATGGCATGATATGGAGATTCCCGTAGGCGACACCGGTCTGGGGATATACGAAGCCGTACATCCCGTCGCGTGTGAAGAACTGCGCGACGTCGAGGAATTCCTGCGTCGTAAAGGGATCGTCGACGCTCGGTATCGGCAGCTCGTATCCGTACTCCGCCTCGAACGCCTCGCGCTCGTCGGGATCGTTGAACAGGTCTTTGCGATACAGCAATATGCTGGTATCTGCGAGGTAGGGGAAGCCCCATATCTCGTCCTCGCCTTCGAACCGATTGATCTCGATCGCCGCGGGGAGGAAATCGTCCTCCTCGAATCCGTACTCATCCATCATGTCGTTGAGCGGGATGATGTGATCGTTCGCAACGAGCTCTCCGAGGAATCCGGGCGATGAGTAGACGATGTCGTAGTAGCCGGAATCGGCGGCGAATTCGAGCATCATCCGGTCACGAAGGGCATCGAAGGCGTGTTGCTCGAGATGAACACGCACGCCCGTCTCCTCCTCGAAATCATCGAGGAAGGGCTTGAGCGCGTCCGAGACTCCGCGTGCAAGAAGCCCGACGGTTATCTCCTCTACTTGCGGCTCCTCCTGACTGCCGCCCGCCAACGCCGACTCGAAGCCGACGAGGGCAAGCAGCAGCACTGCAATGACGAAAACTCTCATAGTACGCATGGCACTACCTCCTCCTTCTGCCGTGTCCCGGGCATCATTCTCCGCACTTGGTTCGAAGCGCGGAATGCTGATCCCCGGGGCCATATCGTCTTTCCCCTGCGTCTGCCCCGACGAGGGAAACCTCGGCAGAGGAAACCTCGACGGTCACAGGCACGGGAGAGGACCCTACGTGAGCTTCGTTGCTTCGCGGTACCCCGCGAGCGCGCCTTGAAGAATGATGGACTTGACCTCCGTCATTTCGAGCACCGTTTCGGGGAAGCTCTCCACTCCATTCCCGCTGAGCTTTCGCCCTCCGAAGGGAAGGTTCTCGAGACGTACCGCTGAAGACCAGTTCACGACAACGCCGCCTACCTCGAGCTGATGGGCAACGCGTAGTGCCACCGAGATGTCATTGGTGAAGACAGCACCCTGTAGACCGAAGGGGCTGTCGTTCGCCATCTCGATTGCTTCGTCAATCGTTGCGAAGGGAACCACGGGAATGACCGGGCCGAAGATCTCGTCGCTAAGCACCTGCGCGTCGCGGGACACGCCCGTGAGGACCGTGGGCTCAATAAACGTGCCCGTTCGGTGACCGCCGGCGCGAATGGTGGCGCCCTGGCTTACGGCGTCGTTGATTGCCTGCTCAACGCCCTTCGCCGCCTCTTCATCGATGAGAGGGCCGACGTCGGTCCCTTCCTCCACCGGGTTCCCGACGGTGAGTTGTGCAGTCTTTCGGGCAAGTATTTCGGAGAACTCATCTGCAATCGACTGGTGTGCGTAGACCCGTTTGACGGCACAACAGATCTGGCCATTCCCACGCGCGAGGCGCCCGGCAATGACCGCATCCGCTGCCCGCTCAAGATCGGCGTCCTCGGTGATGATGCAGGGATCGTTTCCGCCGAGCTCGAGGTGAACGCGTTTGAGGCTCTGAGAGGCACGTCGGCTGATATCGCGGCCGGCTTCCGTGCTTCCCGTGACGGTCACGAAGTCCACGCCGTCACTCTCGGCGATTACCGTGCCGATCGCGCGTGCGCTCCCGGTCACCATCTGGTGTGCCCCCCGGGGGAGCCCTTCCTCCTCGAGTATCTCGGCGATGCGAAGCAGGGTCAGAGGGCAGGCCGAAGGCGGCTTAACAACGACTGCGTTTCCGCCGGCCAGGGCCGCGGCCGCCTTGTGCGCGTACAGCTCTACCGGATAGTTGAACGGCACGATTGCACCGACAACGCCCACGGGCTCGCGGATTGTCATCGCGAAGCTGTCTTCCATTCCGGGCACGGTGTCGAGGGGAACGGTCTTTCCGAATAGCCGCTTTGCCTCTTCACCGAAGCCGCGAAAAAGCCGTGCTGCCGCGCCGACCTCCTCGCGGGTCTGTCCCAGGGGTTTGCCGTTCTCCCGTGCGAGGAGATACGCCAGCTCTTCGACGTCGCGCTCCATCCTCGCTGCCGCCGATATGAGGACCCGTGCACGCTCATGGGCGGGGAAGTGTCGCATGCGTCGTTTCGCATCGGCCGCAGCGCGAATCGCGAGCTCAGCGTCATCGGGCGTACCGGCGGGGACGGTGTCTATCAGCGTTCCAGTTGCCGGCTCTCGTATCTCGCGGGTTTCGCCCCCCGTGGACCCGACCCACCTACTGTCGATCAGCATCTTCACAGCACACCTCCCTCGTTCCGAGCCTTCCGGCAAAAGTTACAATATTTGTCGCAGCGTTACGTTATTTAGATTCTGAGTCGGGATTGTCCTGTTGTCAAGGAAAACTTTTCCCCATTTTCCCGAGTGAAGCGAGAGAGGGAAGCGAGGTGGTCACGCTGTAACGAAGAACCCGGTAGCGGGTGGAGGTCCTATTGCTGCACCCGGCCTCAGTGCTGCCAGGGAATGCCGCCGAGCTGGCGCGAAAGCTCTTGCGAGGCGTGAAGCATTGGCTCTTTCAGTTTCGCCAGATAGCCTGCGGTGAACCGAGACGTAGGACCAGAAATGCTTATTCCACTCCGAACGCCTCTGTCCCCCTGGATAACGGGGACCGCGATACACCGCATATTCGGGGAGAACTCTTTCTGGTCGAGCCCGTATCCCTGAGTACGGATACGATCGAGCTCGCGCCGCAGTGCGTCGGCGTCGAC
This sequence comes from uncultured Spirochaetaceae bacterium, assembly GCA_964402885.1. GTDB lineage: Bacteria > Spirochaetota > Spirochaetia > DSM-27196 > PWMO01 > JAAAOH01. The sequence continues at coordinate 5,816 of CAYOFA010000178.1, forward strand.
GATTGTCTCGTCGGTGAATCTGCTCAATCCGGAGGCGACGAACGACTCCAGGAAAGACTCGTCTTGATATGCAAGGAGGACTTTGCCGATCGAGGTTGCGTGTAGCGGCGAGCGGTCGCCGATCTGGAAGTTCACGCTGAGAACCTGCGTTCCTCTCACCGCATGGACCAGAACAGCCTCGTGACCGTCAAGAACCGAGTAGTGGAGCGTCTCCTTCGTCTCGTTGGAAATCTCTCTCAGTTTCTGCTGAACCAGGCGGGATACCTCGTTCTCCGCCAGCAGGTTTCTGCTGAGGGAGACTACCTTGTAACTCAAACGGAAACGCCTCGAAGCGTCCTCGCGCACGACGTAGCCCGCATGCTCCAGGGTGACGAGCATCCGATACGCGGTCACCTTCTCCATGCCGAGCTTCGCGGCAACCTCCGTTATGCTCACAGGATCGCCCGAGGCAGCGAGCACCTCGAGCACGCGCAGTGCCCGGACTGCCGTGGAGCTCACCGCCGGCCCTGCTGTCGTGTGATTATTCATCCTCAACACCTGATCTTAATCGGGACTCGTACACACTGTCGTACCTGTGTTTCATTATTTGTCATGTTCGACATAAGATGTCAAGCTGCGTGCGGCCAGGGCGAAGCTCCGCACATACAGCGCCCTCTAAAGGTCTCTAAACCGTTCCTGCACATAGACGCTGCGCCGTTCGGGCATCATGATCTTGGAAATAGCGGCTAGATCGGGATTTATGCACTGTCGTTGACGATCCGCGCAGGCAAACACATTTGTCATTTTCCTTAGAATACTATCGAAACTCAGTTGACATTTTCCGGCCCAGGCGTATCGTTATAGACGAGAGGAGAAAACAAA
>CAYOFA010000179.1:0-3713 GCA_964402885.1 uncultured Spirochaetaceae bacterium
CCACGCGCAACAGCGCATCCCGATGATGTCCCTGCACGATGCACAGGTGATGCGGCATGCCCTCATGAACCATGTCGTCGAACCATTCGCGCACATTCAGGCCGCGGACGCGGGCTCTGCCGTTCGTGGCAAGCAGGTGGCGGTCGGGCTCGATGGTCTCCCCTTCGACGGCGGTCATGTGATACTCCCCGTCGGCGCGCCAGAGTCGGAAGAGGGTCACCGGCAGATCCGGTCGGATCGTCGCATCGACCACCGTCGGCTTCTTGTTATTGAACTGCACCGTCAGATGCGGGCCCTGCTCGGTGCCGAGGGGCTCGCTCAGCTGGAAGGGCGCGGCGCCCGTGTGCCAGATCGCGATGGAGGTCTCATCATGCTCGAGCCAGTCGCTGAGGTAGACGGGGCCGAGGCCCATGCCCTCGGCGATGATCGAGCAGATGGCGCCGTCGACATCGCCCTCCATGGCCAGGGCTTTGCCTTCGCTGACGAGGGTGGCCAGTGCGAGGTAGGGCCAGTGGCCGGTAATGCTCGGCAGGTCGGGCCAGCAGCGAAACGCGAGCCCGTCGAGCCCCTCGCGCTCGAGCAGGCGGGAGAACCCGAGGTAGTATCGCGCCTGCATCGGCAGGACGCTCTCGTCGATATTGCCGCGGTACGGCAGCCCGAAACCGGCAAGACGCTTGGTCTCGGCCTCGACATCCTCGTCGGAGATATCGTCGAGGGAGCCGAGGAACTCCTGCACGCTCTGGTGGTAGAGCTGTATTCCGAAGCTCTCCGAGAGCTGCAGGGGGTCGGCGTGGAGGTCGATGAAGCCGGGCACGTGATATCCGATGAGCCCGACCTTCCCCCGCTGCACCCGCTCGGCAGTCGAAGTGATGCGCGCCGCTCGCAGAAGTGAGACGCGGGTCTCCTCGTCATCGGGATGACCGTAGACGATTTCGAAGGGCCGATGCAGCTGGCGCATGGTCGCCCCGAAGACATGCGTTCCGACCAGACTGTTCGCGCTTATCATCTCCCCGGTGGGCTTCTCCGGAGTCGCCCAGAGTACGAGCGGCGCATCCCAGACCTGCGCCGCAACGGGAGCGAGCCGCCCGTCGGAGATCGTCGGCTGGGTGATGACCAGCGCATCCACGTCAGCCGCGCGGCACTGAGCGATGGCATCGCGCAGCGTGGGGTCATCCGCGATGTTTTCGTACGGGATGACCGCCTCGAGGCCCTCATCATCAACGAAACCCCGAATGCGCCTGCGGATTTCGGCACCCCACTCGGGGTCGAACCCCGCCCGTTTTCGACCCAGGAAGAGAATCCCGAGTTTCGGCTGCGGAGCGGCAGGATGAAGCTGATCAATGTTCGTTTGTGCCATGGCTGGTGTCCTCTAAGTTTCTTTCAGAAAGTAATGATTATAAGGTAGCGGATTCGGTGCCGCGCGTAAAGAGTATCGCCGCGATCGCCCCTGTTCAAACGGCATATCTGTGATACGGTAATGTAGTCGAAATCAATGGCTGCGCCGGCTTTACTTCCGGCGTGGCCTTTGTTATATTGCGCTATATAAGGAAAGTTGAATACAATTCAAGGGGAGTAATATGCCTGAGCATCTGACAAAGGAAACATTCAAGAATAAGGTCTTCGACTTCGAGAACAACAGCGAGTGGAAGTACGAGGGTGACCTGCCCGCTATTATCGACTTCTACGCCGACTGGTGCGGTCCCTGCAAAATGGTAGAGCCGGTCCTCGAGGAGCTTGCCGAAGAGTACGACGGCAAGATGCACATCTACAAGATCGATACTGACGCGGAGCAGGAGCTTGCCGCCGCCTTCGGCATCCAGAGCATCCCCTCGATGCTCTTCATCCCGCTGGAAGACAAGCCCCAGATGGCCATGGGCGCCCTGCCGAAAGACACCATCAAGAAGGCCATGAAAGACGTACTCGCAGTCGAGTAGCTCGACGGCGAGTACTCGACACCAAGTAAAGACCGAGTACAGGAAGAGCCGCCACGCGCGGCTCTTCTTATTTTCTGCGGCCGGACACGCCCTTGCTGCCCCCGCCCAGAGTGCCGCTGAGCCCCAGCAGAAAGCCGAAATTGTACCATCCTCCGTTATTGTTGACGTCGTAGACGTTGACGGCATCCGAGAACAGCGAGATCACGAATGTCACGGGCATGATAATGCCGTGCCAGAATCCCTGCAGAAACCCGGCGACGTCTCCGGTCTCGTCGCTGCGGCCCTCCATGGCGTTGGGGCCGGGCGCACAGGACGCAAGGACGAGCACAACGAGGAGGATCGGGAGCAGCTGTTTCATACTCGCATTATATGCGAGCCCGCCCTGCCTCGCCACTGATTCATCGTTGCACAATCGCCCTATTCCGGAGTATGCTCGTCTGCGTACTTCATGGCTCTGATCATGTGCGACCACATTCCATTCATCCTGACGCGTGCGTAGTCGATGATACTCGACTTCGGTGCGCTCGGCCTGTTTCTCCTCTTTTCCGCCTTCTTCTCCGGCACCGAGACCGCCTTCACCTCTCTCTCGGAGGCGCAGGTACAGGAGATAAAAAACACCCAGGGCAAACGGGGCGAGTACGTAGCGGCGCTCACCGCCCGGCCCGACATTCTGCTCACCACCGTGCTCGTGGGCAACAATCTCATGAACATTGCCGGCTCGGTCATGGCGAGCGAGATCACGATACGGCTCTTCGGCAGCGCCGTCCTCGGCATCACAACCGGCGTGCTGACCCTGGTGGTCCTTATATTCGGCGAAGTCGTACCGAAACAGGTAGCCATCGCGCACAACGCCTTCTGGACGGTGCACGTCTCGCGCACCATCTGGATTCTCTCCATCGTTCTGAAACCGGTCGTGTGGTTCATGAGTTCCATAAGCCGACTGATAACGCGGCTGAGCCACGGGAGCAGCAGCGGCGGCGTTACTCGTGAGAGCATTCTCTACCTCGCCAAACACGCCGAGACGGTCGGGATTCTGGAGGCATTCAAGTTCCGCATGGTGCGAAACGTCCTGCGGTTCACGGAAGTGACGGTGAGCGCGATCATGACACACCGCACCAGGATCTTCAGCCTCGACAAGGATATGTCGCTGCAGAACGCCTTCACCCGCATAACCGAGGCCGGCTACTCCCGCGTCCCGGTCTATGACGGGCATCCGGAGCATATCGTGGGCATCGTCCTGCTCAAGAATCTCGTCCGACGGGTGGCGGCCGGCGGCGACGACGAGCCGCTGAAGACGGTCATGGTGGAGCCCATCTTCGTGCCTGAGAACAAGCGGATCCACGAGATGCTCGCACAGTTCCGCCGCTTCGGATTGAACATCGCCATCGTGCTCGACGAGTACGGTGGGGTCTCGGGCCTGGTGACCATCGAGGACGTCGTGGAGGAAATCCTCGGGGAGATCTACGATGAGCACGAGGTACAGGAGGGCGATAAGATCGTCCCGCTCAACGACGACAACTACCGCCTCATCGCCGATCTCCCCATTTACGTTGCGAACGATGCCCTCGGCGTCGAAATTCCCCAGACCCGGGACGTGCAGACCATCGGCGGCTACATAGCCGAGCAACTCGGCCGCCTGCCGGCCCAGGGCGAGCACGTCGAGACGCCGGCCGGGGCCTTCCTCATCGAGACGATGGCACGCAAGCGCATCGTCAGCGTCCGCTTCACCCCCCGTCGGGAGGACAACGGAGAGGCGGAACGCCCGCAGGAGTGACGGCG
>CAYOFA010000179.1:3813-6668 GCA_964402885.1 uncultured Spirochaetaceae bacterium
GCGTGCGTTGACCGCGGTTGCGCATTTCCGCTATCATCCTGCCACATGGAACGCTACCCATTCAGCTCGATCGAGAAGAAGTGGCAACGCTTCTGGGAAGAGAATCGAACCTTCAAAGCAGTCGAGGACCCGGCGGTGCCGCCGGAGAAGCGGAAGTACGTGCTCGACATGTTCCCCTACCCCTCGGCAAGCGGCCTCCACGTAGGACACCCGGAAGGCTACACCGCCACCGACATCTACTGCCGCTACCTTCGCATGAATGGGTATCAGGTGCTCCATCCGATGGGCTTCGACAGCTTCGGTCTGCCGGCCGAGAACTACGCGATCCAGACCGGCACCCATCCAAAGGCCACCACCGAAGCCAACATCGACAAGTTCCGCGAGCAGATCAAGGCGCTGGGCTTCTCCTACGACTGGGACCGCGAGGTCTCCACCCACCGCGCGGAGTACTACAAGTGGACGCAGTGGATCTTCCTCAAGCTCTACGAGCAGGGCCTCGCCTACATGGAGGAAATCCCGGTGTGGTACTGCGCGGACCTCGGCACGGTACTCGCAAACGAAGAAGTCATCACCACGCCCGAAGGCCCGCGCTCGGAGCGCGGCAACTACCCCGTCGAGCGGAAACCGCTGAAACAGTGGATGCTGCGCATCACGCAGTATGCCGACCGCCTCCTCGAGGACCTGGAGAAGCTCGACTGGCCCGAATCGATCAAGACGATGCAGCGCAACTGGATCGGGCGAAGCGAAGGCGCCAACGTGGTCTTTCCCCTCGCCGACCACGAGGGTTCTCTCGAGGTTTTCACGACCCGGCCCGATACGCTGTTCGGCGCCACCTACATGGTCCTCGCGCCCGAGCATCCGCTGGTCGGGGAGCTCACCACCGCAGAGCAGCAGAAGGCGGTCGAGCAGTACATCGAGAAGGCGAAGCTCAAGTCCGATCTCGAGCGCACCGATCTCGCGAAGGAAAAGTCCGGCGTGTTCACCGGCGCCTACGCGATCAACCCCGTCAATGACGAGCGGATCCCCATCTGGGTTTCCGACTACGTTCTGCTTTCCTACGGAACCGGCGCCATCATGGCGGTCCCGGCTCATGACGCGCGGGACTGGGAGTTCGCCGAGAAGTTCGACCTCCCCATCATCAAGGTCGTCGCCACGCCCGAGGAGGATGTCTCAGATCCCCATGCCTCCATCACGGCTGAGATGCCCGAGGCATTCACCGGCGAAGGCACATCGGTGAACTCCGGGCAGTTCTCCGGCATGCCCACCACCGAGGCGAAGCAGAAGATCACCGATTGGCTCGAGTCCGAGGGCAAAGGGACACGCGCGGTGAACTACAAGCTGCGTGACTGGATCTTCTCCCGACAGCGGTACTGGGGCGAGCCCATTCCCCTGGTCCACTGCGAGAACGGTGAGATCGTGCCCCTGGACGCTGCGGACCTGCCCCTCGAGTTACCCGAAGTGGAAAGCTACAAACCCTCGGGCACCGGCGAATCGCCATTGGCCAAAGTGGAAGAGTGGATCAGAACCGAGTGCCCCGACGGCTCAGGCGCCGGCGCCCGACGAGAGACGAACACCATGCCTCAGTGGGCGGGCTCCTGCTGGTACTACCTGCGCTATCTCGACCCGAAGAACGACACCGAGCTCGTTTCCCGGGAGAAAGAACAGTACTGGATGCCTGTCGATCTCTACGTCGGCGGCGCCGAGCACGCAGTCCTCCATCTGCTCTACGCGCGCTTCTGGCACAAGGTGCTCTACGACGTCGGTGTGGTGACCACCGATGAGCCCTTCATGCGGCTCGTGAATCAGGGCATGATCCTCGGCGAAAGCGGCGAGAAGATGTCGAAGTCAAAGGGGAACGTCATCAACCCCGACGACATCGTCCGTGATTTCGGCGCCGACTCGATGCGCGTATACGAGATGTTCATGGGACCGCTGGAGACGGCAAAGCCGTGGTCAACGAACGGACTCGTGGGCGTGCATCGCTTCCTCGACCGCGTCTGGCGAGTCTCCGAGCGGAAACTCGTCGACGATGAGCCGCCACTGGAGCTCCAGCGGGTACTGCACAAGACCATCAAGAAGGTCACCCACGACACCGAGAACCTTCAGTTCAACACCGCGATCGCCCAGATGATGATCTTCGTCAACGAGGCCTTCAAGCAGGATGTGCTCCATCGCGCACTCTGGGAGCCCTTCGTGCTCCTCATTGCGCCCTACGCACCGCACATCGCCGAGGAGATGTGGGAGAAGCTCGGCCACGATGAGAGCCTCGCCTACCACGAATGGCCGAGCTATGACGAGGAGCTGACCAGGGACGAGCAGGTCGAGATCGTCGTCCAGGTGAACGGAAAGATCCGCGCCCGGCTCACGACGCCCGCGGATACCGCGGATGCCGAGCTCAAGGAGATGGCCCTCGCCAACGAGCGCGTCCGGCACTACACCGAGGGCAAGAGCATCCGCAAGGTCGTCACCGTCCCGAACAAGCTCGTGAACGTCGTCGTGGGCTGAGGCCGGGGGGCGCCCGGCGGCGCCCCCCAGGGTGCCACCTCCGCGGACCGGGGCCCCGCGTTATCGGCGAAACACCCGGTAGCTCCCGTCATCCGCCACGACGATCGACAGGATCCCGCCGTCCCCGGCGCGCATCAGGTGATGATGCCCCGGCGGGAGCTGCATCCGCAGCACGGGCCCGGCCGGGGTATCCGTCGGGGTAAGCACGTCAGCAAGCGGGTTACCCCGAACCCAGACGCCGGGGTCTGACCCGTTTCCGACTTCGACCTCGAAGACATCCCGCGGGCGAAGGTAAATCGTGGAGAACTTGCCGGCGGCAAGCTTCTCCACCACGCGCTCGAGGTCGAAAA
>CAYOFA010000180.1:0-6644 GCA_964402885.1 uncultured Spirochaetaceae bacterium
GTGCCGGCTTCCGGGTAGCCGACATGAGCGGGAGCGAGCACAACGACGAGATGGATGCCGACGGTTTTCTCACCAACAACGCCGGGGGCATCATCGGTGGTATCTCCACGGGAAACGAAATCATCTTCCGAGTTGCGGTGAAACCCACCTCCTCCATCGCGCGGCCTCAGAAAACGGTGGATCTCGACGGTCTTGAACGGGTGATTCGGACGGAGGGTCGACACGACGCGTGCATCTGCCCGCGGATCGTGCCGGTGGTTGAAGCGATGACCTGCCTGGTGCTCGAGGATCACTACAAGCGCCAGGCGGCCATGCATTCCTGATCGTTCGGTCTCAGGCTACTCCTCTTCGGGAGAGAACTCATCCTTGGAGGCGCCACACATGGGGCAGACCCAGTCCTCGGGAAGACTCTCGAAGGGGGTCCCGGCCTCGATGCCGCCGTCAGGATCACCCTCTTCGGGATCGTAGATGTAGCCACAAACTTCACAAACGTATCTTTGCATACGACTCTCCTTGGTGCCTGGTCAATTGAAATGTGTTGCGCAGAGGATAACACAAACGACTAGGTTTGTGTAGAAAAAGCGTGGCCGTCGGCGCCCAGGAGCTGCGCGCGCTCGCGGCCGGCGTCGGGGTGTATACCGAGGCGCGTCAGCGAGAAGTCGAAGCGGGCGGGGTCGGCCGGATCGAGGCGGCGGAAGAATTCGGTGATCTCGAGGGCGGCCTTTCCATCTGCACTCTTTCGAGAGAGGATACCCAGTGTCGCGCAGATGCGATGCATGTGCGTGTCCATGGGAACCACCAGATGCGACCTCGGCACCCGTGTCCAGCCACCGGGATCCACCTCATCGGCGCGGACCAGCCAGCGCAGGAACAGGTGCCAGCGCTTCGCCGCACTCCCCCGCTTCACCTGTGCCAGAAGCAGCCCGTGGATGCCGCCGGCGTATTCGGAGAGCTCCTGCGAGAAACCGCCGAGGGCGGGAATGACCGTCGCGTCGGCCGCGGAGAGATGACGCAGGAAGGCGTCCTCGAGACTGCCGTGCCGTCGACGGGCTTCCCCGACGGCGTAGAGAAAGTGGGATATCTCTTCGGGGCCGAAGAACCGGTAGACGAACCCGTCGAAGCGCGCGCGAAGCTCATCGAGAGAGCTCCGCTCGAGGGCGGCCGCCGGCCCCGACGCCGGGGCCGCCGGCCGGCGGTCGAGTCGCGCGAGCACGTCTGCGCAGATACCGAGGATGCTGCGGACGCGACCGAGCGCGAGAGACGCGCAGATGAGGGCCACGACCTCGCGATCCGCCGGATCCGGGTAGCGCAGCACCACCTCCAGAGGATCAGGGTGAATGTAACGTGGTGAGTGGTAGCGGCGGTAGGCCTCGAGGACGACGGCCTCCGCCCGACCGGGCGCCGCGGCGCCGACGGAGGGGCTGCTCATTTACACCCGGCTCCCGAGCCGGTATGCTTCCGAGACATGCAGGAAATCGTCACGTTCGTCGCCGATAACTTCTTCTGGGTATTCATCGCCATACTGCTCGTCAATCTGCTGCAGCGCCGCTATCAGGAGACGGCCGAAAAGAAGCGGTTTGCGACGCTCTACCTCGGCATTGCCGCCTTCTTCGTCTACACCAGCGCACAGGCGCTCGTGATGTACGAGCTCTCGCCCTACTACTTCATCCCCATCGTGGGGCTGATAGTCGGGGTTGTATATTACTATCGCGAGCACACCTTTCCGTTCCGCCTGCACTGCCCGCGAAGCGGCAAGCTCCTCAACCTCGAGACCATCCTCTTTCGTGATTCCAACATCCTGCCCGAGTCGGAGAACGGTGACCCGCCGCCGGACACGAAGGACGACTGAGGTATGCAGACCCCCGCTACTCCCGCCGGGTTAGATGTATGCCCAGCAGCACCAGCCCGGCGATGATGAGAAGCGCGGGCCAGTACAGCGCCACGAGCCTGGCAAAACTGCGGTCCACGATGCCGAGGCTGAATAGCAGGAACACAAGCGATATTATGACGATGGCCACGCCGGGCACGGTGAAGCTCATCCGCGACCCCCACGGGCGACGGGCGCCGTAGGCGAAGAGACTCAGACCGGTAATGGTCATGAAAACCGGCCAGATACTCGAGATGGCCACGGGGCTGACCAGGGTCTCCGTAAGCAGGAAGAAGAGCCCCAGCAGCAGGGCGAACATGCCGATAAAGACGTAGGCGTCCCGACGCCTGCGTATGAAACCTTCGTAGAGGAATCCCACACCGGCAATGATGAGCAGGACAGGCCACAGCGATTCGAGCCCCGGGATGAGGCCGAGATTCCACAGCAGCAGAATCACGCCGACCAGAATGAAAACGACGCTGGAGACCAGAAATTTATTCGGATATCGCGGAGGCCCGATTCGGCTCACGACCGGGAGTGTAGCAAATAGCACGCGCCTTGCCAACAATACACGCGAATACTACAATAGCGCCGATATGAAGATTCGTGCTGTCGCCGTCGTGCTGCTGCTGATACTGGCCCTTTCGGGCTGTCGGACGCAGAACGACTACTATATGGTCGGCACCGATGAGCAGAAAGAGGAGCTTCGGCAGCTCTTCACGCTTCTCGAAGACGAGAGCCGGCAACAGAGCCAGATGGTGCTTATCGAGGAAATCGCGGGCTACCTTCTGCAGGCCGGGTACCCCGGTCGTATGCGGACCTTTCTCACCACCTTCGTCGAGCGCAACCCCGACCACCCCTACAACGCCTATTTCCTGCTTCTCGTGGCAAAACAGTACCGCGACTCCTCCCCGGAGATGTCACGGCATTACTACAAACGGGTGGTCTCCAACTACGCCGACCTGACGGTCAACGGAACCTCCGTCCACTACAACGCGCTTCGCGAGCTCGTTCGACTCACCGAGGATCCCACCGAGCGACTGCGGCACTACCATGAGCTCGTCGACCGCTTCGCCGACAGGCTCGACCTCGGTGCCACGTACTATTTCATGGCGCGGACCCATGAGCAGCTCGGCGAATGGGATGAGGCCTACGCCGACTACAAGAACTTTCTCGAGTATCCCGAGACCGAGATCCTCGGAGCGCCGCATGCCCGCGAACAGATAACGCGCCGGGTGGAGTTCTACGATTCTTCGAAGGACTGGACGATGGACAGCCTCGACCGCCTGGTGGCAACCATAAAGAATGCGTTGTGGCGGCAGGATGCAAATCTCCTGCTGCGATACCGGGCGGACGCCAACTTCTTCGCCATGTCGTGGGAGCAGGAGGAGACGGACTTCAACAGTCAGGGCCCCTTCAACATCGGCATTTTTCTCCAGCGCTCGCGCGTGCGATTTGCCGACGAAATCGACATAAACTCCAATGCGCGGGAGGCCTATCTGCGGACCTGGGGATGGTCACACCGCATTCGAACCTGGTACCTCTACTTCCGCCGCGTCGATTTTCCGGCGGATCCCGACATCAACGGCGACTGGGAATGGGCGGGTATCTTCTTTGGCGACGCGCTTTAGGATCGCTACAATTCTCCTGACGCTCCTGATCCTCGCACCTGCGGTGACGGTTGCTCAACGCATCGATGAGGAGCCGACGATCACGAGCCGGGTGGACTGGCTCTCGCGCAGCTTCCACATCGACATTCAGAGTCCCCTGCCTCCCGACGCGCGAAACCATCCGGCAGCGGCGTACACCGCCGAGCAGAACGTCCGCGCCGAGCTGCCCCGAATTCTGCAGGATGAAGCGGCCGCCGTTCGGGTGGATTCCCTTTACACCCTCGCCGAGCATTACGGGCAACGACCGAAGCTCGCCGTGGAGGTGGCCCGGCTCTCCGAGGAGCTCGTCCCCACGTTGAACCGTCACACACCCGACCTTCGTGCTCTGCAGCTCGGTTACTCCCTGCAGCTCTACCCGCACCTTGCCTCGCTTTTCGTCGATCATGAGCGCCCCCAGGAGCTCCCGCGCGTCATACCGTGGCGGCCGACTCGCGAGTTCACCGGCCTGGTCGTGTATGCCCGCGGTCTGCTCCCCGTGCACGGGGAGGATCGCAGCGCCCGTGTGCGACCTGCCCTGCTTCCGGACATCTACTCTCACGATGCAACGCAAGTCGTTCTCGAGACCGACCGGGTCCGGCCGGAGGTCGTCAGCGCGCGTGGCCCGGTGGCGTACGCCACAAGCGCAGCCGACCCGATCGTCGAGGAGCGTGCCGGGACACGACCGATGCGGACCGTGGCGACGGGCGTGTTCGGCCGATACGCGACCGATCCCGTCATTTCCGCCGAGGACGCGGAGGTGTTTTTCGCCGAGCCCGCCAACCAGGACATCATCCGCGACGGGCGAGTCGTCATCATCCTCGAGGAGTCCGTGCTCGAAGACTCGACCCTCGATTGACGATTCAGACGCACCTGTGGTCAAATGATTCAACCACGCAAGGAGTACCCCGTGACTTTTCGCCATCTCAGCACCGTCATCGTCATCTCGGTTTTCGTCTCACTTCTCGTGTCCTGCGGCGGCGGGTCGCAGGGTTCCGGTGTCGTGCTCTGGCCGCCCGAGGGAAGCTCCCTCGAGTACGGCATGGTCGTTACCATCTCCGACAGCTCGGATACCGACAACACCTACACAGTGAGCCCGCCCGAGGATGGAGAGAGAGAGACCCTGCCGCAGTGGCGCGTGGAGGTATTCGGCAGCGAGGAGCGCGCCCGGGAGTTTGCCGCGGAGTTCGAAACCAACGCGGAGACCTTTGCCTCCGCCGAACGGCAGGCCCTTCCCGTGCGTGAGGACGCCGACCGCACGTCGAACATCGTGTACCGCCTGCGCCTCGGCGAAGAGGCCAAGGTGATTTCCCGAAGCGCGCAGCCGTCGGATGAGGCCGGGTTCGTCGACTACTGGTACGAGGTGCTCACCCGGGATGGGTCACGCGGTTGGGTGTTCGGCTACTACCTTTCGGGGATCGAGGGATCCGGCGCCGGCGGTGAGGAGGACAGCCCCGTCGATGATCCCCAGCTCTCGCGCTTTCTCTCCACCACATGGCGACCGGTGTATTTCTCCCGCATGCTGGATTCGGGCCGCATCGACCTCGAGCGCTTCCGCGCCGACTACGGTCTGTTCCCGGAACCGGAGGAAAACCGTATCCGGCTGAATCTCGAGGATCAGAGCTCAACCTTCGAGTACGAGGGATGGAGCCGCGGACGCTCGAGAGAGTTCGTAGCCCGCGGAGCACAGTTCTCGGTGATCGTCCGCTCGGAAGAAAGCATCAGCATTCAGTACTCCATCGACGGCGAGGGATACAACGTCGCGATGCAGAGCATCGAACGGGACATCGCGGAGGTACGGCGCGAGGAACAGGAGCGCCGGGAGGAGCGATACGCCTCGCTGCGCTCGCGGGGGGACAGACTGGTCAGCAACGCTTACGGGAACATCCTCCTGCGCGATGACGGCGCCTTCCAGTGGGCACAGTATTCCCGGCTCGTGCCCTCGGTCATATCGGCGTCCGCCGGCGCAAGCGGCTACATCCGCTTCGATCATTTCCTCTCTGAAAGCCTCGGCGCAGACTACGAGGGAGCACTGTCGTTCCGGTTCGTGGGTGCCCGGGACGAACCCGTGGTGTTTCTCTATCAGTTCGTCTCCGGCGGGCTGCGCCTTGCTCACGTGCCGTCCGACAACATTCGTGACAAGGTCGTGCTGCGCGAGAGCCTCTCTCCGGTGATCATCTTCTTCCGTTTCGAGGACGGTGACTCGACATGAGTCTCGTGCAGCTCACCGACGTCACGGTTTCCTTCGGTGAGCGGACGGTTCTCGACGGGGTCAAGCTGTCTCTGAGCCGCAGCTCGCGGGTGGCCCTGACCGGCGCGAACGGCAGCGGGAAGACCACGCTCATGCGCATCATCGCCGCGCACGTTCAGCCGGACGACGGAACGGTGGTGCGGCGCCGCGACGCCCGCATCTCCTATCTTCCCCAGTCGGTCGAGCAATTCGCCGGCCACACCGTGAGTGAGGAGGCGGAGCGGGCCTTTGATTATCTGCGTGACCGCCTCTCGCGCCAGGAGGAGCTCGGACACATCCTCGCGGAGACAACCGAAACCGACGAAGAGGCCGCCGACCTCGTGCATGAGTTTCACGAGATACAGGAGCTCATCGAGGACTCCGGATTCTATGACCGCGAGGCGCGCATCGACGAGGTGCTCCGGGGGCTCGGATTCCGCGCGGAGACCTTCAATGCTCCTATCGAGGAGCTCTCAGCCGGCTGGCGCATGCGCGCGGCCCTCGCCCGGGTTCTGCTCGAACACCCCGACCTCCTGCTCCTCGACGAGCCGACGAACTATCTCGACATCGAGGCGCGGGAGTGGCTCATGGACTTCCTCACGCGGTATCACGGCGGATACCTCCTCGTCTCCCACGATCGCTACTTCCTCGATCGGGCCACCGACCACGTGGCAGAGCTCTTCATGGGAAACCTGCGCCTCTACACCGGAAACTTCTCCGAATACGAGGTGCAGCGGGAGCGCGAGCTCGAGCAGCTGCGAAAGGACTACGAGGCCCAGCAGGCCTACATCGAGCGCCTCGAGTCCTTCATAAACCGCTTTCGATACAATGCCTCCAAGGCCTCGCTCGTGCAGAGCCGGATAAAGGAGCTCGAGAAGGTGGAGCCCATCGAGATTCCCGA
>CAYOFA010000181.1:0-4996 GCA_964402885.1 uncultured Spirochaetaceae bacterium
TTGTTATGGATGATGTCCACGTAGTCGACGGCGGCGCCGGCCTCGAGGCGGAGCTCGAGCCCGTCGGCGCGCCCCGGGGCGCGGATGCCGCCCATGGGCGTGCCGCCGAGGCTGTAGTCGAGCCGTATCCTGTCGCCGGTGAGGGCAAAGGTGCGGCGGCTCATAAGCGCGGCCCAGATGCCCTCGCGGGAGAGCTCGCGCGCCCACACCCCTGCCATACCGTGGCCGTAGCTTCCGGGATGAGCGCTGTGATGGTCGGTGTTGGCGATGACGCCGAATACGTGCCCCTGGGCAAGGCCGTACTGCATGGTACTGCGCCAGTCCGCGGGCCCCATGGAGTGAAGGAAGGGCAACGGCCCCTCGGTGGTCTCCGCACCGCCATGCATCGAGAAGATCTCGACCACCGGCGAAGCGTCCTCGTCGAAGGTGTCCCAGTTGATCCCGCGGGCTCCCTGGTGATAGCCGATGTGATGAGGAAGGCCGAACGCGGGGCGCCCCGCCGCTTTGAGCTCGGCAAGCCGGCGATCGAGCTCGGGAACACTGTCGGGATAGAGAACCTCACCGTCGGGATCGCGATATATGACCGCCCGGTCGCCGTCCGCGCTCGAGTGCACCTCGAACCCGGGAAAGGTTACGAACTCCCCGGGACGCTCGGCGGCTGCAAGCTTCTCCAGCGCGCCCGCCCAGTTCCGCTTGAGCTTCTCGAAGCCCTCCTCGTGGAACTCCACGATGTGGCCCGTGCGTTCGGTTGCCTCGGGCATATCGGGCCAGTGCGCGTGCCCGGTGACCGAAACAAAGTCGAGACGCTGCCGGGCGTTTCTGATGGCGTCCTCGAGGTCGCCGTGTGCGTATGACATATTGCAGTGGTTATGCAGGTCGCCGAAGAAGGCGTTCTCGTTGTCGGTCATGCGATCTCCTTGTGATCTCGGCCCTGGTGATTTCGGCCCGGTGTCACCCCGGCTCCGCAGGCTCAGTCCGCGAGTCTCACGAGCATGCCCCCGGCGTCCACCGCGCGCTGGGTCGCCTCCACCATTCGAAGCGACTCATAGCCGTCGGCCGTACCGGCAATCGGCTTCTCCCCGGCGAAATGCCGCCGGACGGTATGAAGCAGCTCCACGTCGGCACCGAAGTGGGAGCTCTCGAAATGTGGACCCCGCGCATCGATCGTCCGATGGCTCGCGCCGTAGTCGGATACCAGATCGATCTCTCCTGTATCCCGGGTCAGCCGCAGCCGCCCGGATGAGCCGACGAGCTCCAGGGTTTCCTCGTCCTCGGCGCTCGGGCCGAAGATGTTCCAGAACAGCGCCGCCTTGATGCCGTTCTCGTATCCGATGTTTACCACCGCGTGATCGACGATGTCGCTGTCGGGACTGTAGACGCAGTTGTCGATCTGCGCATCCTCCGCCTCTGCGCCGGTCCAGCTGCGCCGGCTGAAGATGCCGTGCTCCTGCTTGCGGTAGTCCGGATCAAGGCGATAGACGATTCCGAGCTCCCGTCGATTCGGCCCCGGAAGCGCGCGGAACGGACAGTCACGATCACACTCCCTACACCGTTTCGGTGCGGTGGGATCCGGCGCAAATACGCTCGAACGGCCGCCCATCGCCATGAGCGACGTAGCGCGGCTTCCTGCGATCCAGTTGAGAGCGTCAAAGTAGTGGGAAACCTTGTCGTTGAGGGCGCCACCCGATCGTTCCTGAAGCCGGTGCCAGCGCTGCAGGTAACGGGCATAGGGAATGACCGAGCGAAGCAGGATGGTCTGCAGCTCGCCGATTTCGCCGTCGCGCACGAGCTCGACCGCCGTGCGCCAGGAGTGCTCATAGCGGCGGGTGAAGCCCATGATGAGCGGTCGACCCGTCCGACGCTCTGCCGCCATCATGGCCTCGGCATCTTCGAGCGTGGTTGCCATGGGTTTGTCGAGGTATACCTGTTTTCCGGCAGCAAGCGCTGCTTCGGTAGGTGCTCTGTGCTCCGAGGTATAAGTGGTGACGAAGATGGTGTCCACATCGTCACGGTTCACGACCCGGCGGAAGTCGGTTTCCACATCGATCGAAACATCGAGCCCACTGCGACGATAGAGATCCCGCAGAAAGGCCGCGCCCTCGGCGGCACGGTCGGCGTTGGTGTCGCAGAGCACGCGGATGATAATTCCGGTCTCCTCGCGGAGCTCCACCGCCCGCGCACCGAGTACATAGACGCCGCGCTCGCCGGCACCGATCACACCGACCCGTATCTGCTCACCATGTGTCCCGTTGTTCATATGTTCTGCGTCCTCTACTCCCATGTCGGCTCCTCGGCGCTTCGTGCGTCCTGGCGGTTCACTCGGGACCCCGTCGGCCTCGGCACGGCTCCGAGGCGAAGCGGATCGTCGGTACGCTCCATCCAGGCGTCGAGCCGGACCGAAAGATTCTCATAGATGTGACGGTAGGCCGGCTCCTCGAGGAAATTCATGCGCTCGGTCGGGTCGATGAGAAGATCGACGAGATGCTCCGCAGGCCGTGTGACGTTGAAGTAGCCGGCCTCCCCCATGACGGCCTTCGGCGGCGAGTCGTCGACGTTCGCCGGCAGGGGTCCGCCCGGGTCAGCGTAGCGGCGGATGAGCTTGTAGCGCTCAGTGCGTACCGCACGGCCCGGCTCGTAATTGGCATGGTAGTTCGTCTCGGCGAACACCTCGTCCCTGACCGAGGCCGCCTCCCCGCGCAACAACGGCAGAAGCGAGCGCCCTTCGGTGGGTTGCGGTGTTGCGACCCCCGCGAGCTCGCACATCGTCGGATAGAGATCGAGCTGAGAGACGAGTGCCTGCTCAACCCGGCCGTCATCGGCGATCTCCGGGACATGCAGCATGAGGCTCACGCCGACTCCGCCGTCCTGCAACGTTCCTTTCATCTCGGGAAATGCCGGCCCGTGGTCCGTCGTGAGGACGACGACCGTCTCGTCCCACAGCCCTGCCTCGCTGACCGCGTCGAGAACGGTGCCCACCACCTCGTCCACCACATCGAGGGCGGTGAGAAAGCGCTCCATGTCGTAGCGCGTGGCTGGTGTGTCGGCCACGACGGCCGGCGGGCGCGGATGCGAACGCTCGGGAGCGGGCGGCTCCGGCTGCGGGTACGGACGATGAGTTGTCAGAAGCCCGAAGGACAGAAAGAACGGGCGGCGGCCGGCGCGGGGCTCGGTAAGGAAGCGGGCAACCCGCCGCGCGTTCTCCCGGTCCCACTCGTGCGGAAGCAGATCCGGTCGGGTGAAGTAGTCGATCGGACCGTCGAGGACTCGATCGTAGCCGATCTCACTCTTATCCGGAGCTACATGCTGCACGCCGCACAGCACGGTCTCCATCTCCGCACCGGCGAGAACCCGGGCCAGGTGCCGAGAGTAATCGGTGATACGAAAACCCCGGTGCGCAAGACCGGTCATCCCGTTCACGTGCGGGGGCGTCCCGGTGAGCAGAGCTGACCGGCTCGGCGAGCAGGTGGGGGCCGCGCTGAACGCATTTCGGAACGTCACCGCGGACGCTGCCAGGCGTTCCACGTTCGGCAACGGCCGGGGACGCTGCGCCGGATCGAGAAAGCGGCCGGAGTCGTGGGTATGCAGGTATATGATGTTCAATCGGCACCCCTGATTACTACAAACGTTTGCATTTCATCGCACTTCAACACGCCTGCACAGAGTTATAACACGGGTTCTGCTACGCAAGCAAGGAACAACAGGGCATAATCCGGCTGAACCGAGCGACTTCATTGGCTATAATGGAGCTAATGGCGTTATAGAAACCTCCGTTGCGGCCCTCCTCGGGATTCAGATTCTTTGTTGACAGCTCGGTGGGGCGGTGCTACAGTATCGTTGGTGCAAACGTATGCAAAGAAGGCTGACGATACGTGACATAGCGAGAATCGCCGAGGTGAGCCCCTCGACCGTTTCGCGCAGCCTCAACGACAGCCACCTGGTCTCAGCAGAGACGAAAGCGCGCATACGCGAGATCGCGGAGCGCGGAAACTTCTCCTTTAACGCCACCGCGCGCAGCCTCGTCACCCGGCGGACCGGCATCATCGGCCTGATCTGCCCCGACTCCTTCGACGAGTACCAGTATTCGCTTCACCTGACTCTACTCATAAACCAGATTCGGCGTACGCTCGAGACCGAGGACCGCGATCTCATCGTGAAGTTCCGCTACGACGCCAACGGCGAGAACAGCATCCGGCACCTGCTCAACAGCAGGAAGGTGGACGGACTCATCGTCATAAACCCGGACACCACTCCGGATGAAGTTGCCTTCATTCACGACCAGCGTATTCCGGTCGTGTTCGTGCAGGCCATTCCGCCGCATCTCGACCTCGCGGGCGAGAACTACGTGTTTGCCGACCACGTCGCCGGAGGCACCATTGCGACCAATCATCTCGTGAGGCTCGGGCACGAACGTATCCTCTGCTTCACCGTGGACACGCCGGAGGGTTCCTTCGGGGAGCGCACCGAGGGGTACCGCCGCGCACTCGGCGATCATGGCCTTTCGGTCGACGAGGAGCTCATCAGAGTCGGCGACGGCACCTTCGAGTTCGGATACCGGTTCGTCGTGGAGAATGCCGGGCGGTTCCGTGACGACATCACCGCCATCTTCTCCCAGACCGACATCATGGCCCTCGGGGCCATCGAAGGGCTCTGGGACAGCGGGCTGCAGGTGCCCCGCGATGTCGCGATCGTCTCCTACGACGACATCGGCTTCGGAAAGGACTTTCGCCCCCGGCTGACGACGGTTCACCAGCCCCGCGATCGCCTTGCGGTGGCGGCCTGCCGGCGGCTCGGGGAGATGCTCGGCGCGCCTCATCGGGTGACCGCAGGTACGGCCACGGCGCCGGCGGGCACCACAGGGACCGTCGGCACCGCGGTTGCTACCGACGGGGAACCGGAGCACCTCCTGCAGCGGCGGGTGCAGCCCTACCTCGTGGTGCGGGAGTCCTGCGGGGCGGAACGACGCGACGATGCAGTCCGGGAGAAGAGGATATGAGCA
>CAYOFA010000181.1:5096-6627 GCA_964402885.1 uncultured Spirochaetaceae bacterium
TGCAAACGATTGTATCCCGTCATGGGCCCTGGAGCCCATGCGAGACCCGCGGAACGAAGGAGGTGAGAACTGAGCGAACAACCGGATGTCTATCGCGCGGCCACATGCCATGGAACCGGCCCGAAGCGGCCGGCATGGCCCAGAATCCATAAGGAGGGTTAGCAATGAGAAAGAAGAATCTGATCATGATCCTGGTACTCGCACTTGCGGTCACGGGCTTCGGCTTCGCCGGCGGACAGTCGGAGGAAGCAGCCGGAGGCGGCGAAGAGGCGGCAGCTGAGCCGGAGACCGTCGAGCTCGAGATCTTCCAGAGCAAGACGGTTATTGCCGATCAGTTCGAGGCACTGGGCGAGGAGTTCGAGGAGGCCAATCCGAACGTCACGGTGAACGTCGAGACCGTCGGCGGAAGCGCAGACTGGCAGACCATCCTCAAGAGCCGCTTCACCGCCGACGAGGGACCGGTCGTCTTCAACATCGAGGGTCCCGCCCAGTATGAGCTGTGGAGTGAGAACATCGCGAGCCTCGACGGCGAGCCCTTTGCCGACCGGGCGGTACCCTCGGCCATCGAGCCGCTTACCATCGACGGCACCGTCTACGGGGCGCCGCTGAACTTCGAGGGCTACGGCTACATCTACAACAGGGACATGTTCGAGGATGCCGGCATCGAGGAGGCGCCGACCAGCTTCTCCGAGCTCGAGGCTGCGGCAGAGGCACTGGAAGACGCGGGCTACACCGCCTTCTCCACCGGCTACGGAACCTGGTGGGTCATCGGTCTGCACATGCTCAACGTGGCCTTTGCCCAGCAGGATGATCCGGTGCAGTTCATGGAGGACCTGACCAACGGTGATGCCTCCATGGCGGAGAACGAGATCTTTCAGGACCTCCAGCAGATCGTGGACCTCACGGTGGAGTACGGCGAGGACAACCCGCTCGCGACCGACCACAACCAGCAGGTTCAGATGCTTGCAAACGAAGAGGTCGCCATGATCCAGCAGGGTATCTGGAAGGAGAACGCCATCCTCGAGGCGAACCCCGATATCAACCTGGGCGTCATTCCGCTTCTCATCAATGATGACTCGCAGATGGATCGCATCCCCGTCGGCGTTCCCTGGTACTTCGTGGTGAATGCGCAGGCATCCGAGGCGGAGATCGAGGCCGGCAAGGAGTTCATCAACTTCATGATGATCAGCGATACCGGGCAGCGCTACACGGTCGAAGAGTTCGGCCACATCCCCGCCTATCAGGGTGCCTCGGCCGAGGGCCTCGGCGGCGTCGGACAGGGGATCCTCGCTTACACCGATCGGAACGAGACCATTCCCTGGGTCTTCGGTCAGTGGCCGGACGGCTTCGCCCAGCAGGATGCGTTCAACAACCTGCAGGCCTACGTGGCAGACCGGCAGAGCTGGGACGAGACCCTGCAGGCCCTCGACGAGGCCTGGCGGGATCGGGCGGAGTAACTCCGCTTCTCACCATCAGAAACTACTCCGGGGCCGGCCGGCGGCCGGCCCCGCATCGTGGACACTGAGGATCA
>CAYOFA010000182.1:0-6585 GCA_964402885.1 uncultured Spirochaetaceae bacterium
ATAGAGCAACAGCCTTCTAAGCTGTGGGTCGGAGGTTCGAGTCCTCCTGGGCGCACTACGCAGTATGCGGAGCAGGGTGAAGCCAAATGCCGGTGGAGTCGAATGCCAACGATACTGTTTCTGAAAAGCTGACGTTTCCATTTCTACTCGAACGAGGGAGACGAACCACCGCATATTCATGTTGCCAAGGCAGAGGCGGAGGGTAGGTTCTGGCTGGACGCAGACTCGTATGATGATCGAGACAAGGCATACGGTGCGTGTGGTTGAGACCACGCATGAGCATCTCAGGCTGAACGTGGACGGACGGGAAATAACTGTTTCGTGGGCCAATCTGTCCTCGCGTCTGGAGAGCGCGCCACAGGTTGCCCGCGAGACCATCGAAGTGAGCCCCGCGGGCTATGGACTGCACTGGCCACTCGTAGATGAGGACCTGTCGATCGACGGGATCCTCAGAGATTTCAGCGAGCGCTCGTTGGCCTGATATCTCGGGCGTGTTGCCTGGGTCGAGTGCGGCGGTGGCTGGTGGCCGAAGGGTTGTGGAATGAACGCCGCCAGCGTCGGCCCTCAGCGAGCAGCCGGCCGGCGTCATCCTCAAGAGTACCTTCGAGCTCGTCTGTGAGAAGCCGGGCATCGAGCTCATCGTCCGCGCTCACCTCAGGCGAAGGGGCCCGACAGCGTGCGGCGCGTGGAGACAGACGCCTCGGACGGCGAGAAGATGGCGAAGCTCGCTCACTCGGCGGATGTCCTTTATAACTGCGTCAATCCGGCGTACCACCGGTGGGAAGAGGACTGGCCGCCGATCGCCAATGCGCTGCTCGGTGCGACGAAGCGGAGCGCAAAGGCCGTGTGCGGGCGCGGATGTGGCATGAGACGTTACATCCTCATCGAACGCTTCTATTGAAAATCCCCCCTGTTTCGGTTAGCATCCAACAGTTCTCGTAACCATTTCGAAGAAAACGCAAGCCGACTGTGACAGGTGCGGAAGAACTGCTCGAGTCCGGAGGGTGCGTGGGAGCGGTATGGCTGAACGCGTGATCATGCCGAAGCAGGGAAACAGCGTCGAGACGGTCATTCTCCTCGAATGGAAGAAGGATGAAGGTGACCGGGTGCAGGAGGGTGAGACCCTGTGCGAGGTTGAAACCGACAAAGCGACGTTTGAGGTGCCGTCCCCGGCATCGGGGATACTGCTTGAGAAGCTCTTCGGTGACGGCGATGATGTTCCGGTGATGCAGGAGTTCGCCGTGGTGGGGGAGAAAGCGCCTGCATCATCAGCCCGAGCGTCTTCCGGCCGAACGGTTGACCCGGCTATCGTCGGCAGACGGGATGTGCGCATTTCGCCCCTTGCGCGAAATACTGCAGCCGACCTCGGCGTTGACGCATCGCAGTACCATGAAATCCCAGGGAGCGGCCCCGGAGGACGCATTCTCAAGCGCGACGTCGAGACGTTTGCGCAGGATCCTGGTGGACGGTCGGCGCCTTCCCCCGTCGCGGCCGACGCAGGCTCGGGGTCCATAGCTGCGAGCGCCGGCAGCTCTGCGCCGACCGGTGATGCCCCCTCGGTCGAGAGGGTGGAGGTGAAGGGAGTCCGGAAGGTGATTGCGGACCGGATGCTTCACTCGCTCACCCGGACCGCACAGCTGACCCTAAATGCTACGGCGGATGCTACTGAGCTGGTCGCTTACCGGAAGAAACTGAAGGCCGCCCCTGCGTTTCTCGGGGTATCGGATATCACGCTGAATGATCTCATCATGTTCATCGTTGCCCGCACTGTGCGTCGTCACCCTGCCCTGAACGCCCATTATGTACCAGGTCGGCCCGACGAGATCCACCGATTTGACGGCGTGAATCTCGGATTCGCTGTTGACGATCAGAAGGGACTCTATGTGCCGGTAATCCGAGGCGCAGATAGTCTGACCTTGAGACAGCTGGCAGATCGCGCACACGAGCTTGCATCCGCTGTGCATGCCGGGAAAGCCGGGCCTGATGCGCTGAACGGTGCAACGTTTACCGTTACGAATATGGGTTCCTTCGGTGTCCGGGATTTCACGCCGGTACTCAACCCGCCCGAGGTCGGAATTCTCGGTATAGGGGCAATTCGGCCGGAGCAGACTTACCGAGGAGAGGAAGTAGTGACCGCCCCGCACATCGGGCTAAGCCTGACCTTCGATCATCGGGCGACTGACGGCGGACCTGCCGCCGGATTGCTGCGGGAGGTGGTGACAGCCATTGCCAACGCGGAGAGCATGCTCGCTCTGTAATGCCGAACATCAATCAGGGAGACAGGTATGCCGAAATCCATCACTGTTGATCCGAAAGAGGTCAGACGGCAGGGCACGATCAATATCGACCCAATACCCGTAAACGCCTACACGCCCGATCCGAAGGCGGAGATAGAGCGTTACGGAGCGGAAGCCCTCATTGCGATCCTTCGTGACATGATTACCATCCGAACGTTCGAGGAAATGCTCGACAGCATCAAGAAGAACGGCAACTACGAGGGTATAGAGTACGATCACAAAGGCCCGGCTCACCTGTCTATCGGTCAGGAGTCAGCTGCCGTGGGGCAGTGTGCAAATCTCGAACCTGAGGACTTCATATTTGGGTCTCATCGCAGCCACGGAGAGATTCTTGCGAAGTGCTTCTCTGCGATCCGAAAGACCTCCGATTCCGGCCTCAAGACACTGATGGAGAACTACTCCGCGGGAGAGACCCTCCGAGTCGCCGAACGCGGTTTCCGTGGATCGACTTCCGAGCTCGCGCGCCGCTTTGTACTCTACGGAGCGCTGGCAGAGATCTTCGGGCGCCGGACCGGCTTCAATCGCGGTCTCGGCGGCTCTATGCATACGTTCTTTGCGCCCTTTGGGAGCATGCCCAACAACGCCATCGTGGGTGGATCGTCGGACATTGCCGTGGGCTCGGCTCTTTACAAGCGCGTCAATCGAAAGCCCGGCATCGTCATCGCGAATATCGGCGATGCGGCGTCAGGATGCGGCCCCACCTGGGAAGCCATGATGCTTGCCGCGATGGATCAGTACCATGCCCTGTGGGATCCTGAGATCGGGGGCGCTCCGCCCGTACTGTTCAACTTCATGAACAATTTCTACGGCATGGGAGGGCAGACTGCGGGCGAGACGATGGGCTTCGGTGTACTTGCGCGCATCGGGGCCGGAGTGAACCCGCGGAACATGTATAGCGAACGCGTGGACGGCTACAATCCACTGGCTGTGGCGGATGCGATCGAGCGGAAGAAACAGGTGCTTCTGGAGGGAAACGGCCCCGTACTGGTCGACACCGTCACATACCGTATCTCAGGTCATTCACCCTCGGATGCGTCATCTTATCGCACCCCCGCGGAAATGGAACTCTGGGAACAGGAAGATCCGATTGAGAGCTATGCGCGATACCTGGTCGGAAGCGAAGTCCTGACCGAATCGCAATTCGAGGATTTGAAGGCCGAAACGATGAGCCTGATCACGGACGTCACCGCGCTGGCAATTGACGATTCCCTTTCTCCCCGTGTTGGGGGCGATTTCATAGAGGGCGTGATGTTCTCGAATGGCAGGGTAGAACGCATGGCCGACGGTGAGCCGGAGGTGCTTCTGCCAAGGGAGAAGAATCCTCGCGTAAAATCCCTCGCGAAACGGTCTCGTTTCTGGCTTGATAAGGACGGGAATCAGCTCTCCAAAACGCGTGTCTTCACCCTCCGTGACGGCATCTTTGAGGCACTCCTCCACTGCTTCTACAACGATCCCACCCTGGTGGCCTTCGGCGAGGAGAATCGCGATTGGGGTGGAGCGTTCGGCGTCTATCGCGGTCTGACCGAGTCGCTTCCGTATCATCGGCTATTCAACGCTCCGATTTCCGAGGGAGCCATCGCAGGCGCTGGTGTGGGCTACGCGATATCCGGCGGCCGCGCAGTAGTGGAGCTTATGTACTGCGACTTCATGGGCCGCGCCGGCGACGAGATCTTCAACCAAATGGCGAAGTGGCAGGCGATGAGCGGCGGAGAGCTTACGATGCCGCTGGTACTTCGGGTATCGGTTGGAAACAAATACGGGGCCCAACACTCCCAGGATTGGACTGCGTTGGTCTCTCACATTCCGGGACTCAAGGTCATGTTCCCATCTACGCCCTATGACGCGAAGGGGATGATGAATCTGGCCCTGAGGGGAACGGATCCGGTTGTCTTCTTCGAGAGCCAGCGTCTCTATGACATGCCCGAGAAGTTCTCCGGGGACGGTGTGCCGGAGGGCTACTACGAAGTTCCCGAAGGGCAACCGGAAACTCGGCGTGAAGGGTCCGACCTTACGATCCTTGCTATCGGTGCGGCCGTTTACCGTGCACTCGAGGCGGCGGAAGAACTTGCTTCTCGATACAGTCTATCAGCAGAGGTCATCGATCTCAGATTCATCAACCCACTCGACTACAGTCTCATCCTCGCGTCCGTAGATAAGACAGGCGCGGTGGTCCTGGTTTCTGATGCCTGTGAGCGCGGGAGCTTCCTGCACACGGTTGCGTCGAATATCACCCAGATGGCCTTCGATGCCCTGGACGCACCCCCGGCGGTCGTGGGGGCACGAAACTGGATTACTCCGGCGGCAGAGATGGAGGAGGCGTTTTTCCCCCAGTCGGAGTGGATCATCGACACTATACACGAGCGCATCCTGCCATTACCGGGCCACACGGCGGTCACTGTTGAGCCTGCAGGGGAAATGCTGCGACGGAACCGGCTCGGTGTGTAGAGGCGATGGGTAGCTACACGTGAGGGACAGGTTTTCGTTGGCAGGAGGAGGATCATGAAGACGGCATGGGTCACAGCCAAACGTACGGTAGAACTACTCGAGAGGCAGTATCGAAGCCCCGGCCCCGGGGAAGTGACTGTAGCGGTCAAAGCCTGCGGCCTGTGCGGTACTGACCTTCATTTCTACAGAGATTATCCGTCCGGTGGGCCCGGGGAAGGTGTCCCGACGCCTCTGGGGCACGAAGTCTCGGGCGCAGTGTATGAACTCGGTGTTGGCGTCGAAGATCTCGCAGTAGGCACCGAAGTCATCGTGCAGAATAACGTCTCCTGCGGCCGCTGTGATGCCTGTCTGAACGGACAGAGAGAGTTGTGCGGCAACATCCAGACCTATATGAGCGAACAGGCAGGGCTCGCCGAGTACCTGACTGTCGACAGGTCAATGGTTGTGCCCTTTTCCGGGCTGAGCATGGAGGAAGCAGCGCTCGCTGAACCCCTGACAGTGGCGATGGACGTCGTGCGGCGAGCAGCAATCGAGCCCGGACATCGCGTTTGTGTCTCCGGGCTCGGCATTATCGGGCTTTTCTGCACGATGCTGGCCCGCCTGAACGGAGCAGATCGCATTCTGGCGCTTGGCAGGAAAGGTGGACTGCCTCGTGGAAGCCGCCGGCTCGAGGCGGCAACTCTTATGGGCGCGGACGAGGTCGTGGACACCGATGATGCGAGCTGGGTAGACCACCGGCAGGAGCGCTATGACCGGATATTGATCACGTCGCCGCCCCGAACGATCCCCCCTCTGTTCGATATAGCCGACTTCGGAGCGATCGTAGTGTTCAACGGTATCAGCTTCAGCAGCCCGGATATTCGGTTCAACGCGAACCTGTTTCACTTCAATAAGCTGGAGTTGCGTGCCTCTCATGCTATCCCGAACTGGGGATTCCCCCGGGCTATCGACTTGTTGAGGGATACACGGGCGATGCCGAGTGGAGGCTTTGCTTCTCTCATAACGCACCGATTCTCGCTGGAACGGCTCGAAGAGGCGTTTCTGGCCGCCGAAAGCGACCAGGAGTCGGTGATAAAGGTTATGATGCATCTTTCTTAGCAATGAACAGATGTTGACGGGCGACACAGCGGACGCCGCGATTGTGTTGCAGCATCTGCGAGGGATGTGGCAGACTCGTAAACAGCAGCGCCGGGGTGGCTTGCAACAGGCACGGACACGATGCTTGTTCATGGTTGTGAGTGAGAGGAGCAAGAGATGACGGCAGAAGAGCTGAAGCCTGCGGAACGGCCAACCTTTTATTTCGTCGGAGTCACGACGGGAAAGTCTTCGATCATGCGTGTGTTCCCGCGTTGGGCCGAGCATCTCGGGCTTGGTGATGTCCCCATCGTGGGTATCGACTGCAAGCATCACGACGACCCGGAAGTCTATCGCCGCGTCGTTTCCTTTCTGAAAGATGATGCACTTTCCCTCGGTGGCCTGGTGACAACCCACAAGATCGATCTTCTGAAAGCAAACTACGATCAGTTTGATTACCTCGACGAGTATGCAGAGCTGCTCGGCGAAGTCAGCTCCATATCGAAGCGCGATGGCAAGCTACGGGGGCATGCAAAGGACCCGATAACCAGTGGTCTGTCCATGGAAGCGATACTACCCGCTGATCACTGGAAGAAGTCCGGCGGGGACCTGTGCCTTCTCGGTGCGGGCGGATCGTCTCTGGCGCTAACCATGTATATCATGAAGCAGAAAAGCCCCGAGGAATGGCCCGCGAGGATCATCGTCACCAACCGCAGCGCGGGCCGCCTGGAAGACATGAAGGAGATTCACTCCAGAATAAACCCCGGTA
>CAYOFA010000183.1:0-6557 GCA_964402885.1 uncultured Spirochaetaceae bacterium
GCCTCGAGCGCGTGCTCGAGATCCCAGAGCAGATCATCGATGTCCTCGACGCCCACCGATATCCGGATCATGTCCGGCCCGATCCCGGCGGCGATCTGCTCCTCCTCGGAGAGTTGTGCGTGGGTGGTGCTTGCCGGATGGATGACAAGAGACTTCGCATCGCCGACATTGGCCAGATGACTGAAGAGGCGCACGCTCTCTATGAAGCGCCTGCCCGCCTCGAAGCCGCCTTTGACGCCGAAGGTGAAGATGGCCCCCGGGCCTTTCGGGAGGTATCTGCCGGCGAGGCCGTGATACGGATTGTCGGGTAGCCCCGCGTAGCTCACCCATGCGACCCCCGGGTGGGCATCGAGGTACTCGGCCACGCGCTGTGCGTTCGCCACGTGGCGGTCCATGCGCAGGCCGAGTGTTTCGAGCCCCTGCAGCAAAAGAAATGAGTTGAAGGGGCTGATCGCCGAGCCCATGTCCCTCATGGATTCCACGCGCGCTTTCATGATCCAGGCCCAGTCGCCGAAGGTCTCGTAGAAGCGGATGCCGTGGTAGCCCTTGCTCGGCTCCACCATGCCGGGGAAGTTGCCGTTGTCCCAGGGGAAGGTGCCGCCGTCGACGATGACGCCCCCGATGCTCGTCCCGTGGCCGCCGACGAACTTCGTTGCGCTCTGCACGACGATGTCGGCGCCCCACTCGATGGGGCGGCAGAGATAGGGGCTCGCAAACGTATTATCGACCACGAGCGGGATGCCGTGCTCGTGGGCGACGGCGGCGACAGCCTCGATATCGAGTACCTCGCCGGTGGGATTGCCGATGGTCTCTCCGTAGAGCGCCTTCGTGTTCGGGCCGATTGCTTCGCGGAAGTTCTCCGGGTCGGAGCCGTCGACGAAGGTCGTATGAATCCCCATCTTTCTCAGGCTCACGTCGAACTGTGTGTATGTACCGCCGTAGAGGCTCTTCGCCGCGACGATCTCGTCTCCCTCGCCCATGAGCGTGAAGATTGCGATGAACTGTGCCGCCTGGCCACTGGACGTCGCAAGCGCGCCCACTCCTCCCTCGAGGGAAGCCATGCGCTCCTCGAAGGCGGCCGTTGTGGGGTTCATGATCCGCGTGTATATGTTTCCGAAGCGCTGGAGGTTGAATAGGTTCGCTGCGTGCTGGGTGTCCTCGAACACGTAACTGGTGGTCTGATAGATGGGAACCGCCCTGGCACCGGTGGCGGCATCCGGACGCTGGCCCGCATGAAGAGCACGCGTGTTGAAGCCGAACTCTCTATCGTTTCCCATGGTTGACTCCTCGTTTGTCGTTGGATCAGCTCGAGGCCGAGGCGCTCCGCACGACAGCCCAGGAATCCGCCAGCGTGTTGGCAATCTGGAACTGGAGATTGCGCAGGCGCGCGAGCGTTTCCTCGTATTGCTGCTGGATAGCCTCGACGCCGGCGTCTCCCGCACTGCGGATCCGCGTGTCCAGGGCCTTCTCGTAGCGCTCGCAGAGCTCACCCGCGCGGGCCCATACGGTGTTGTAGCTTTCTCTCAGCGCCGCGATACCCGCGGTCATCTGCTGCAGTCGGGTCGCCACGCGCTCGCGGGCGGCAACCCTGAAGCCTTCGGCGAGCTCTCCCATGAGCTCGGTAACCGGGACTATGGCGTTCACCCGGGCCGCATTGGTCCCCGCGAACACGAAGCCCTGCTTCATTCGGCCCTTCCGGGCGTTGTTGAGTGCGACGGAGATGCAGTACTTTGCCGCGCCCGCCTTGCAGCTCGCGAGGCACTGCCATGCACAGCGGAACTCCGGCCGGTTGCCCGCCTCGGAGGACTCGATGAACTCGTTTCGGATGGCCCTGCCGGGCATGCCCACCGGGCTGTCGATGAGGCCGATGTCCGTGTCGGTCGCGTCGACGTAGGCCTGCTTGAACGCCCGGTCCGCATCGCACTCGTCGGTTGCGACGAAGCGCGTTCCCATCTGCACGGCGTGGGCGCCGAGCTCGAGGGCCGCCTCGATGTCCGCACCGGTGTAGATACCGCCTCCGGCAATGACCGGAATCTTCCGCGAGAACTCGGCCTCGAAGGGCTTGAGGGCTTCCACGATGTCCGGGACGACGGTTTCGAGCTGCACCTCGGGGTCATCGAGCTGATCCTTCGAGAACCCGAGGTGTCCCCCGGCGAGCGGTCCCTCGAAGACGACACCGTCGGGAACATCGCCGTAGATCTTCTTCCACATCCGGAAGATCATGTCGGTCGCGCGCACCGAGCTCACGATGGGTACGGCCTTTACGCCCGCGGTGCGCATCGCCTCCACGGGGAGCCCCTTGATCGGTAGCCCGGCACCCATGAAGATGACGTCGACCTTCTCCTCGATCGCGACCTCGAGGAGCTGGTGGAAGTCGTTGAGGGCGACCATGATGTTGACGCCGATGATGCCGTCACTCTTCTCCCGGGCGCTGCGGATCTCCCGGCGGAGCGCCCGGAGGTTCGCCGCTCTCCCGTCGCTGTAGTAGTCCTTTTCGAGCAGCCCGATGCCGTTTGCGGCGATGACGCCGATACCGCCGGCGTCGGCCACTGCGGCGGCTAGCCCTGAGAGGGAAATCCCGACGCCCATTCCGCCCTGGACGACCGGCGTCTTCGCCTCCAGATTGCCGAGGCGAAACGAGGGCCATGAGAATCGGAGCTTGCCGGGAAGCTTGAAAGAGCTCTTGAGTTTGTCGAAGGGGAGGGTCGCAGAGAGCTCATCTGTGAGATCTTTGAGGCTGGTAACGAGGGTATCGAGGGGGGAAGCGGTCATGGTCGGTTCCTGTGTGTCGTGACGGGTCACGAAATTGGAGATTCACCCACAACCTAGCCCCTGTATGGCCGAAGGTCAAGCGCTTTGCAGGACAGATAAAGACCCCATAAAGATTCGTCGTTCCATATCAAGAAGTCGTAAAAGCCGGTCCTGCTTCATTGACCTGATCCGTGGAGCGGCCTAGCGTCAACAGGCTATGCACTTCAGCATCGTGTTGCGCTCTCTCGGTGCCATCCTCCTCGGGCTTGCGGGAGCTCTGCTCGTACCTGCGGCAGTTGGGGCATGGTATGGAGAACCTCCGCTCCCGTTTCTATTGCCCGCCGGTGGCGCGGTTGTGCTCGCGGGCGTCTTTCTTGTCTGCTGTAGACGGAAGGAAGTGATCATGGGCGTTCGGGAGGGCGCAGGGATCGTCGTTGGCACATGGGTGTTAGCGTGCGTGGCCGGTATGTTTCCGTTTCTGCTCATGGAGCAGCCGCTGTCGGTGGTTGATGCGCTCTTCGAATCCACGAGCGGCTTCACGACCACCGGTTCGACGATTTTTTCGGATGTGGAGTCGCTCCCGCACGGTATTCTTCTCTGGCGGAGCCTGTCCCACTGGCTCGGGGGGATGGGGATTATTGTTCTCGCCGTCGCGATTCTTCCCTTTTTCGGCATCGGAGGGCTCCAGCTCATGCGCGCCGAGGCCCCCGGTCCCGAGGTGGAGCGGCTGACTCCGAGGATCGCCGAAACGGCACGGCTGTTCTGGAGCATCTATCTCGGTGTTACGGCAGCGGAAACCCTTCTGCTAGTCGTGCAGGGCGTGGGACTATTCGACGCGGTGAACCATAGCTTTGCGACGGTGGCCACGGGAGGGTTCTCGACGAAAAACGCAAGTATAGCTGCGTTCGGCAAGCCCGGTGTCGAGTGGACTGTCGCCGCGTTCATGGTGCTCTCAGGGGTCAACTTCTCGCTCTACTACAGGCTTCTCATTCGGGACTTCGCCAGGGTTAGGCGCGACAGCGAGCTCAAGGCCTACCTCACCCTGTTCGTCATAAGCGTCGGGGTGGTCACGGTGGCGCTGCTGGCTGTGTCGTCATACGACGGTGTGCAGTCGAGCGCGCGCTACGCGACGTTTCAGGTTGCCACCCTCATGACCTCCACGGGGTTCGCGACTGCTGATTATGTCCTGTGGCCCGGACTTGCCCAGGGCGTGCTTCTGCTGATGCTCTTCGTCGGTGGGTGCGTCGGATCCACGAGCGGCGGCATCAAGATGTTTCACGTCACCATCGTATTCAAAGCTGCGTTCCGTGAACTGCATCGCCTGCGGCATCCTCGAGGTGTCAAAGTGCCGCGGCTGAATCGCGCCTCGCTTTCCGATGCAACGATCGGCGCGGTGCAGGGGTTCGTGGTTCTCTATCTCGGCCTCGTGCTCATCTCGACTGTGGTCGTCGCCGCGGCAAACGTCGATCTCGAGACCGCCCTGACTGCAACGCTGGCGGCCATCGGGAACATCGGTCCGGGCTTCGCCGCGGTCGGGCCGACCGAGAACTTCGCATTCTTCCCCGACTACGTGAAGGTCTGGTTGTCCTTTGTCATGGTGGCCGGACGGCTCGAGATCTATACGGTGCTGATCCTGATGACCCCGGCGCTGTTTCGGAAATGGTAGCCGCGGCGGAGCGGCCGGCTATTCGTCGGCCAATCTATACCCCACGCCCATTTCGGTAAGCACGTAGCGCGGCTCAGCCGGGTCGCGCTCGAGCTTTCGCCTGAGGTTGGCCATGAACACGCGAAGGTACTGCGTTTCCGATACGCTTCCGGGACCCCATACCGCCTTCAGCAGGAATGTATGCGTGAGGACCTTGCCCGCATAGCCGGCCATGATCGACAGGAGTTTGTACTCCGTGGGTGTGAGATGAATCGGCTCCCCGGCTACTGTAACGGTTCTGCGCTCGAAGTCGATCTCGAGCTCACCGGCAGAGAAGGTGCCCTGCTGCTGGGCCTCAATCTCGCGCGGGCGCGCGGCGTGGCGAAGTGCGACTCTCATTCGTGCCAGGAGTTCTCCCACGCCGAAGGGCTTTGTCAGGTAGTCGTCGGCGCCCGCATCGAGCGCGGCAATTTTATCACGCTCCTGATCGCGGGCCGAGAGAATGACGATGGGAATCTGTGACCACTTCCTGATCGCCTCGATCACCTCGATGCCGTCGATATCCGGCAGCCCGAGATCGAGCACAACGAGATCGGGCACGTGAGAGGCAGCGAGCGATATTCCTTCCCGGCCGCCTGCGGCCTCGACGAGCTTGTACTGTTGCGTTTTCATCGTGGCGCGCAGAAAGTTTCGAATCGACTTTTCGTCTTCGATGAGCAGTATGACCGGGTCAGGCATCTTCTTCGCCGACGGGTATCTCTACACGGATTTCGGCGCCTCCCTGAGCAGCATTACCGGCGGCTATCGTGCCCCCGTGAGCGTCGACAATCGTTTTGCAGATGGCGAGTCCGAGTCCGACGCCTCTGCGGCTGTCGGTTCCTCCCTGTCCGGAGGAGAACCGGTCGAACACATGGGGCAACACCGAAGGCTCGAAGCCCGGACCGTTGTCGGCAACTACGAATACCACACTGTTCTGCTGTCGTTCTACCTCCAGCCTGATCTCCGTGTCCGAAGGCGTATGCTTGATGGCGTTGTCGATCAGGTTTACGAGCACCTGTTCCATGAGGCTCCCGTCCATGGGCGCGGTCACGACATCCGCCGGCAGCCTCGTCCGCAAGGCACGTCCCTCGAGGCGCATTCGGCAATGCTCAACGGTCGAAGCGATGAGGTCGTCCACGACCTCACGCGTTCGACTGGGCTGAACCATTCGACCTTCCAGCCGGGTGAGGTTCAGCAGGTTTTCGACCACTCGAGAAAGCCAGGTCGACTCTTCATGAATGCTTCGTGCCAGCTCACGACGGGTTTCGGGGTCAGGCTCGTGTGTCGTGCCCATGAGTGCACTGGCGGACCCGGATATTCCCGAAAGCGGGGTGCGCAGGTCGTGGGAAATCGACCGCAGGAGATTGCTCTTCAGCCGCTCCCCCTCCGCGTCGAGGCGAGCTTGCTCATGCTCCTCTGCAAGCCTTTCCCGGTCGAGTGCCAGCGAAATTTGTGCGGCGAACGTCTCGATGAGATCGGCTTGATCGGCTACATGATCCGAACTCATGCCGCTGAGGAGTACACCGAGCACGCCGTGGACCGACGCGCTTCCTGCGAGTGGCACGTGAAGCAGGCAGGAATCCGCCGGTGTTTCGAGAGGCGACCGAGCTTGTTCGCAATTGGCGGCAACGTCCGCAGCTAATCGCATCTGCACGGGCTCGGCGAATACGCGTGCGTCGGTGCCCGCCGACTCCGGAAGCATGGGGCGCGACGCCTCCGCCACGTAGAAACAGACTTCGGCGGAGAGAACCTGCCTCAGCTGTTCGAGGGCGTTTCGAAGTACCTCGGTGCGGCCGGTGTGGCGTAGCAGAGAGCGGCTCATCTGATAGAGCGCCTGTGTGCGCCGCTCGCGTTGTCTGACCGCGTCGGCTTGCTGTTGTATTCGTCCCGTGAGCGCACTCGTGGTCAGCGTCACGATCAGCATGACGGCGAAGGTGATAAGATACGTGGAATCATGGACAACGAGGGTGAATCGGGGAGCGGTGAAGAGAAAATTGAAGGCCATCACCCCGATGACGGCCGAGACGATGCCGAGCGTTCGCCCGGTCAGCAGAGTCACCGCGAGCACGCCGAGGACGAAGACCATGACGACGATGGACTCGCTCAGCCCGACCTGGTCGAG
>CAYOFA010000184.1:0-6417 GCA_964402885.1 uncultured Spirochaetaceae bacterium
GGGAGGCGATCCTGGAAGAACACGCGTTTCTCGCAGATTGCGCGGCTGCGGAGATTCCCGTCGTCGCTCCCATCCCGGACGACGACGGCGACACCCTCGGCGCGCTCGAGGTCACCGGCGAAACCGAGACGGGCACATCACGGGTGACCGAGTTCCCCTTTGCCCTCTTTCCCAAGCGGGGCGGGCGCAACTTCGATGCGGAAACCGACGATCAGTGGTATCGCCTCGGGAGTATCGTCGCCCGCTGCCACGTCGCGGGCCGCAGGCGCGAGGCGACTCACCGGCCGGTATGCCGGCCGGAGACCTGGACGGCGCCCTTCGTGGAGGAGCTCACCGAGCAGAACCTCATACACCCCGACATGGCCGCGGAGTTCCGGGAAACCGCAGCGGAGATCCTCTCCCTCGCCGCACCCCACTTCGAGAACGTCCCCTTCCACCGCATCCACGGGGACTGTCATCGCGGCAATCTCCTCGACCGACCCGGAGAGGGGCTTCTCATTATCGACTTCGACGACATGATGGTGGGTCCGGCCGTGCAGGATATCTGGCTGCTCCTGCCGGGGCACGCCGCCGACTGCGGTCGCGAGCTCACGATGCTTCTCGACGGCTACGAGACCTTTCTCGAGTTCCCGCGTGACAGCCTCAAGCTGATAGAACCGCTGCGCTTCATGCGGATGATCCATTTCCTCGCCTGGCAGGCGCGGCAGCGCGGGGACAACTGGTTCCTGCGTGAGTTTCCCGACTGGGGAACGAAGCAGTTCTGGATCCGCGAGCTCGAAGACCTGAAGATGCAGGCGGGCGTCGTCCGCGACGAGCTCGCCGACGCGTGACCGCGGACGAGTAACCAGCCGGTCGCGCGCGATTACAGCTGAGCCTTGATGGAAAGACCTCGACGCGTTATATTGGAGTTATGATAGATTCCATCACATCCGCATATACATCGATGAATCAGGCGCAGACGGCCCAGCAGGCCAGTACTGCAGTGCTCAAGCAGTCGATGAACGTACAGGAGGCGCAGGGAGAAGGGCTCATGAAACTCCTTGCGAGCTCGGACTCAGGATCCGCACAGCCGGTGCAGGACACGATGGTCGGCCAGAACGTCGACACCTACGCATAGCAGCGGCCTGCGCTGACTCGAAGCTACACACAGGAGAGTGTCCCGGCGTCGACGGCTCCTGCGAGCCATCGGCGCCTGTGGCGACCTCTTCCGCAGACCCGGCCCCGGGTCACCGGTCCTACTCTTCGGGCTCGTAGGCCAGGACCGACTGCAGTCGTCGCTCTGCGTCGGCAACCGTAATGTCTTTGCGCGCGGCGTAGTCCTCGACCTGATCGCGCGATACCCGTCCCACTGAAAAGTACTTACTCTCCGGATGCATGAACAGGTACGCCGACACGCTCGCCGGCGGAACCATCATGTAGCTCTCGGTGAGCGTCATCCCGTAGCGCTCGGGGTCGAGCAGATCCCAGAGGATTGCCTTGTCGGCATGGTCCGGACAGGGAGGATATCCGGGTGCCGGACGAATGCCCTGGTAACCGACCTGCAGAAGCTGCTCGAGGTCCAGGTTCTCCTCTGGAGCGTAACCCCAGAACTCTTTCCGCACCCGCTCGTGAAGCCGCTCCGCAAAGGCCTCGGCGAGGCGGTCGGCGAGAACCTTCGAGAGGATCGCGCGGAAGTCGTCGCCCGCAGCCTGGTATTCACCTGACAAGGCTTCGAGCCCGTGCCCGGCAGTTACGGCGAAGGCCCCCATGTAGTCCCGCACGCCGGTTGCCTTGGGAGCAACGTAGTCGGAGAGGGAGAGGTAGTAGGGAGTTTCGGACTTTCGTTTCTGCTGCCTGAGGGTCTGAATGACGCCGCGGATCTCTGCCCGCGAGTCGTCGGTATAGAGCTCGATATTGTCGTCCTCGGTGGCGTTTGCCGGCCAGAACCCGAGCACACCGTGGGCAGAGAGCAGCTTCTCGTCTATTATCCGGCGCAGGAGGGTCTGCGCATCCTCGTAGAGCTTGCGCGCCTCCGTCCCGAGCTCGGGATCATCGAGAATCTCCGGGAAGCGCCCCTTCATCTGCCAGGAGTAGAAGAAAAAGCCCCAGTCGATGTAGCGGGCGAGCTCGTCGATGGGATAGTTCTCGAACGCTCTCGTGCCGATGAACCCGGGAACCGTCGGCTCATACGAGCTCCAGTCGGGCGAGAAACGGTGCCGCCGCACCTCACCGATCGGGAGATACTCGGTATCGGCGCTCTGGGCCTTGCGCTTCTCCCGGGTCTTCTCATGGAGCTCTGATACCTCCTGCGCGTACGCCGCACGGGTCTCGCGGTTCAGCAGCTTCGAGACTACTCCGGAGGCGAGGCTCGCATCCTTCACGTGGACCACCGGGCCCGAGTACTGCGGTGCGATCTTTACCGAGGTATGGACCTGGCTCGTGGTCGCCCCGCCGACGAGGAGCGGCACCGAGAACCCCTCCCGTTCCATTTCCTTCGCCACGTGCACCATCTCGTCGAGGCTCGGAGTGATGAGCCCCGAAAGACCGATCACGTCGACATTGTTATCCCGGGCGGCCTGGAGAATGTCGGGCGTGGGAACCATCACGCCGAGATCGATGACGTCGTAATTGTTGCACTGAAGCACCACACCCACGATGTTCTTGCCGATGTCGTGCACATCACCCTTCACCGTCGCCATGAGAATCTTTCCCTTCTCCGGGGCTCCCTCCGCCGGCTTCTCGTCCTCGATGAAGGGCTCGAGGTAGGCAACCGCCTGCTTCATCACCCGCGCGCTCTTCACGACCTGCGGAAGGAACATCTTCCCCGACCCGAAGAGCTCACCGACGATGTTCATGCCGCCCATGAGCGGCCCCTCGATGACGTCCAGGGCCCACTCGCGCGCCTGCCGCGCCTCCTCGACATCGTCCTCGATGTAGGTGGTGATCCCCTTCACCAGGGCGTGGCTGATGCGGTCTTCCACGCTGCCCTCGCGCCAGGAGAGATCCTGCACCTTCCCGCCTGATGTCTGCTCGACGGTCTCTGCAAGATCGAGGAGTCGATCGGTGGCATCCGCGCGACGGTTCAGCAGAACATCCTCGACGTGCTCGAGGAGATCGGGGGGGATCTCGTCGTAGACGGCAAGTTGCGCGGGATTCACGATGCCCATGTCCATGCCCGCCTGAATGGCGTGGTAGAGGAAGGCCGCATGCATGGCCTCACGGACGGTGTTGTTGCCCCGGAACGAGAAGGAGACGTTGCTGACCCCACCGGAGATGCGCGCGCCGGGAAGCGTGCGCTTTATCTCCTTCGTAGCCTCGATGTAGTCGACGCCGTAGTTGGCATGCTCCTCGATGCCCGTTCCCACGGCAAAGATATTCGGGTCGAATATGATGTCCTCGGGGGCGAACCCGGCCTCATCGATGAGCAGGCGATACGCGCGCGAGCAGATATCGACTTTGCGCTGCATGCTGTCGGCCTGCCCCTCCTCGTCGAAGGCCATGACGACCGTGGCGGCGCCGTACTTCCGGATCTTTCGCGCCTGCTCGAGGAAGGGCTCCTCGCCCTCCTTGAGGCTGATGGAGTTTACGACACTCTTCCCCTGCACACAGCGCAGGCCCCGCTCTATGACCTCCCACTTGGAGGAGTCGATCATGAGGGGGACACGGCTGATGTCGGGCTCACTCGCAACGAGGTTGAGGAAGATCTCCATCTCGCGGGCTGAGTCGAGCATGGCGTCGTCCATGTTGATGTCGATGGCCTGCGCGCCGTTTTCCACCTGGTCCCGGGCGACCTCGAGGGCCTCCTCGTACTGCTTGGACTGAATGAGGCGATTGAACTTCCTCGAACCGGCTACGTTGGTCCGCTCGCCTATGTTCACGAAGAGGCTGTCCGGCCCGAGCGTGAGGGGCTCGAGGCCGCTGAAAAAGGTCACGCCTTCGCGACGCTCCGGCACCGGGCGTGGCGTCGC
Organism: uncultured Spirochaetaceae bacterium; assembly: GCA_964402885.1. GTDB lineage: Bacteria > Spirochaetota > Spirochaetia > DSM-27196 > PWMO01 > JAAAOH01. The sequence goes on from CAYOFA010000184.1 coordinate 3,948, forward strand.
TCCCTCGCAGGCGGCGACGATCTGCCGCACGTGCTCCGGTGTGGACCCGCAGCATCCCCCGACAAGGTTCAGCAAACCCTCCTCGGCCATCCCGCCGAGGACGCCCGCCATGAACTCCGGGCTGTGGTCATACTGGCCGAACTCGTTCGGCAGACCCGCATTCGGATGTGTCGAGACCGGCACGTGTGCAACCTCGCCGATCTCGGAAACGTATTCCCGCAGCTGGTCGGCACCAAGAGAGCAGTTGAGTCCGAAGCTGACGGGATCGGCGTGCTCCATCGAGTACCAGAACGCGGTTGCCGTCTGTCCGGTGAGGGTGCGGCCGCTCTGGTCGGTAATGGTCCCCGAGATCATGATGGGAACGTCGATACCGGTCTCTTCCTCGAAGGTCTTCACCGCGTAGATGGCCGCCTTCGCGTTGAGGGGATCGAAGATGGTCTCGATCAGTACCAGATCGACGCCACCCTCGATCAGGCCTCGGAGCGCCTCGTCGTAGGCGCCGGCAACCTGCTCGAAGCTCACGTCACGAAACCCCGGGTCGTTTACATCGGGTGATATGGACAGCGTCTTGTTGGTGGGCCCGAGAACGCCCGTGACGAACCGCGGCTTCTCGGGTGTCTTCCCGGTGAAGGCATCCGCGGCTTCTCGGGCGATGCGCGCGCCCTCGACGTTGAGCTCGTGTACGAGCTCCTGCATGTGATAGTCGGCCTGCGAGATGGAGGTACTGTTGAAGGTGTTCGTCTCGATGATGTCCGCGCCGGCTTCGAGAAACTGCGTGTGGATGGCCCCGATGATGTCCGGCCGCGTGAGGTTGAGAAGATCGTTGTTCCCCCGCAGGTTGATGGGGCGTCCATCCCCGGCGGTGAAATCGGCGAAGCGCTCGCCGCGGAAGTCCTCTTCCTCGAGTGTATGGGCCTGTATCATCGTGCCCATTGCACCGTCGAGAAAGACGATGCGGCTGCGAAGTGCCTCACGAATAGTTGCAATGCGTTGTTCTCGTGTCATGGGGATCCCTCTCAAGGTCGCTCAGTATACAGATCAAGACGGGATTTGGCCACTGCGCCACGTTGTGCACGCTTGCATACAGGCTTCACGCGGCATATAGTGGCACCACACACATATGCGAAAACTCGAGGAGGAACTCATGCGCCTGGATGGAAAGATCGCCGTCGTTACCGGCGGTGCACGCGGAATCGGAGAAGGAATCGGAAAGCTCATGTTGCAGGAAGGCGCGGAGGTCTTCCTCGTCGATCTGCAGAAGGAAACCGTGGAGACCACCGCTTCCGCCCTCGGGGAAAAGGCCCACGGCCTCGTCGCGGACGTCTCGGATCCGGCGTCCATCGAGCAGTTGTTCTCGGAGATTCTCAAAGCCACCGGCGGACGACTCGACATCCTGGTGAACTGCGCGGGGATCGGCACACAGTCGCCCTTCATTGACACACCGCTCGACCTGTGGAACAAGGCCATGGCGATCAACCTCACCGGGACGTTCCTCTGCAGCCAGCACGCCGCTCGTGCGATGGCCGAAAGCGGCGGCGGCTCGATCGTAAATATCGCCTCGATTTCCGGCAGCCGGGCGGGAACCGGGCGCACCGTCTACGGAACGACGAAAGCCGGCATCATTCACCTGACGAAACAGATGGCCATCGAGCTCGCCTCCCGCGGCATCCGGGCAAATGCCGTCTCTCCGGGACCGGTCGACACCGAGCTCACGAAGCAGGTCCACACCCAGTACCAGCGCGAGCGCTACTACGCCCAGATACCCCAGGAGCGCTACGGTACCATCGAGGAGATTGCGAACGCCGTCCTCTTTCTCGCCTCCGAGGAGGCCTCCTACATCACCGGTCACAACATCGACGTGGACGGGGGCTTCATGGCTGCGGGGCTGCTTACTCCCGAGGATCAACAGTAAGAGCCCATGGGTGACCATTCATCTTCGCTGTCGGCAGTGGCGGTTTTCTGCGGCTCGAACACCGGTCGCAACGATGCATACCGGGATGCGGCCGGCCGTCTCGGACACAAACTTGCTGAGCGCGGCATAGAGCTCGTCTACGGCGGCGGAAATGTGGGGCTCATGGGCGTGCTTGCCGATGCGGCGCTCGCGGCCGGCGGACGGGTGACGGGCGTTATGCCGCAGCATCTCGTCGACCGTGAGGTTGCCCATCGGGGGCTATCGGAGCTCAAGGTCGTCGCGGACATGCACGAGCGCAAAGCGACCATGGCTGCGGCGTCGGACGCCTTCATCGCCCTCCCGGGCGGACCGGGCACGATGGAGGAGTTCTTCGAGGCCTGGGTGTGGAGGCTGCTCGGCCTGCACGAGAAGCCCATAGGATTGCTGAATACCGAGGGCTACTACGACAGACTCGACGCGTTCTTCTCGCAGGTCGTGGCCGAGGGCTTCATGGCCGAAGACGCACGTCGCGCACTCGTGGTCGAGGCGGACGTGGATCTGATTCTCGATCGCCTGTAG
>CAYOFA010000185.1:0-1143 GCA_964402885.1 uncultured Spirochaetaceae bacterium
GAGGATTGCGTGCTTGTTCTCGAAGTGCCGGTACAGAGCGGGCTCAGAGATGCCCATACTCCTGGACAGATTCTTGATGGTCAGCTCCTGAATGCCTTTCCGTGCGATGATCTCCACCGCCTTCTCGATAATTTCCCGCTGCCTGTCCGTCAGGGTCATGACCTGGCTCCGTAGTGAATATTCACTAACAAAGTATCTCGCTTCGCTCGCGATGTCAACCGAAACGGGGAGGGTTTATGAGCTCGAAATGGAACCGGCCGAAACTTTTGTGCCGAATCTTCTGTGCTGTTGCCCCGTAGCGAACCCTTCCGTATACTTTGCGGTCCGGGGGTAGCACTGATTGGCAAAGGAGGGACGCGATGGCGAACGATGATAACACATTGCGGATTTACGAGGCGCTGGAGTTACGGTCGGAGTACGATGCGCAGATAGAGACCCTGCGAAAGTGCCTGCCCGAGTCGCGGAACTCCTCGCGAACATCGTTCCTCGAGCGGGGAGACGGAAGCACCTACCGTCCGGCCGACGGGGTTGATCCCGCCGACTTGCGAGGGGAGATCCGGACCCTCGAGCACAAGCGGCACAAACTGAACGCCGCCATTCAGGCCGCCAACTTCACCAACACCGTGCACATCGGCAATGACGAGGTCACACTGGCCGAGGCGCTCGAGCTGCGGAAGGCCGCGAACACGCGGACCGGCGAGCTGAGCAGTCAGCTGGTCCGCAGTGCCGCGATCCGTATCGTGCATAAGGAAGGCCGCGACATTGAGGAGGCGCCGGACGTTACCTTCAGCGACACCCGGCGGGAGCTTCAGAGGGCGCGGGACGAATTCCGTCGACTGAACCGTGCTCTTCGGGAGGCGAGCTACCGGGTTTCCGTCAACTTCAGCGACGAGCCTGAACGGCACAGCTAGAACAGTGCAGTCGGAGCGCAATCACGGGAGACAGGGGGGCAAGCGCGAACGACCCGGCGACGGGCCGTAGCCCGGTTTTTCGGGACCGTAACACCCGACCAAAGGGGATTGATACCCTCCAAGGTGCCGCCTGAGCGCCACACCAAAGAGCGGTACAGCGTCAGAGCAGATACATCCCTACACTACAGAGCCTTATGGCCCCGCGTCTCCCCTTCTTTTCGTCGGTCAACCC
>CAYOFA010000185.1:1243-6384 GCA_964402885.1 uncultured Spirochaetaceae bacterium
CTATATATGGTGTAAATGAGGTGCCCACTATGCAGGATACATCGGTTTCGATTCTTTCGGACATAACGACATACATGAAATATGCCCGATACGTTCCGACGAAGCGCAGACGAGAGACCTGGAACGAGATCGTCGAGCGCAACATGGCGATGCACCTTGAGAAGTTTCCGCAGCTCTCCTCCGAGATCCGAGGCGCCTACGCCTACGTCTTCAACAAGAAGGTCGTGCCGTCGATGCGCTCCATGCAGTTTGCCGGCAGAGCGATCGAAGTGAACAACACGCGCATGTACAACTGCTCGTTTCTGCCCGTGGACGACCCCGTGGCGTTCTCCGAGATCTTCTTTCTCCTTCTCGGGGGTACCGGAGTCGGATTCTCCGTGCAGAAAGGGGACGTCGCGAAGTTGCCGGCGGTACTCGGAGAGGCGCCGCTCGGGGAGAACGAGCACCCCCGCGACGTGGTCGTGGCCGACAGTATCGAAGGCTGGGCGGACTCTGTCGCCGAGCTCGTGAACAGTTTTTTCCATGGGTTGCAGCCGGTGCGCTTCGACTACAGCCGCATCCGCCCCAAGGGGAGCCCCCTCGTGACCACCGGTGGCAGTGCACCCGGGCCGGGACCGCTCAAGGCCTGTCACGCGGCCATCGGGAGACTGCTTCGGGACGTCGTTCGAGAGCGTGGTCGGGGGGCGACGCTGCGTCCGATCGAGGTCCACGACATCGTCTGCCATATCGCCGACGCCGTGCTCGCCGGCGGAATCCGCCGTGCCGCCCTCATCTCCCTGTTCTCTCCGGATGACGCCGACATGATGGAGGCGAAGAGCGGGGCGTGGTGGGAGAAACATCCCGAGCGAGCGCGGGCAAACAACAGCGTCGTCGTCGATCGCACCCGCGTGACCGAGGCGGAGTTCGAGGCGTTCTGGGAGCACACGCGCCGGTCGGACAGCGGAGAGCCGGGCATCTTCTTCACCAATGACCCCCGCTACGGCGCGAATCCCTGCTGCGAGATCTCGCTGCAACCCTTTCAGTTCTGTAATCTCACCGAGCTCAACGTCTCCAATGTCACAGACCAGCGCGACCTCAACGCACGCGCCCGCGCCGCGGCGTTCATCGGCACCCTGCAGGCCTCCTACACCGATTTCCACTACCTGCGAGACGTGTGGCGCGAAACTACCGAGAGCGAGGCACTTCTCGGTGTCTCGATGACCGGCATTGCATCGGGCAACGTGCTGAAGCTCGATCTCGAGGAGGCCGCCCGTGAGGCGGTCGCGGAAAACCGCCGCACAGCAGAGCGCATCGGCATCCGAAGTGCGGCCCGCGTGACCACCGTGAAGCCCTCGGGCACGACGTCCCTGGCACTCGGAACCTCATCAGGTATCCACGCCTGGCACAACGACTATTTCATCCGCCGTATTCGGGTCGGAAAAAGCGAGCCCATCTACACCTACCTCGCCGAGCACTACCCCGAGCTCGTGGAGGACGAGCGCTTCCGCCCCGAGTCCATGGCGGTGATCTCCGTTCCCGTAAAGGCGCCGGAGGGCGCGATCCTGCGAACCGAGAGTCCGCTCGACACCCTCGAGCGGGTAAAGCACGTGCAGAAGTACTGGATACGTCCGGGCCACAACGAGGGGCCCAACACCCACAACGTCTCGGTAACCGTGAATGTCAAAGAGCAGGAGTGGGATGATGTCGGACGCTGGATGTGGACAAACCGCGAGTTCTACAACGGCATCACCGTCTTCCCCCACGACGGCGGCACCTACGAGCAGGCTCCCTTCGAGGACATCACCCGGGAGGAGTACGAGCGCATGGCGGCCGTGCTCCGCGACATCGACCTTACCGGCATCGCGGAGGAGGAGGACAACACGCTGCTTCAGGGTGAGATTGCCTGCTCCGGCGGCGCCTGCGAGATCACCGGCTCGACGGCCGCCGAATCCATGGGTGCATGAGGCGGATCGTCGTAACAGGCCCCATCGGCAGCGGAAAGACCACCCGCGTCCTGCAGCTGCTTCAGACCTCTCGGGACGCGGGGCTGTCCGTTGCCGGTGTGATTTCCCTCCACCTGAATGCCGAGGATCCTGAGCTCGAGTCCTACAGGTTCCGCTTTCTTTCGAACGGCGAGGAGCGGATCTTCGCCCGGCGATCCGCGGACCCCACTCCCCCGTCGAGCCGCTACAGGTTCGATGCCGAGGCGTTCGCGCGCGCCCGCGAGGAGCTTGCTCGGTGGCAGCGTGGCCAGGGCGACGCCCGCGCCGCCGGCAACGACTCCGACGTCATCGTAATCGACGAGTGCGGCCCGCTCGAGCTCCGCGGCGAGGGACTCTGGAAGGAGCTTCGCCGTGCGTGGACCGCCTTCCCGGGAGAGGTCGTGGTCACGGTTCGTGATCGGCTGTTGGACGAGTTTCTCAATGCCCTCGATGCGCGCGGCGCCACGGATGCGGGGCGCGCCCGCGATGAGGGCCGCGGCGCCGCGAGCGCCGACGCGGTCGAGGTAATCAGGCTGCCCGACCGCAGCGCATACCAAGGAAGTTCGTCTTAGCGTGTGCCGATCATCCACGTCCCGTCGGAACCGGCGGCACGAATGAAGCCCTCCGCGGTGCCAACCACTGAGGCCGCGCTCATCGTTTCAGCAATTGAAGCACATTCTCTCGCTCCAGAAGAGCGATGTCATCGGGCTGCTCAAGGAACGGGCGCACATCGGCAACGACTCGGTCCCAGTTCGTTTCGGCAATTCGGTCAGCAACCGTCTGGCGCCATGCGGCAGCGTCCGTTTCGGCACTGTCGGCGCGGGTCTGCACCAGCGAGGCTGTGAGCAGTGCCATATTCGGATCCGGCCAGGATGGGTCGCTGAGATACCAGACGAGATCGTAGACGTCGCGGCCTTTGATGTAGGGGCGGGATATGAGGGCATGAAGCTTACCGGCGAATAGACTGGCTCTGTCGTAATGAAGCAGGTTCAACAGCACGTGTCGTCGAACTATGGTCGTGTCTGTGCCGGCGTGAGGAGGGGGATTCGTATCCACTTCGATCTTGATCGAGAGTTTCTGGCCCGTATGTCGCGATAGACCGAGTTCGTACGGCAACCCCGGGAAGCCCACGAACGCCGACTGTACGACGGCGTCGGGGCGGGAGCGGAGCTCGACCCGGTAGGCCTCTGATTCGAACGCGGCGCGAACCCGGTCGGTGAAATGCTCGAACTCTTCCCGGATCTTTTCGCGCACCGGTTCGACCCCAATTCGGGAGAAGTCGAGGTCCTCGGAAAACCGCGGCAGACGAAAGAGAAAGCGAAGCGCCGTCCCGCCGAGGAATGCCCACGTCGAGAAGGCACCCGCGCGCTGCAACGCCTCGAGTACGCGTGCCTGGAGGTACTCACGAACGATGAGTCCTGCTTCGGCGGTGGTTGACGTTTGAGAAACGAGGTCGTGTAGGTGGTCTTTCATCGGATCTCGCCTCCCTCCTCCACGAGTCGTGAGACGAGGCTCGCCGCGCGCTCGATTTTGGGCGATGCGAACCGCCGGGCCATCCGCGACAATGCAGCACTGTCGAGGTCATCCAGGTCCTGAAGGCGAAGTCCGCGGATATATTCCGGATCATCGCTCCCCGGGGTCAGGTAGAAGAGGTCGAGGAGCGCCTTCTCCCCCGTGGCCACGACCGCCTGCTGTAAGCCGCTTCCGACCCGGGAGTAGCCGAAGAAGACGTCTTTTTTGATGTGGCGGTACCGGATTCGGCCGAACGGTGAGTCGATCGTACCCGGGCGTCCGGTGGTAACACAGGTTGTCTCTGCGACGTATTCGGGAATCATGCCGTGAAAGGCCAGCGCGGCATGCATGCTGACATAGGAGCCGGTTTTGACCGTCGAGGCGACGACGTTCATATCGATTCGGACACGGCGGTACGGTTCACTTAAGGTGTACCAGCCCTTGCAGATGCGACGTACTGTTCCACTTCGGACCCAGCGGCTCAGCTGAACCCGCACCTGATCCAGCGCCTCACCCGCGCTCACCATTCCGGGTGAGAAGCAGTGCAGATCACCTGCAAGCTCAACGAGCCGCTCGAAACGCATTGCACTAAATTATCACATCCGATAATTTGGCGCAATGGTTTTGATAACGTTCAGCTCAGCACGCGGCCGCGCTGAATCAGTGCGACCCGGCCTTCGCACGCCCGTTGCCGACGTACCAGTACGCGGCTCCCACGAAAACGGCGCCCCCGATGATGTTTCCGATCGTGACCGGCACGAGGTTGCCGGCGAACCCGGCCCAACTCACCGCCTGGGTGTGGGGGATGAACAGCGCCACGGCGAAGAGCGTCATGTTCGCTACGCTGTGTTCAAACCCGGCACCGATAAACGCAAACAGGCACCAGAAAATGAGGATGAGTGCGGCGGTCTTGTCCTCCACCTTCAGAGCGAGCCACACCGCGAGACACACGAGGATGTTACAGAGGATTCCGCGGAATAGCAGCTCGACGAATGGGGCACCCATCTTGGCGGCGCTGACCTCGAGGATGAACTCACCGGTCACGCCGGCCGTCGCCAGGCCCGAGAGGACCATCAACAGGGCAAGCACCACGCTTCCGGCCAGGTTCCCGACGTAGGAGGTAATCCAGACGTGGAGCGTGTTTCCCCAGGTGACGCGGCGCTCGAGGGCGCCGACCGTCATGACGAGGGTGTTCCCGGTGAAGAGCTCGGATCCTGCAAAGATCACCAGGGACAGCGCCACGGCGAAGGACGCGCCCATGAGCGCTTTCGTCGCGGCAGCCCCCTCCGCCGCGAAGGGGGCGCCGATCGTGAAGATCAGAAGAATACCGAATCCCACATAGATGCCGGCAAGCATCGCAAGCACGAAATATCGGAGGAAACTCGAGTGGATCAGATCCCGCTTTTTCTCCGCCGCCCGGCTAACGGTGGCAATCGTCTCTTCAAGCATGTCTGTTACTTCTTCTGGATTTCGAGGGCCTCGACGGTGTCCACGTACTTCTCATGGATCATCTGCATGTCGAAGTCGTAGAACTTCTTGAGCATGGCGTCGAGCTCGGCCTTGTCGTAATGGCGCTCGGTCTCGGGGAAGAAGATCTTGTCTTCCTTGCGAATGTGCTCGGGATAGAACTCCACGAGCTTTCCCGTCACTTCGAGCACCTCGTCGAGT
>CAYOFA010000186.1:0-6334 GCA_964402885.1 uncultured Spirochaetaceae bacterium
CTGCGCCCGTCGTCCGGAACACATAGCTTCCCCCGTCGAGAGCAAAGGCCACGTAGATGGTGTCGGCCCCGTCGGCAGCCATAACGCTTTCCGCCCGGCGGGCGAAGTCGCCCTCGGCATCGAGATCGCCGTTCGCGGCCGCATCAGCACCGGCGGGACGTAACACGAGCCACTCGTCCAGGCCGTCCGAGCCCTCGGCAGCGTCCGGGGCGTCCGGGGCGTCCGACATCGCAACCTTGTATTCGAGCAGTTTCAGGGATCGCTCGGAGAGCGTATTGATCGTGATGTTGCGTCGTTCGGCCTCGGTCAGCAGGTCGCGGATTTCCTGCACACTCTCGATCCGGTACTCGCTTGCTCCGTTCTGCGTATCCGCGAAGCCGGCATACACGTCCCGCAGCGCATCGGTCGACCTGCGCTCGCTTATGAAGTTGCGAAGTCGCGCCTCGAATACCTCGGAGCCGGGATGAAGGCGCACTCCCGCCACCGAGCTTCCGGCCATGCCCCCGCCGATCACGTAGACCACCCGCCCGCTGAGCTTGAGCGCGCGCCCGTCGTCGGGCAGGACGGCGCGAAGCTCGAGAGCGTCGCCCGGAGCGAGCGGACCCTCAAAGGTGAGGAGGAGTCCCTCGGTGGAGACATTGTCGATCGACACTATGGTGATGTCGGCACGCGTGCAGGTAACCTCGGTGAGCGTGCAGTCGGTACGAGGCACGCGACGCATCTCCGCAGCCGCCTCGTCGTCTGCACGCTGCTTCATGTCGCGGATGAACTGCTCGATGAGCAGGCGCTGCGTCTCGTCTTCGAAATCGAACTCGAGACCCACAACATCCGAGCGCGCGCCGGGGTCCGCCCGCACGAAACGGAAGGGCACGGAAATCGCCGTGTCGCTTGTCGGCAGCGTGAAGGTCACACGGCGCACCGACTCGAAGGAATCCGGCAGGCGCACCTCCACCTGCATACCCGAGCGGCTCACATTTACAGATCTGCCCTGAAACCGTCTTTCATCGGTGATGAACTCAACGGTTCCGGAATGCGATACGCGGGCGTGTTTGCGTTTCTCTCTCTCTTCCCTCGAGCTCATCTATGCTCCGTATGGAACCATGTCGATCAGCATACTCATGTATAGCGTTTCGGTGCAAGGGTTCACGTCAGGCGAATATGAGGGTCAGCACCACGATTATCACGAGCGCCGGGAGCATGTTCATAATGCGAAGGCGCTTGATCTCGAGTATGTTGATCCCGAGCCCGATCAGGAGCAGCCCGCCGACGGCGGAAAGCTCATCGACAACGACCTCTGTCAGCAGGTCCTCGAGCTGTGCTGCGAGCAGCGTCAGACCTCCCTGATACACCAGCAGCGGGATGACGGAGAACAGGACCCCCAGGCCGAGTGCCGATGCCAGCGCCACCGAGGAGAAGCCGTCGAGAACCGATTTGGCCAGCAGCAGGTTCGGCTCACCGCCGAGCCCCTCTTCGAAGGCACCGAGAATCGTCAGCGAGCCCATGCAGTAGAGGAGAAATGCGGTGATCAGCCCCTCGGTGAACTTCTCGTTGGAGGACTTCAGCCGGGTCTTGAGCTTCTGGCTCACACGCTCCATGCCGGATTCCAGTCCCATCAGCTCGCCCAGGATGCTGCCGAGCACGATACTGAAGATCATCAGGAGCATGTGAGACGTTCGGGACGCCATGGAGAATCCCACGTACAGCGTGAACAGCCCGAGCCCCTGGAACACGATGTCGGTAACCCGTCGCGGGAGGCGGGCATTGAGCAGCATGCCCGCAGTACTGCCGACGATGATAGCGCCTGCGTTGATCAACGTGCCTGTCATGATTGGCTTCGTTATGGCACGATTCGCCGTGGGACGCAAGCCCCGGCAGATGCGCCTCGGGGAAGAAGCGAGTCGGGTGGAAGCGAGCTTGACGCCGGCGGCGACTTGGTCAATGCTTGAAGGTGAGTAGAGTATGCATCCAGAAACCAAGTACACGAACGTTCCCGGAGAGGACAGCGGTCATGAGATCGTCGTCTATGGCCTCACCCGCTGTGAGCCCTGCAAGGAAGCACGCAGCTATCTCGAATCGCGCGGGTGGGCGTACAAATACGTGCACCTCGAGCGCCAGCCGCAGGAGATCCGGCAGGAAATGAAGAAAGAGTTCGCCCGAGCTCACGGCAAGCGTCCCGTCTTCCCGGTGCTCGAAATCGACGGAGAGCTCCACTTCGGATTCAGCCAGGCCGCATGGGAACAGTGGATCAACGGGTCATCGCCGGAAAAGGCCTGACCGATGAAAGCCTGCTCCCGCGCCCGCGGCCACGGCGGCCTTTCGGCCCGAGCGCCCGTCACGGTTCTCGCCGTCTTCGCGCTTCTGGTCGCGGGATGCGCAGGAGCCCCCGAGCCGCACCGCGACGACGCTGCGGCTCCGCCCCCTTCGGAGCATGAAGGACCGGGGGCTCCCGCCCCACAGGCTCCCGCCCCGGCCTACCCCGTCCCACCTGACGCCGGAGAACCCCTTGCCGAAATCGCCTACGTCGGCACCGACGGCAACATACACACCGTCGACCGCGATGGCCGCAATCATCGCCGGGTGACCGCCCGGCCGGCGACGTCGGAGCGGGCGAGCCTGCGGTACGGGGGCCCCGTCTGGTCGCCGGACGGAAGTTTTCTTGCGTTTATAAGCTTCGAGCACGGCGACGGCGGGGTCCGCTCGGCGCTGCATGCAGTCGGCGCGGACGGTGAAACGCGGCGCACCCTCGTTGCGCGTACCGCCGTATCTCCACTCTATCTCGGTTGGTCTCCGCAGGCCCGGATGCTCGCCGTCGTCGGCGCGAGACCCGGGTCTTCGGAGCTCGAGCTGCGCGCGGTCGACGACGAAGAGGGGGAGCCTGGCGGACGGAGCGGGCGCGAGTCGGAATCCGCGCGCACGCTGGTGACCGGACGCCCGCTCCACTGGACGTTCTGCGCGGGCGGCACGAAGATTCTCGCCCACGTCGACGGCACACGCCGCTACGGCGGGCGCGTCGCCGTATTCGAGGCCGGCGGCGACGCGGGGAACGGTAGCGGCAGTGACGACGACGCCGGCAGCGCCCGCAACACTGCCGGCCGGCCTCGCGGCCGGCCCCGCATCATCGAGGACGACCCCACCCCCTTCCGCGCCCCCGCGTGCTCGCCGGACGGCAGCGAGGCACTGGTCGCCACACGTTCGGGGAAAACGGGCACGTCGGGGTCATCGGACGCATCGGGATCATCGAGCTCGCCGGAGGCGTCGAGCCTCCAGGGCGGTCGAATCCTGGCCGTGGACCTCGAAAGCGGCGTAACGCGACGCCTTGCAACTTTCGAGGGGCGAACAGCGTTTTCCTACAGCCCGGACGGCCGCCACATTGCCCATACCGACGGTGTGACGACCCGTTTCGGCGGCATTCGCGGTCAGCTCTACATCACGCCGGCAGCCTCCCCGGCCACGAACGACCGGCCGGAGGCGGGCGAGGAGCCGAAGCCGATCGAGGACGCCCCGTCGGTGATGGCCTTCTTCTGGTCACCGGACGGCAGCCGGCTCGCGTTCCTCCAACCCGCCTTCGGCGGGGAGAATCCCTCCGAGCTCGTCGTCGCGCTTACCGTGCTCGATCTCGCAGACGGCTCCGCGCAGAGTATCGCACCGCTCAACCTCTCGCCGATTTTCGCCAACGAGGTTGTGTACCGTTTCGATCAGTTTACACGCTCCTCGAGCATCTGGTCCCCCGACGGATCAGCAATTGCACTCGGGCTCATCGACGCGACCGGTGCGCCGGGCGTGTATGTCATCCCCACGCCGGGCGAGCGTTCGGCGCCGCGGCGGGTCGCCTCCGGAGACCTTCCGGTGTGGAACCCGGGGGCCGTCCGTGCCGATGGTGACCGGATTGCGCTCGCCGGTGCTTGTTCTTTTGGTACCCGTGTTTGTATGTTTCGATGAACGTGAACGACTGGAAGCGCTGGTACACGCACTGGGATAAACGTTTCTCCCTCGGGATGCTCGCACTCGGCGTCGTGGTGGTGATCTGTGCAGAGCTCGGCTGGCCCCTGGGTGCGGTCACCCGGCCGGCGTTATCCATCTTCACCGTGGTGTGGACAACCACCGGTCTGACCCGCCTGTATCGCAGTGTATCCGCGCACACGCTCGCCGATCGCATCACCACCCTGCGGCTCGGCTTCGGCGCCGGTGCTCTCGTTCTCCTTGCAGCAAGCGAGCTCTTCACGGCGGGGGCAGGCGCGGCGGGCGGTGGTTCGGGAGCCGGCGGCCTCAGCCTTGCCGGGGTTTCGGGTGTCGGCATTACCTATCGCGTCGTGTTTACCCTATTCCTCGCGATCGCCGTACTCAGCGATTTCTTCGACGGTCGCATTGCCCGTCGGACCGTTTCGAGCCGATTCGGTGAAGACTGGGATATGCAGAACGACGCCGCTTTCGCGATGATCCTGTCCATTGCCGCGGTGGTGTTCGTGGGCGTGGACTCCTGGGTTCTCCTCATCGGGCTGGCGCGATACCTCTTCGTCCTTGCCGTCCCCGGCTCCCACGAGGAAGTCGCCACGCCCCGGGGCTACGACCTTCTCGGAAAGACCGTATGCGCGGTGACCGTCATCAGCCTGGCCGTGGTGGTAGCCGCCGGCGAGAGCGGACCGGCTGCGTCGATCGCACTCGGAACGTCGCTGTTCCTGTTGATGATTTCCTTCGGCTGGTTCATCTACCTGCTGCGGCGCGAGCGCGTATCGACGACCACGTATCTTCCCGCGGGTACCCATGCCTCAGAGCGCATCCGCACCGTCGACTGACGACGCCCTCACGAGGCGGATTTCGAGAAACATTGCACTCGTCGCAGGCGGCGCCGGTGTCTCGACATTCGGTACGGGGCTCTACGCCGTCGGTACCGTCCTCTACATCACCGAACAGTTCAACTCGCCGGCCCTCGTTTCGGCCTTCAACTTCCTCGCCTTCGCGCCTGCGGCATTGCTGGCTCGCCCCATCGGCAACCTGGTAGACCGGGCTTCGCGAAAGCACCTCATCGTGGGAAGCGATCTCGCCCGCGGCCTCCTGATGATCGTCTTCGGCCTCCTCGTCGCCTCCCTCGCCCGGCCCTCGGCCGTCCTGCTTCTCGGCTTCGGGCTTCTCGCCGGTCTCGGGCAGGCGGTGTTCGTCCCGAGCGTCCACGCCTACATGCCCGACCTCGTCGGCCGTGACCATCTCCCGCGGGCAAACGCCGTCCGTGCGGGAAGCGGTCAGCTCAGTAACGCCGCCGGCATGGCGAGCGCCGGAGTCCTCATCTCGCTGATCGGCCTCCCGCTGCTGCTGGTCGCAAACGGTATCTCGTTTCTCATCTCCGCGATTCCGGAGGCCGCGCTTCGCCCGACCGCACCGGGAGCCGAGCCGGGGCACGGCAGCACCCGGGGTCGTGGCGCTCTTCGCTCTGCGATTGCCGGGGATCGCCGCCTGCTTGCCCTCACCGTGATAAACACCGTGATGTACGGCCTCTCCGCGCCCCTCGTTGTGACCATCCCATTCATGCTGCGGCAGTCCACCGATTCAGGTGATGTCCTCACGGGCCTCGTGTTTGCCGCAATGGTCGTCGGCGGCCTCGCCGGGTTCGCGGCCGCCTCCGTCGCCGCCCGTCGCTGGGGCCGGGAGGGCGGTATGATCCGCGTTGCGCTCGTCGTGGGCTCCGCGGCGCTCGCCCTCGTCGCCGTCGCCCCCGGGCCGGCAACGCTCTTTGCCGCGGCACCACTTTTCGGCGCCACCGCCGCCGTCGTGCACGTCGGGGTCATCACGCTCGTGCAGCGCATCGCACCCGCCGGCGGACGCGGACGGGTCTTTGCCGCAATCGAGGCATACGGCGCCGCGGCGGCGCCGGTGGGATACGTCGTGGGGGGACTACTCGGGTCGATGCTTCTCGGACGGCTGCAGATCGTCTACGGAACGCTCGCCGCAGTGGTGGCGCTCGTGTTCCTCCTGACCATCAGGGCCCTTCGGCGGACCTGACCGAGCCCGCCTCCGGGCGCAGGGCTTCTATCAGCATCGGCTGCAGCTCCTCCATGCCGGCGTGCGGCAGGGGCTGCGAGGGTTCGAAGCCGTTCTCGAAATCGAAGGCGCCGAAGCGACGCACGAGCTCTTCGTTGCGCGAAATCACGTGAACCGGAACCGAGAAGGTGGAGCTTCGCTCTGCGATGGGGATGCGCGGTTGGTGGTCACCGATGATAATCGCGAGGGAATCGTCCTCGATGAAGGTCGTGAGGAAGTCCACCACCGTCTCGAGGCTGTATTCGATGGACGCGGTATACCCTTCCGGATACTCACCGCCGCGCAGCCAGTCGTTCGCGAA
>CAYOFA010000187.1:0-1292 GCA_964402885.1 uncultured Spirochaetaceae bacterium
AACTGTTGACAGGAGGCGTGGCCGGTCCTACAATATAGATAAAATCCGTGGACATACTTGCGTAAACCGCAAATCCACTCCAAGAGGAGACTATTATGAAGACAAAGGTCGATGCAGATCTCTGTACCGCGTGTGAGCTGTGCACCAGCACGGTGCCCGAGGTGTTCCAGATGGGCGACGAAGTTGCCGAGGTGATCGTTGACGAGGTTCCCTCGAATCTCGAAGACGCCGTGAAGGAAGCGGCAGAAGACTGCCCCGTGGAAGCCATCACCATCGAGTAGCGTTCGCTACGATTGCAGCAACGCATACCGGGACGGTCCACGAGGCCGTCCCTTTTTTGTATCTTATGCCGATGCATGTCATAGAAGACGCGTCCCAGGTGGACGATATCCTCTCGAGCGAGGGAATGAAACTGCTCTATCTTTCGCGGCCCGACTGCGGTGTTTGCACAGCGCTGAAACCCAGGGTCGCCGCGATGCTCGAGGATTTTCCCCGGATCGAGGCGTACGACATAGACCTCGACAGATTCCCCATTCTCGCGGGCCGCTTCGAGGTGTTCACCATCCCGGCCGTGCTCGTTTACGCGGACGGCCGGGAGTTCATCCGCGAGGCTCGGTATTTCAGCGTCGAGGAGCTCGCCGGTCGCATAAACCGCTACTACGAGCTCATGTATTCACCCGCGTAGCGAGGGCGCCGGCGGCCCGCTCAGAGGCTTCCCTTGTAGATCCCGCCGTCCACGAGCAACGACACGCCGGTGATGTAGCCGGCGGCCGGTGAGGAGAGGAAGACAGCGGCTCGAGCAAACTCCTGGGGCTCTCCCATGCGCCTAAGGGGCACGCCGGCGGTCAGCTGTGTCTCCTGCTCCTCGGGTGTCGTACCGGCCTTCTCCGCACGTCCGGCAAGGAGACTCACCGCGCGCTGAGTCCTCGTCCATCCCGGCAGAATCATGTTCACCCGAATGCCCTCGGGACCGACCTCGTTGGACAGAGTCTTGAGCATGCCCGTCACACCCATGCGGAGCGCGTTGGAGAGCATGAGTCCATCGACCGGCTGCTTCACGCTCACCGAGGTGCAGGCGAGGATGCTTCCCTCACCCTGCGCGCGCATGGTGGGAAGGGTCTCCCGCACCAGTCGGACGGCGCTCATGAGAGTGAGCTCGACCGCGCCCTGCCAGGCGTCTTCATCGAGATCGGCGAACACTCCCGGGGGCGGACCGCCGGCGTTGATGAACAGAGTGTCGATGCGCCCGTAGGTTTCCTTTGTCGTTGCAACGACCCGACGGATATCCTCGC
>CAYOFA010000187.1:1392-6307 GCA_964402885.1 uncultured Spirochaetaceae bacterium
ATCCTCGTGCTTGCCGGCTGCTCCATCAACCGCATCGCGGTGCGTGCCGTTTCCGACGCCCTGTCGACCGGCGGCGGAGAGGCCGACGCCTTCTCCTCGGACAACGATCCCGAGCTCGTCGGCGACGCCCTGCCATTCGTGCTCAAACTCTACGACACGCTCCTACTCGAGGATCCGGAGAACGAGGACCTTCTGCTCTCATCGGCGAGCGCCTACGTAAGCTACGCGAACGGCTTCCTGCAGACGCGGGCCACCATGCTCGACCAGGCGGAATACGAGCGACGCGAGGAGCTCATTTCCCGGGCCAAGAACCTCTACATCCGCGGGCGCGACCGCGCGCTCCGGGCGCTCGAGCTCCGCTACCCCGGATTCACCGAGAGCGCCAGGAGCGAGGACCCCGCAGTCCTCGGGGAAACCACCACCGAGGACGTGCCGTATCTGTACTGGGCCGCCGCGGGCTGGCTGGGTGCGGTGTCCACCGATCCCTTTGACATCGGCCTCTCCATGCAGGCGACGCGTGCGGGGGCGCTCATGGACCGCGCCTTCGAGCTCGACCCGGACTATGACGACGGCGCCATCCACGAGTTCTACATCACCTACTATGCCGGTCTTCCCGAAGGGCTCGGCGGCAGCCGCGAGAAGGCGGAGCACCATTTCGAGCGGGCGGTCGAGCTCGCCGAGGGCAGAAGGGCCTCACCCTACGTCGCCCTCGGAACCTCGGTTGCCATCCCGCAACAGGAGATCCGTCGGTTCGTCGAGCTCATGGAGCAGGCGCTCGAAGTGGACGCCGAGGCCTATCCGCGGTACCGGCTTATCAATACCATCAAGCAGGAGGAGGCGCGATTCTACCTCGACAACCTGGATCGATTCTTCGTCGTCGGCCTCGACGAGACAGAGAACACAGAGGAGGAAGATGAATGAGACGGTCGATCACGGCCCTCGCCCTGGCGATTGCCATGCTGGTGGTAACAGCCGGAACCGCGAGCGCGTTCACGCTCAAGATTGCAAGCGCGGCTCCCGAGTCCTCACCCTGGGGTCGGGCGCTCAATCGCATCGCGGCCGACTGGCGCGAGATCTCCGGGGGACAGGTCACCCTGCAGATCTTCCACAACGGCATCGCCGGAGAGCAGAACGATATCATTCGAAAGATGCGAATCGGCCAGATCCAGGGGGCACTGTTCACCAGCGACTCTCTGGCGCTTCTTTCCGATGAGATCTTCGCCCTCTCGGCGCCCGTGCTGATCCGCTCGGACGAGGAGCTCGACTACGTCTTCGAGCGGCTCCGTCCCGACATCGAGGAATCCATCGAAGGCACCCAGTTCGAAGTGATCGGGTGGTCAAAGGCGGGCTGGGTGAACTTCTTCGCGAACGAGCCCATACGGCGCCCGGCCGACCTGAAGGATCTGGCGCTCGCTGTCGGTGACGACCAGCCCCAGACCGCGCGCGCCTTCCGCCGCATGGGATACGAGGTCGTGCCGATGCGGCAGAACGCCCTGCTCACCTCCCTCAACAGCGGCATGGTCGACGCCTTCTACGCGAGCCCGATCGCGGCCGCCGGATTCCAGTGGTTCGCACGCGCGCAGAACATGCTGGACCTCGACGTAGCCCCCTTCCTCGGATCCTTCATCGTGACACAGCGCTCGTGGCGCCGCGTATCCGACGATATGAAACCGGACCTCGTGGCCTCGGTCGAGCGCGAGGCCCGCCGGCTCGGCACCGCCGTCAATGAGCTCGAAGCGGAAGCAGTCGAAACGATGACCGAGTACGGTCTGAACATCATCGAGCTCTCGGAATCCGAGCGCGACCGGTGGTTCGAGGAGTTCGAGAGCAGCCTCGAGGTCACCGTCGGCCCCGTATTCGACGAGGAGACCTACCGCCGAATCCAGCGCTATCTCGACGAATACAGGAGATAGTGTGTCGAGCCCCCACGTGCTCCTGCCCGAGCATCCGCTCGGCCGCGGCTTCCGCGTGCTGGAGAACGGCGTGGCGGTGGCCGCGCTCTTTCTCCTTGCGGCGTTCCCCCTCCTCGAGATCCTGCTCCGCACGGTCTTCGCAACGGGGATTCTCGGACAGAGTGCGTATCTGGTGCACCTCGTGCTCGTTCTCGCCTTCGTGGGCGGGATGATCACCGCCCGTGAGGGCCGCCACCTCTCCATTTCCGGCGGCTACGGTACGCAGCGCTCCCGCGTGCGCACCGTGCTCGATGACGTAACCGGCTTCATTTCGGTCACCATCGCCGTGGCATTGGCCTGGAGCGCGCTCTCGCTCGCCGTCGTCGGGTTCACCGCCGGCCAGATGGTCGGTATCGTTCCGACGAGGGTGTTCGTCGCCGTCATCCCCATCGGACTGCTGGTGATGGCGCTGCGCTTCACCCGCACCGCCACGGTGAAACCGACGCAAATCGCCGTCGGCGTTTCCGGCTTCGTGGTCGGGAGCTTTCTCGCTCTCCCCGCCGTGGCAAACGTCGCCTACATGATCGCGCCACAGCTGCCGGCCTGGTTCGAGGGTCTGCTCGATATCTGGTACCGCGTGGTGCCGCGGATCGCGATACCCCTTCTCGTGGTCATCGCGGCGTCGGCGTTCGTCGGCACGCCGCTGTTCATCGTGCTATCCGGCGCCGCGCTCCTGCTCTTCGCACGTGTCGGCGGCGCCCTCGAGGTCATTCCCAACGAGGCCTACAACGTCCTCACCGACAGCACCATCCCGGCGATACCGCTTTTCACCTTCACCGGCTACATTCTCTCCGAAAGCAAGGCGGGCGAGCGGCTCGTCGACCTGTTCCGGGCGTGGTTCGGATGGCTGCCCGGCGGTCTGGTGATCGCGACGGTCCTCGTCTCCGCGTTCTTCACCTCGTTTACCGGTGCATCGGGCGTGACCATTCTTGCCCTCGGCGGGTTGCTCTATTACATCCTCTACACGCGCGGCGAGCATACGGAGGGCTTCACGGTCGGCCTTCTCACCTCGACGAGCAACGTCGGGCTCCTCTTCCCGCCGAGCCTCGCCATCATCATCTACGGAACCATTGCGCAGGTGAACATCTTCCACATGTTCCTCGCCGGCATCGTCCCCGGAACCCTCATCGCACTTGCCTTCATCGCGATAGGGGTGGTGGTCTCCATACGACGGGGAAACACGCGTCGCCCGTTCGAGCCGCGCGAGGCGATGTCCGCGCTGACGTCGGCGATGTCGGAGATCATGCTGCCCGTCGTCATCGTCGTGGCCTTCTTCTCCGGACTGACGACACTCGTGGAAACGGCCGCGCTGGCAGTCGCCTACGTCCTCGTGGTGGAGGTTGCGGCACGGCGCGAGATACCGCTTGGGCGCCTGCCGGAGGTGGCGCTGAAGTGCATCACGATCGTCGGCGGCGTGCTCATCATCCTCGGCGCCGCGCGGGGTCTGAGCTTCTATATCGTCGATGCGCAGGTTCCCGTCATTCTCAGAGACTGGATGCGGGATCACGTGACGAGTCGGTTTGTGTTTCTGTTGATTCTAAACGGCGCGCTGCTACTGACCGGCTGCCTCATGGACATATTCTCGGCGATACTCATCGTTGCACCACTGGTGGTACCCCTCGGTGAGCTCTTCGGCATCGCGCCGGTGCACCTCGGCGCAATCTTCATAGCAAACCTCGGACTCGGATTCATCACCCCGCCTGTCGGCCTCGACCTCTTTCTCTCCTCCTACCGCTTCAATGAATCCATGCCGCGACTCTACCGATTCGTGTTGCCCTTCTTCGCAGTGGAGCTCGTAGTGGTGCTTCTCATCACCTACGTGCCGTTCTTCTCCGAGTTCCTGCCCCGGTTGGTGCAGTAGCCCATGAGCACTATCACGCTCTCCTCCCGCGAAGGGAAACTCATTGTCGCCGCCTGCATTCTGGCGAGCGGGGTGGGATTCCTGATGAACTCCGCAGTGACCATTGCCCTCCCCACGATACAGCGCGCTCTCGACACGACCATCACCGGGGTTCAGTGGATCGTAAACGCCTACGCCCTCGCCCTCGGCGGCCTCATTCTCGTAAGCGGCGCCCTCGGTGACCTCTTCGGCGTGAAGCGCATTTTCAACACGGGCATCGGGATATTCACCGTGGGAAGCGTGCTGAGCACCCTCGCCCCGTCGGTGCCGCTGCTGATCGCCGCCCGCGCCTTCCAGGGGGTGGGCGCGGCGCTGATGGTACCGGGAAGTCTCGCGATCATCACCAACGTCTTTCCGGACTCCGAGCGGGGGACGGTCATCGGACTGTGGGCAGGCGTATCCGGCGCAATTGCCGCGCTCGGGCCCTTCATCGGCGGTTTCCTCGCCGAGATCTCCTGGCGCTTCGTCTTCCTGGCAATGGCGCCGCTGGCCCTGGCGGCTCTCACGGTTTCGGTGCTGTTCGTACCCCGTCTCCCCGGACAGGAGGGGCGACGGCTCGACTGGGCCGGCGCGGCGCTCGCCTTCGTGGCGCTCTTCGGCCTCTCCTTCTCGCTCATCCGCGCATCGCAGGATGTGTTCGGACCCGGCAGCTGGATCATGCTGGCTGCGGGCGTCCTGGCCGTGATCGCCTTCTTCGTTACCGAGGCGCGGGTCACCGACCCCGTCGTCCCCTACCGGATGTTCACCCGCCAGGTTGCAGGCGCGAACCTGGCCACGCTCTTCATCTACTTCTCGTTCTCGGGAACGCTCTTTCTGCTCTCGTTCTTTCTGCAGCAGCTTCTCGGCTACCGCGCGACCATGGCCGGGCTCGCGGTACTGCCGACGACTGTGCTCATCACGCTGTTTTCGGGCCCCTCAGGCGCCGTAACCGACCGCCGCGGCCCCCGCTTTCAGATGATAGCGGGGCCGGCCATCGTCAGTGCCGCCATCGCCCTTCTGGCCACCGGCGGGGTCGGAACGAGCTACACCGGCCGCATCCTGCCGGGCGTGGTGCTCCTCGGCG
>CAYOFA010000188.1:0-1502 GCA_964402885.1 uncultured Spirochaetaceae bacterium
CCCCCATGCTCATGACAACCAAACCCATGTTCGACCTCGCCTACAACGGCGGATTCGGCGTGGGAGCTTTCAATGTGAACAATATGGAGATCGCCCAGGGTGTCATCGAGGCCTGTGCAAACAAGCAGAGCCCGGTGATTCTGCAGATATCCAAGGGCGCCCGCAAGTACGCCAATATCCGCTTTCTCAAGAACATCATCGACGCCGCGGTCGAGGAGTACCCTGACGTACCCATCGCGGTGCACGCCGACCACGGTGACACGGTGGAGCTGCTCGATGAGTGTATCGCCGACGGCTACACCTCGGTCATGATCGACGGCTCACACCACGAGTTCGACGAGAACGTGCGGCTCACCGCCGAGGTCGTCGAGCATGCCCACGCCGCCGGCGTGGTGGTCGAGGCGGAGCTCGGGCAACTCGGCGGAATCGAGGAGGATGTCGTCGGCCTCTCCGCGGAGGAGTACGAGAAGAACCTCAAGAAGTTCCTCACCAACCCCGAGCAGGCAAAGGAGTTCGTCGAGCGTACCGGCCTCGACAGCCTCGCCGTCGCGATCGGCACGAGCCACGGCGCCTATAAGTTCTCCAAGGAACCCACCCTCGCCTTCGACCGCCTCGAGGAGATCATGCAGACCTGTCCGGGCGTCCCGCTCGTGATGCACGGCTCATCGAGCGTGCCCCAGGAGTACGTCGAGTACATCAACAAATACGGCGGTGCGCTCCCCAATGCCATGGGCGTTCCCGAGGACCAGATTGCAAACGCGGTGCGTACCTACGGCGTGTGCAAGGTCAACATCGACACCGACCTCCGCCTTGCCATGACGGCAAAGATCCGCGAGATCTTCGCCACGAAACCGGAAGAGTTCGACCCGCGCAAGTATCTCGGCCCCGCGCGGGAGGAAATCGTCCGGATGGTAGAGCGCAAGCTCGATGTTCTCAACAACGTGGGCAAGGCGCCGGAAATCGTGGCACACTGGAAGGAACAGGGCCGGCCGCTTCCGAGCTTCTACAACCGCTGAGCGCCCGGGCGAGTGCGGCGAGTGCGGCGCGCCGCGGCGCAACGCGGCGCGCACCGGAGCCTCGGCGGCGCCCGCGGTGACAGTCACCGGCCACGGGTAGAAAGGAACCTGAACGCATATGCAAGACGTCTGGGTAGCTCTCGGGCTGACCGTGTTTGCAGGAATGGCCACCGGTATCGGGAGCGTCATTGCATTCACGGCAAAGCGTACGAATTACCGCTTTCTCTCCGTCGCCACGGGTTTCTCCGGCGGCGTCATGCTCTACGTCTCATTCGTGGAGATCTTTCTCAAGGGCTCGGAGTCGCTTGCCGTCACCTACGGCGACTACTGGGGAAACTGGGTGAACGCGGGCGCGTTCTTCGCGGGTGTGCTCTTCATCGGGCTCATCGATACGCTGATCCCGGCGGAGGAGAACCCGCACGAAACGCCGGCCGAATCGGAGACGGCGCCCCTGCATGACATGGACATAGACGAGGCGGACTGTGC
>CAYOFA010000188.1:1602-6283 GCA_964402885.1 uncultured Spirochaetaceae bacterium
GCTGCCGCCGGCGACGAGGCGGCGGATGCGGAAGCGGGTGGCACCGCCGCGACCCGCGCCGAGTCCGAAGCCGGCGAGCCGGACATCCCCCATCAGAAACTCATGCGCATGGGGCTCTTCACGGCGCTGGCCATCGCCATCCACAACTTTCCCGAAGGGCTGGCGACCTTCCTCGCCGCGCTCGAGGACCCGGCACTCGGCGTGGCCATTGCCGTGGCGATTGCGCTGCACAACATTCCGGAAGGGATCAGCGTTTCGGTGCCGATCTTCTACGCCACGGGAAACCGCAAGAAGGCCTTTCTGTACTCGGTCCTGAGCGGGCTCGCCGAGCCGGTGGGGGCGGTTATCGCCTATCTCGCGCTGAGACTGATTGTCGCCGACCCCGACGGCGCCTTTCCGCCGGAGCTCATGGGAATCCTCTTCAGCGGTGTCGCCGGCATCATGGTCTACATCAGCCTCGACGAGCTCCTGCCCACGAGCCGTGCCTACGGCAAGGGGCACGACAGTCTCTACGGGCTCTTCGGCGGCATGGTCGTCATGGCCCTCAGCCTGCTCCTCATGAGCTGAGCCGACCGCCCCGCCGATCAGTCGCGGCTTCCGAACAGGCGCAGCAGAAACAGAAACAGATTGATGAAGTCGAGGTAGAGGCTGAGCGCCCCGAGGGCGGACAGCTGGATGTAGCGCGTCTCATCCATCCCTTCGGACCACTGGTCGGTCAGCGCGAGGATGCGCTGCGTGTCGTATGCGGTAAGACCGAGGAAAATCGCAACGCCCGCAAGGGAGATGATCCAGTCGAACGCGGCGCTTGCGAGGAACATGTTAACCACCGAGGCAAGGATCAACCCGATCACTCCCATGAAGAGATAGCTTCCCCAGCTCGCGAGGTTGCGTCGCGTGGTCATCGCGTAGACGCTCATCGCTGCAAACATACCGGCAGCAAGGAAGAAGGCCCGGGCGATGCTGCCCCCGGTGTAGGCGAGAAACACGATGGACAGGGTTGCGCCGTTGAGCAGCGAGTAGCCGGCAAAGCTCAGGGTGACGGTCATGGGCGTCATGGTCTGGATGCGTGCTGAGAGGAAGAACACCAGCGCGAGCTCACCGATGATGAGGCCGAAAAGCAGAATGGGATTCCCCGCGATCGCGCCCACCAGCGCATCGTTGGATGCAACGTAGGTCGCCGTGACACCGGTGATGGCAAGCCCGGCGGTCATCCACAGGTATACGTTCTTGAGTACTGTCCGTTGAATATCCGAGATTCCCGCGCTTGCGACGAAGTTGCCTGCGGCAAGACCCGGTCTGTTCTGAAGCATATAGGTGATTCCTCCTGAGTGTGCTGTCAGCGGAAAGATACCATCGCGCGCGGCCGGAGAAAAGCGGGCCGCGAGGCCGATGCCGCGGCCCGGGGGCCTGCAACCGCGGCTTCCGGCAGCAGCTACCGCCTACAGCGCCTCGAGTTGTCCCTCGCCGGTGAAGTCCGAGAGCCGGACCTCTGCGAGCTCCTCTTCGGAGACGTCGAGCCGCTCTCCGACGAGGCCCGCGATCGCCTCGACGAGACTCATCGCATCGAGGCGGTACTCCTTCATGAGGTACTCCCGCGATGCCCCATGGGCGTAGGTATCGAAGAGACCGAGCTTCGTAAGGCGGTTCGCGATTCCGCGCTCGGCCATGAGATCGGCGACGCAGCTGCCGAGGCCGCCGATCGTCGTATGATTCTCGAGGGTCACTACCCCGCACCTTGCCTTCGCGCAGGCCTCCGCCACGCGTTCGTCGGAGAAAGGCTTGAGCGTGGTGATGTGAAGATGCTCGACTGAAACGCCTCTCGCCTCGAGGGCTGCGGCGGCGCGCATGGCTTCCTCGGTGCAGATGCCGGAGGTGATCACAGTGACGTCGTCCCCCTCGCGCACCACCCTCGCAGTGTCGAGCTCCATGGCCGCTGAAGCGGGGAAGAGCCGCGGGACCTCCTTTCGGAGCATCCGCACGTAGACGGGGCCGTCAACCGCATGTGCGACGTCGAGAACGCTCTCGATGTCGGTAGCATCGCCCACCTCGAGTATCGTCATGTTCGGCAGGCCGCGAAGCACCGCGATGTCGTCGATGGCCTGATGGCTGACGCCGCCCGGCGTCGTAATGCCCGGCAGGAAACCGAACATGCGCACCCGCAGATTCGGATAGGCGATGGACATCTCGATCTGATCGAGTGCACGGCGATAGAGGAACACGGCGAAGGTGTGAACGAAGGGGGTAAAGCCCTCACGGGCCATGCCGCCGGCCCAGCTCATCATGTTCTGCTCGGCCATCCCAAGGTTAAAGAAGCGGTCGGGATAGGTATCGCGAAAGGAGCGGATTTCGGTGGAGCCGGTAAGGTCACCGGAAAACACGACCACCGCGGGTTTGTCGGCGGCCCAGGAGACCAGATTCCGTTCATGGACTTGTTGTACGAGTTCCATCTGCTACATCTCCTCGAGAAAACGCTCGAACTCGGCCTTCTCTTCCGCGGACTTGAACCGGACGAAGTGAACGTGCGGCTTTCTCTCTTCGAGAAGCGGCACGCCCCGGGTGCTGTCGGTGTGAGCCAGTACGAAAAGTGGGACACCCCTGTGCTCGGTGCGCGCGGCCGCCTCGAGGGCCTCGACGTCGTGTCCGTCGACCGCTTCCACGGCCGCCCCGAAGCCCCGCAGCCGGTCGGCGAGCGTGTCGATGTTCATGACGTCCTTCGTGGCACCGTCGACCTGCTGGCCGTTCACATCGACGAAAACCAGCACGCTGTCGAGCCCGTAGTGGACGAGCGCCTGCACGGCCTCGTAGGTCTGCCCCTCCTCGAACTCACCGTCGGACATGAACACCACCGTACGGCCGCCCTCGCCCTTCACGCGTCGTGCGAGGGCGATGCCGCCGGCCTGGCTCAGCGCCTGCCCGAAGGAACCGGTCGTAAGCTCCATCCCCGGAGAGTGCTCGCCGCCGATCATCTCCACCGAGCTGCCGTCGGTGTTGAACTGACCGAGTCCCTCGGGTGCCATGCGGCCGGTCTCTACGAGCGCCGCGTACACCGCAACCGCATAGTGCGCCGCGGACAGCAGGAGCCGGTCGTGCCCGGCGTCGCGCGGGCCGTTATAGGCCGCCCCGAGCGGATGATGCCCCGGGCGGGGCACTCCGGGAAACGGCGGAGGCACAGCCGGCCCTTCGCTCGGGCCGATATTCAGCACGCGCGTGTAGAGCACCGCGAGCGTTTCCGCCGAGGACAGCGCCTGGCTCAGGTAGCAGCCGTTCTTCTCTATGGTGAGGGCGAGCGCACGTTTTCGAATCCCGTGGGCGACGCGCCGCGCTTCGGCCAGCGGCTCTTCGACAGGTTTACCGGTCGGCATGCAATTGGGTCTCCTTCACCGCCACTATAGTGCAGCACCATACGCTTCGCAACGAGCGGCGCCTCCGAAATACACGCCCGGCACCATCAAAAAAGTTGCAACTGCAATCTCTTTGTATTACCCTTTCCGTCATGAAAAGCGAGCGGAACACGAGCGGCCGAGCGCCACGGTGGGTAATCGCGGCGTGCGCCTTCCTTCTCGTCGGCGCGGCGGCAACCGCCGCCCCTCAGGCAGAGCTCTGGCCACGATGGGAGGCCCACGACGCATCATCCGAAGAGACGATCGATCATTCGGCATGGGGCGAGTTCCTCGATCAGTACCTGATTGCCGACCACCCGAGCGGCGTGAATCGGGTCGCATACGGCGATGTAAGCCGTGCCGACCACGGTGGCCTGCAGGATTACCTCGATCGGCTTCAGGCGGTCGCCGTTTCCGGGCTCAACCGCGACGAGCAGCTCGCCTACTGGATCAACCTCTACAATGCGGCCACTATCGATCTTATCCTGGATAACTACCCGGTGGATTCCATCCGGGACATTGGAGAAGGCATGTTCAGCCAGGGCCCCTGGGATGACGAGCTTCTCCGCGTGGAAGGCGAGGCGCTCACACTGAACGACGTGGAGCACCGCATCATCCGGCCTATCTGGCAGGATGAGCGCATCCACTACGTCGTGAACTGCGCGAGCATCGGGTGCCCGAACCTGTACCCGGAGCCACTGACCGCCGACAACTGGCGCCCCGTCTTCGAGGAGTCCGCGGTGGACTACATCACCCATCCGCGCGGAGTGAGGTTCGAGGGCAACAGACTGGTGCTTTCGGAGATCTACAACTGGTACGTCGCCGACTTCGGTGACTCACTGGACGGCGTCGTGAATCATCTCCTGGAGTACGTGGGCGGCGAAACCGCGAACCGGCTGCGCGAGTTCGACGGCCGGGTCCGCTACGAGTACGACTGGTCGCTGAACGAGCCGTAGGAAGACCGAAGTGGAACGGATGCGACGAACGAGCGGTTGGGGATTCGGCCGGCTCTACGGCATAGTAGGTATCGGTGCGCTGCTCATTCTATGGTTCGTGGTGGCTGCGCTCGAAGTGGTTCCCGAACTCTTCGTGCCCCGCCCGAGCAGCGTGGCGGAGGCATTCGTGCAGGTGAGCATGGAGGGCTATCGCGGCGGCACACTGCTGCAGCATCTCGCGCGCAGCATGGCCCGCCTGCTCTCCGGATTCGGCCTGGCCGCGGTAACGGCCACTCCTCTGGGCCTGGTGATGGGATTCAGTCCGACTCTGCGGCGCATCGTCGATCCCCTCATCGAGCTCTACCG
>CAYOFA010000189.1:0-4672 GCA_964402885.1 uncultured Spirochaetaceae bacterium
ACACCTCTCAAGTGCTGTACTTATCCGCTTTGATCAGAATTCAGTCAATCCCTTCCAGCGAGAAGAGGACTCACTGCAGTCGGCGTCGCGGTCGCCGCATCCGCCGTCGTCCCGGCGTTTCACTGGCTTTCTGAATCGCGAATCTCGCGTCTGCGCATCGGCATCGAATCGATGAGCGAGAACAGCTCGGTCGTCGTCACAGGCTCCTCGGATTGCAGTTTCACTCCGCCGTCCTTTCCTATCAGAAGCACGACGAAATGCTGCCCGTCTACGCCATACTTCTCGCGCAAGCTGTCGACGTCGGCGGCGCGTAATGTCTGTCTGCGCGGCGGTGAGGTGTTGAAGAACTCTATCTGCCCGGTCGTCGTCCCGCTCGGGTCGCTGCCGCCGAGAGCGTGTATCACGACCATTTCACGGTCGGCGAGTGCCTTAGCGGCCCCCTTGAGTTTCCGCTGCTGCTCGGCGTAGTCATCGTTTCGATCAGACGGCGCGAGAATCACCAGGGGCCGGTTCTGCCATCGAAACTCCTTCAGCGACGCATGAAAAGGGTAGGGCGTACCTCGCGGATCGTGCATTCCTCTCTTGTTCATTCAGCACTCTCCAGCTCGTCCAGATAATCGTCCGAGTTGATGTTGATATTACCATCCAGGAAATCTCGAGCTCTCGACCAGAGACGCTCCGTGTCGCGTGCGAGATCACTGCCGAGAATCGAGTCGAGTAGACGAACCATTCGACGGTTCGGCATGGGCAACGGCTTCAATCGCAGGAGCTCTTCAGCCGCAGCCGCGTCGGAACCGAGCTCAAGATAGAGAAGCGCGAGACCGACCCCGGTGGACCGATGGACGCCGGCATGGCAGTGGACCGTGTAGCCGGTCGCCGACGCTCGAGTGCGGTTGTAAAACCTGAGGACGCGCTTGAGATGGCGCCTGCTCACAAGCCGAGGCCTTCTCGACCCGGGCATATCGCCCCGCCTCTCGATGTCGTGGAATTGGAGTTGAAGAGTCTCTCGGAACTCGGCAAGTAACTCTGATGGCATTGCTTCGGCGGGATCGGTGATTGAGATGCAATGGCTGTACACGCGATCGCCGAGCTCGATCTTCTGTGCGAGATCGTACCTGCTGAGAATCTGAATCGGGATCACCGGAATCTCAGAACCCTCTCTATTTGGCATGATAGAATCGTAGTTAGCAGCCTATCACATTGTTCCAATAGGAACCGAGACAACGCGCCCATGAGACGAATCGGAATCCAAGACTTCGGGGAGCATGAGCTCCGCGATCGAATCAAGGCCGGCAAAGGCCACTTCAGCCATTGCATTTCCATCCGCAATCCCGGAGAAACGCTCGCTCCCGAGATCGAGGCTGCTTTCTGTGAGGTTCTTGAGCTCGAGTTCTACGACGAAGAGCGCGTCGAAGATCTGCCGGAGGACGCCGCGGAGCGGCGAATCCCGGAGCCGGGCGATGTTGACCGCATCATCGATTTCGTGCGCCGAGCCGCAGGCGACCCGAAGCTTACCGGCTTCACAATTCACTGCTGGTGCGGTATCAGCCGGTCGACCGCAGTCGCCCTTGGTCTGATCTACCCGATTCTGAAAGACGAAGAACGGGCCACAAAGGCTCTGATGAAGATCCGCCCTCAATCGATGCCGCACACGGAGATCGTGCGCATGTTCGACAAGGTCCTCGGGTCAAACCTCGAGCCCTACAGGGCGAAGATTCACCGGTATCGACTCGAGCGGATGTTCATCCGACTCGGCATGGTGGAGGCCGGATCCGATGAGCGGGAATGCGACTACATAGACGGGCTGGAGCTGTTTGACTGACCAATGGTAGCTCGAGCGGTGATCCCGCGTCGCAACCTGTTGCCGGGAAGCGGCCGCCAGCGGGACTTCAGCGAGTTCATATGTTATGTCTGTGAGACGGGGAGCAGGGGTGGCAGTGGCCGCTGCGGCTGCCGGCTAGACCACGTCTGATCCGGTGGGTCGAAATGGGCGACGGTTCCATCGAATGCAACGACGACCGGAGAGCCACAGTGGGGGCAACTGTAGCAGCCTGCAGCCCCTGTAAACACTGGGCGACCTATAGATTTGTTTCTTCTCAGGAGCGCTCGATCACGTACGCCTTCCCATACCGAACCGCGACACGTTGGACAGCTCTGCTCTTCGGCCGGAGAAACGTAGAGAGGACCTTCAGGTTCAGACCAGTCGATTTCGATCGGCCCATCCTGGACGAGACCTTCTGAAACGCGTTGCTCCCATGCCTCTATGGCATGGAACCACTGGTGCACCAGTTCCTGCCCCGGCATGCGCGGGAGCCGTGCTGCAAGAGCATTGGGTTCCATAAGCAGGAACCGCCAGGAGGCGTTGGCATGCTGGGGGCTCATGGGTTGTCCGCCGGACAGCAACCAGATAGCCAGGCGCTGGCAGTGCATATAGCCGGACACCGCCACGAGTTCCAGGCCTCCTCCCGGGTTCGTTCCCCACACCACCTTCACTTTGGCGTAGGGATCAGGAAATTCGAGCCTCGTTGCATCTACGACATCGGCAAGATCATAGTGGAGCAGAGGGAAGCCCGCGTCGTAGAAGAGCTTTCCAATGCCGACTATCGATCCCAGCAGGCTATTGTCGATGCGACCCCGTAGTCGGACCGTTGCCACCTCCGGTCGTTCTGCCGACTGTGACATTCTGTACTCGAGGTCGTCCGATATAGGAACAGGACCGAGCTGCCGCACGAACGCTTGAAGCTCCGGGGACGGCGGTGTAGCCGCAACCTCGACATTGCTGTCGGTGGCCAGCTGCCTGGCCAGGCGAATGGCGGTCTGCATATCATGAACCAGTGCGTCGCCCCGCTGCGACACCTGTTCGCTCAGGGCTTCACTGATATCGGTCTCTGGTGTGCAAATGGTCAACCCCACGCGACTATGCTTTCGGTTTGCCGACGGCCATTTAGCCAGATACTCGGCGGCGCGTGTCCCGAGAGGATGTCTACCGGTGTCCAGCAGGAGCACGCTCACGCCTATCGTGCAAACCTCGGCGAGAACGTGTCGCCAGAAATTGAAGCCCGTTTCAAGGTCCCCGGTAAGTCGTACGTGCAGTAACCCGGGGTCGCCGTCCAGAGGGTGAACCGTTATGTCTACGAGCTCGCTCTCGTACCGGCTGAGAATCGTCTGTGCTCTTTGGAAGACAGTTCGGTGCACGGAACTCACGGCATGGGAGTTTAGCCCGCATGCGGTACCCCTTCCAATCTTTTTGGCAAGGCCCTAAGTGCCTCATCTCTTGCTTGAGTTGCGCATTGCTCCGATGTGACGCACCGCAGCCTCAACCGCCACCCGCCGCCTGTATCCGCCGCCATGCGTTGAGAGGATGGATATGTCCTGGCGCTCGGCGAACCGGCAGACCTTCCCGGTGAGCTCTTCGAAGTCCGCGTTTGCATCGTAGCCCGGCAGCGCAAACTCGAGGCCGGAGCACTCCGCGCTTCGCCTCGGCTCTGCCGTCTCCGGATCCCCGTCTGCGAGCCGCCTGAGCGAGCGCAGGTAGTCCGGGTCGTGGACCCGCTCGAAGTCTTCGAGCGCGCAGCGGGCAGGCGGAACCGAGGGGTAGCCAGGAAGCGCCTCGACGAGCGCCTGTCGCACGCCATCGAAGCAGGGAAGCGACTGCCCGACGAAGGAGATCTCATCTCGTGGTCTCGAGGTCTCGAATGACTCGGGATGAAGGTAGGTCGCGAAGACGGGCATGGTGCTACTCTCGCTCCGCCGGATTCACGGCGTGGTCTTTATCGTCGAGGGCGATGACGGGTTTGGGCACGGAGCCGGACGTCCTATCCCCTATTCCTGGTCGCCCGCACTAACAACCTCGAGGGCCTTGCGGATGTCTCGTTCATCGACGAGTTGGTCGGTTACGTACTTGTGCAGGACGCTCGCAATTAGGGTCTGATACGGTATCCCCTCCCGCTGAGCTCGGGACCGCAATCGGTCCAAGACGAACCCAGAAATCCGAATATTGACGTTCTTCCTCTTGCGCGCTTTCTCCAAGATTCCTTCAACGCGCTCGCGAGTCTCCGCGCCGGCCGGAACATAATTGTCGATCTCATTCTCTATAGACTGCTCGTCGTCATCGAGCTCGAATCTGTCTTTCATGTTGCGCCTCCGTAGCGTTTGTGGAGCTTCCTGCTGGGATACGCGGTCTTCAGAAACATCGTACCGTCTTCTTCGATCACAAACGGTACGGCCCACGTGTATCCGTCAATCTGCAACACCAGAAGTTGCTGGTTCTCCCTGGAGTGATGCTCGATCACGTCCATGTGCTCCTCCGCGAGAACCAGTTCGGCTATGCGGGCGAGCGATATTCCGCGTGTCTGTCGCAATTGCCGGTCTTTGCCCTCGTTCCAGCGGATCACGATGAATCACTATCACATATAGTATACATCGTCAATATACTTGAAGCTTTCTCTTGGTACGCATCAACCGGCGCGGACGTTCTCCATCGTGAGCCATCATGATAATCCAGTGCGGACTCGGTTGCGGTGCCAACCATAGGATCGGAAGTGTCATGTCAGCTCCAGATCTCCGTCACGACTCCTCCCGCGCGATCCCGGCGATACACCCGTGCAATCGCGGTCGCGATCTTCCGCCCACCAGAATCGGACGGCTCGATCGGCGATACCGGCGCGTAGTC
>CAYOFA010000189.1:4772-6256 GCA_964402885.1 uncultured Spirochaetaceae bacterium
CTGCTGTCGGGGCCGCGAAGCTCTTCCAGCTCGCCTGCGGCGTCCGGGCTGCCGGCGGAATCGGGAGCGGCCGCGCGATCGGGCCCTCCCGCTCCAAGCGAGAATCCGTCCAACGCCGTCCTCGCGCCAAGCGCGTCATTCCCGCCGGCGCTCATGAAGAGGTGCGTGGCGCTTTGAGGCAGCTTCCGGAGCTGCCCGGGGACCTCGTTTGCAACGCTTCCGTCCACCGCAAGAAGGGTCACCTCGGCTTCATTGCGAAGCTCGTGCTGGAGGTGGTTGACGACCGCCTGGCCGTCCGCCACGTAGGGTGCGTTGTCGAAGATCGAATCGCCTACGAGAATGATATTGTCCATCATGGCTCCTCCACGACCGGGAGCTCCTCGAGGAGGGAATCCTCGGTGAAGTCGAGCTCCTCCTTCAGTTTCCGGAAGTGTTCGGCCCGTATCCGGTCGTTTACCGCCGTGAGGTTTGATCCAAGCTCCTCATCGAACCACCGAACGAGCGCCTGATGCGGTCGGGCCTGGGGGCGAGTGCGCACGAGGATCCGGGCAGCCTCCTCTTCGGACCCGGTGATGAGGTAGAGGAAGCCGAGGGCGATCGCGGTAGACCTCGAGACCCCCTGCCAGCAATGAATGGTATATCCTGATGCCTCGCCGCGGGTGCGGCGAAAGAACCGAATCGCACGTCTGACGTCCCGTCGGCGGGGAATGCGCTTGGGGAAGTGCCGGCGCGTGAGGTGGCGGCGATTCTCGACATCGAAGAATTTCAGACGCAGTATGCGGGAGAAGCTCCTTTTGAAGACTGCCGGCACGAACGCATCCGGGCGCGACGGGATGAAGAGCTGCCGCGGATTACCTATAGAGATGAGGTGCGTGTGCACTGCACCGCCGGAGCGAAGGTACTCCTCGAGCTCCGGCTGACCGAACACCTGAACCGGTGGAAGATCTGTCAATTCGATTGCGTTCCTTTCATTTTTACCTTCCGACGCGGGTTCCATGGCGAGTGCCGGTTATCAATGCTACCACGGCCTCCTGCGGATTCAATAAGGGAATGCCCTATTCGGCGGAAAGCTCTGTCGAAGTTGACACGCTTACTCGGCGGCAGCCGGCGGCGTTCCGTTGCGTAGCCCCGGACCGATATCTACACTGTAGTTGTGAAGCAAAGGAGATCTTCGGTATGCGAAAAGTCCTCATCGTTGTTGCAATCGTAGTCGCCGTGTCGGCCGTCGTCACCGCGGTGATTCTGGCGCGCCTGAGCGTCACGGGCGACCGAATGGAGGCTGCGGTAGAGGAGATCCGGCCCGTGCAGCTGAATCAACTGGACGACGGCACCTACACCGGGAGCTTCGGCGACTTCCTCGTCCGCAACCTCCAGCAGCCGCTCGATCATGGTTGCCACGTACCGTGCTCTGACCTCCCGGTAAATGAAGTATGAACGAACAAAACAGAAACTGGTATGAAGCTATCGCGCTGCGACACTCGCGG
>CAYOFA010000190.1:0-6212 GCA_964402885.1 uncultured Spirochaetaceae bacterium
CCGGTGCCGTCGGCGAGCACCGCTTCTATCAGCTCCCGCGCCCGGGCGGGGTCATGCTCGCGGTTGTCCTGGGGGTTGTACAACTCGCCGTAGGTGGGTCCGATCGGATCGTTATTTGCCACCGTGCCTGCACCGTCGAGGGCGTCGAGGTTGATGAGCTCACGATCGGTCGCGAACTTGAAAGCCTGGCGGATGCGGACGTCTTCACCGATGGAGCCCTCGTCTGTCCGCACGCGGACGACCGGGTGCGTGTTCGTTGCCCGGCTGAGCACGGTCGCGTTCGGCACCTGCTCCAGGGCCGGCACCAGATCATCGGGTACCTTGATGATGAAGTCCAGCGCCCCGCTTCTGAACGCGTCCAGCTGCGACTGATCATCGTCGAAAAACACCAGCTCGATGCCGTCGAGGGCCGGCGCGTCGCCCCAGTAGTTCTCATTGGCGCGGAAACGGGCGCTCTGGTCCACGGCGTATTCCTCGAGAATGAAGGGGCCGGTCCCGTTGAAGCTGGCATACGTATCTTCGCCGTCGCCGAACTCGTTTACCGCCTCGCTCTCGCTCGAGAGCACCATGGCGAAACGAGAGGCCACACCGTAGAGAAAGTCCGCATTCGGCTCCTCGAGCCTGAATACCGCGGTGAGATCATCGGCGGCCTCCACCGTCCAGGTTGCGCTCCCGTCTTCGTTCTGTCCCATGAGCCCCACGATGGATGATCCTTCGGAGACAAGACGCTCGAAGGTGTATACGACGTCTTCCGCCCCGAAAGAGCTGCCGTCCTCGAAGGTTACGCCGGAGCGCAGATCGAAGGTGTAGGTCAGTCCGTCCTCGCTTACCTCCCAGCCGGTCGCCAGACTCGGCTCCAGCGTGCCGTCGGGAAGTATCTCGACGAGGTAGTCGTACTGCAGCCGGTTGAACATGACCTCGGGATCATTGGCACCGAGGGCAGGATCGATGGTCGTGAGCTTTCGCAGGCCGATGCGCAGGACCTTCTCTTCGGGTTCGCTTTGTTCGGTTTCCGCGCTGCCCCCTGCGAAAAGCGCCACGGGGAGTGTGAGAAGTGCTGCGATGATCAGACTGAAAAACAGAAAACGTGATTTCATTTTTGGGCCTCCAGACCTTTAGACCGGCACTCCCGCGCGGGCTCTGTTCCGCATGAGGGCCGTGCCCGGTGTCGCCTGAAGATACTCACATAAACACGCGTCGGCGACCCCGGAAGGCGACCAGCCAATGGAAGAATATGGTAAGAATTTATCGATAGCCATTTACATTACCGCAAAGCTATAGTAGGATCGCGGTCATCAACTACATTCGGCCCGCAACCGGGCAAATCGCACAAAAGGAGAATCACGCGATGCGAAATACGATTCTGTTCACACTTATCGCAGTGCTCGCCATGGGCGCACTCATCAGCTGCGGAAACGGCGAGGAAGCCGCCGCACCCACCGGGTATGCTCCCGACCAGAGCGTCGAAGCCTATGCATACGTTCACGGCGGATACGTCGGTCAGGCCGTCGTCACCACCGATGCAGACGGCAATATCGATGTGACCTTGGACGAGGCGTTCCTGCCCCACACCCTCGCTCATGTGGACATCGAGTCCGATGAGTGGAACGAGGACAACACCGTAACCTACGTGGTCCGCGGTGAGACCAACTACGTGGCACGCTGGGTTGCCTACAACGGCACGAACTTCGTCGGTAACACCGTCGGCACCTCCCTTGTGTACGTGCCCGCAGACGATTCCGGCAATCCCGCAACCGAGGTCAACCAGAATATTCTCGAGAAGACCATCATCCGTAACGAGGCCAACATGGAGGCATGGTTTACCAGCATTACCGACGGTTCCTTCCAGGTCTTCACCGAGTACGGCGGGGATCCGATGACCGTCTCCGAGACTCCCTACGGCGGACTCACCAAGCGCAACTCCGAGTACTGGAACTTCGGACTCGGATGGGAGGGCAACATGGAGGAGATCCAGGCCGCCGCCGAGGAATACGGTGTGGGCTATACCCTCGATGACATGTCCCGTGATCCCGACGAGGGCATCTGGAGCCTCGCCGATGCTACCACCGGCGCCACCGCCTCCGACTTCCCCGACTACTTCGCGCTGATTCAGCAGGCCGTCGCTCGCCTCGAGATGCAGTAGTAGTACCTTTCGCGGGCCGCGGTCATCTCGATCGCGGCCCCGCTTCTGTATGGGGTCCTGCAAGAGGACGTACTACTCGGCGACGAAGCGCAGGACCGCTCTCGTGCCCCCTTCCTCCTGTTCAAACCTGATCGTACCGCCCAACTGCTCGACAAGGGCCCGAACCATGGTCATGCCGAAGGTCGACGACTCTCCGGCGGTGGATTCCGGGAAGCCCGTACCATTGTCTTCGACCACGAGGGTCACGTACGCACCGTCGGCACTGCTGCGAACATCGAGACGTCCGTCCTCGCGGCCGGACAGGGCGTGTTTCAGCGCGTTGGTGACAAGCTCGTTGACGATCAGCCCCACCGTCGAGAGGCGTTTTCCGTCCAGAACACGATCTTCGATGTCCGTGCTCACCCGCGCGTTTATTCCGGCGGGAAACGCACCGGTGAGGACGCGAACCAGATCCGTGAGATACTCCCGCATCGAGCCGGCGTCGTGCGCCTGTCCGCGGTAGAGGTGATCGTACAGGGTTCCCATACTCTTGAATCTGCTCTCAGCATCCCTCAGCGCGGCGACCGCCTCCGCGCTCTGAAGCGCATCAGCCTGGAGGGATAAGAGGCTCACCATGGTGTTCATGCTGTTCTTCACTCGGTGTTGGACTTCCTGCAGGAGCGTCTCCTTCTCGAGGACGAGTTGCCGGATGCGCGCATCGGCCCGCTTCTGCTCGGTGATGTCCATAGCGGTGAATGTCACGCCCTGAGAGATGTCGGCGGGCTCGAGGGGTGTCGATGCAAGGAGGATGTCGATTATGGCTCCGTCTTTGCACTGCCAGCGGGTTTCGACCGCCCCCGTTCCGGCTTCGGCAATCTGGCGATACTTCTCAGTGCCGACAAAGTCATAGTCCTCCCGGCTCGGGTAGAGGACAAGGGCCGATTGCCCGATGAGCTCCTCCCTCGAGTAGCCGGTCATCGCGCAGAGCTTTTCGTTGGCCTCGATGATTCTGCGATCAGGGCCCTGCACCAGCCCGATTCCCGTGGGTGTCGCCCTGAAGACACTCAACAGCCGGGTGCGGCTTTCGATGAGCTCGGCTTCCGCAGTCCGGCGCTCGGTAATGTCCTGTATAGTACCGAGTAAGCCGATCACCGCGCCGGCCGTGTCGGTGCGAACCCGTCCGATGCTATGGATCGTCCTCCAGTCTCCGTCATTACGCCGGATCCGATAGACCATATCGAAATCGGTCTGGTACCGTATGCATCGTTCCACCTGCGCGTACACCGCCTCCCGATCCTCTTCATGAATCAGATCAGCATAGCTCTGCATCGTCGGCTCGAACCTGCTCGCATCGAGCCCGAAGATGCGATACGTTTCTTCCGACCAGAAGGCCTCGCCCGTCTGCAGGTCGATGTCATAGTGCCCCACGTGGGCGATGGATTCCGCGGCTCGAAGCCGCTCGGCGATTCTTTTCTGTTCAGTCAGGTCCCGCCCGATTATCAGGGCCGCCGGCCTGTCGTCGTATACGATCGGGATGGAGCTCGACTCCGCCCACAGAGTCCCGCCGTCCTTGCGCAGAAGCACCATCTCCTGCGGCGCGTTCTCACGGCCTACCGCAATCGCTTCGAGGCGTTGCTTCACGGCAGCATGTGATTCAGGAGCGATCGTATTCAGAGCTGGTGTTCCGACAAGCTCCTCCGGGGAGGAGTAGCCGAGCAGCTTGGCCCCGTAGGGGTTGGCATAGACGTACGAGCCGTCCTGCACGACAAGAATCGAAACCGGGGCGGACTCCAGGAGCTGGTGGTGCTCCCTTCTCCGTTTTTCGAGCTCTTCCTCTATGAGGCGTTCCTGGGTCATGTCGCGGGTGTTGGCTACCACTCCGTCTATCACGTTCTGTTCGTTGTAGTAGGGGAAGTAGGTGACCTGAACGAACCGTTTCCCGAGTTTCGGATAATCAACCCAGGTTTTGTACTGGACGGTCTCACCGTCGAGGCAGCGATCGAAATGCTCTCTGACAGAGTTCTGAAAGAACTCCTCTCCGAGGTAGTCGCGGACGTGTAGACCGACGAGGTTCTCGGCTTTGCGGCCGGAGAAACGCTCGTACGCCCTGTTTAAGATTCGATATCTGTAGGATTGATCGAGGAGCGCAATTCCGTCACGTGTAGACGAAACGATGTGTTCGAACTGATGCAGATATTCTTCGTTTCGGAGACGCTCGGTGATGTCCTGCACATGGGTGACGAAATGCAGCGGCTCGCCGAGCGAGTTGCGCAACAGTATGGTACTGACGTCGGTCCACACCGGGTGGCCGTCCCGGTGAACATAGCGCTTGGAGAAACGCGCCATATCCGTCTCACCGTCGAGCATTGCCCGCACGTGGCGGAAGCTGAGGTCGGCATCATCCGGGTGTGTGAGGTCGGCGAAGTTCACCGCCTGAACCTCCGCGACCAAGCGTCCGAGCATGTGTGCAAATGCCGCGTTTGCACGCAGGAGCTCGCCCGAGGGCGAGGTCAGCACCATGCCGACCGAGACATTTTCGAATGCGGTCCGAAACTTTCTTTCGCTTTCCCACAGCCGGAACGCCATCTTCAGTGATGCGAGAAGAACGGTATCTCCGGAGTTCTTCACGATATAGCCGTAGGAGGTTATCAGCTCCGTCTTCTCGACAACTTCCGGTTCGGTGTGTCCGGAGAGAAACACGATCGGAATGTCGCACTTGTCGAGGATGATCTTCGCCGCCTCGGTTCCGTCCATTCCTGGGCCGAGGTCGATATCCATCAGGATGAGATCGATGTCGGTGGTGCCGAGCGCGAGCTCGACCGCCTTCTCCCCGGTACCGGTGGTGGTTACCGCGTAGCCGTGGCGCTCGAGGAGTATCCGTTCGGTCGCTGCCACGAGGGCTTGATCCTCCACGAGCAGGATGGTCCTCTGTCGATTCTCTGCCACAGCCCCCTCCATACCCGAAACATCGCCACGGCTGTATGAATGAAGTCCAATCCTGAGTACCGGAGCAACTCTGTCTGAAATCTGAGGCTATAGTCTAGACTTGTTTTGGTGAGTCTGCAATCGTTTTCTGCCGTGCGCCGTTCTCCGCGCTACTCTGAAGCACCCCACTCAACCGAACCGACATTGTTGTACCACTCTTCGTGCCAACCGGCGGGCCGGCTGCCTGCCTCGCAGCGAATCGAGAGCGAGTGACAGCCGATGAAGCCCCATTGTTCGACGGTGGAGACGGCAAGTGGAATGAAGATATCGGTGACGGACGGCGAGGTGTGAAATGCGCAGTACCTGATGGTGGAGAGCCCGGCCGGCAACGTCACGTCCTCGAGGAAGCTCGTATTCATGAAGGCAAAGCCGGATAGCTCAGTCACCCCTGAGGGAACGGCGTAGGCCGTGTCGCTCTTCGATGCCGGATACCACAACAGCGTGGAGCCCGGCTCGTCGAAGAGTACGCCGTCGCGGGAGGAATACTGTGCGTTTCCGGGACGCACCTCCACCGCGGTCAATGCGTCGCAGTAGAACAACGCGTTCTTTGTCACGCTGCTTACACTCGCCGGAAGCGTCAACTCCTGCAGTGACGAGCAGGAGTAGAACGCGAGGCCGTTTATCACGGTGAGAGTCGAAGGGAGCGCGACGTTCTCGAGACCCGAGCAGTCTTCAAAGCCGCCATGACTGATCTCCGTAACAGGGATACCCTTGTAGTAGGCGGGGATGTAGAGATACCCCACGGGCGCGGTGGCACCTTTTGAGACCCCATAGGCGGTCCCGGCGTCGATCGGGGTGAACACCAGACTGTCCGCCGGATTCCACCCGGCAAAGAGCGTGCAGTCGGCGTTCGCCGCGTCGGTGTAGAAGTCCCACCGGGTAGTGCACGCCTCTTCGGTGTACCAACCGCCGAAGATCAGGTCGCCGTTTGAGAGATCACTCGGCTCGAAGAGCCGTGTGCCGACAGGGACCTCCTGCGGATTCACGGGCGTGCCGCCCTGCGAGTCGAAGGCGACCGTGACCCTCGTCACTTCAGGATCGTTTCGGTCTTTCGCGTCACTGCCGGCGGGGTTCGAGCAGCTCGCGAGCCAGAGCAGCGTAAGAG
>CAYOFA010000191.1:0-6174 GCA_964402885.1 uncultured Spirochaetaceae bacterium
CCACAGTGGCTGTCGGACGTCACCCTCGCCATGGGTGGTGTAGAATTTCTTGTGTAAACGTTGGTTGAGGATGAAAAAAGCGGCGCGTACACTCCGGGGTTAGAAAGAAACGAAACCCTTTTGATGGAGGTACGCACCGTGAAAGACCAGACCACGGTACCCGACGTGAAGAACCTGTTCAAGCAGGTTATGGAAGAACCCGAACGGATGTTCGAGATGCTGGAGATCGACATAAGGCGGCAAGCCGAACGAGCGGTAACAGAACTCATGAAGGCCGAGCTCACCGAGTTTCTCGGACGCAGTCGCTACGAACGGGAGAGCGAGGCGGGCGCAGAAGAACGGCCAAACTATCGAAACGGCAGTTACCGCCGAACCTTTGCCACACAGGCGCTCGGAGAGCTCGAGCTCGAGGTTCCCCGCGACCGAAACGGCGAGTTCCAATCGCAACTCATCGAGCGATACCGCCGTCGTGAGTCCTCCGTTGATCGCGATATCGCGCTTCTGTTTCTCTGTGGGTTCTCCACGCGATCGGTGTCGCTGGTATCGAAGGCGCTTCTCGGCACCGCCATATCGCCCTCACAGGTCTCCTCGGTGACCGGAGAGCTCGCCGAGACGGTAGAAGCGTGGCGTGTGCGGGATCTCAGCCGCTTCGATGTGAAGTACATGATTGTCGACGGCGTACAATTTCCGATGAGAACGGGACATACGGTAGAGAAGATCCCCATGCTCGTGGCCATCGGAGTGCTGCGAGAGACGAACCAGAAGGTATTTCTCTGCCTGCAGCAGGGCAGCAAGGACTCGGCAAGTGTGTGGCGCGAGATGTTCAAAGATATGAAGGCCCGTGGGCTGGACCCCGCCGGCGTTGAACTCGGCATCATGGACGGGCTCTCAGGGCTCGAGCACGTGTTCGCCGAGGAGTTCCCGCGGGCAAAAATTCAGCGCTGCCAGGTCCATGTCTCACGCAATGTCATCGCCAAAGTGCCGCAGAAGCGCAAAGAGGAAATCGCCGATCGCCTTCGCGACATCTTCTACGCACAAAACCGCACGCGGGCGAGAGAGCTCTACACGCAGTTCCATGAGGACTACGAGAGGGAGTTTCCCTCGGCGGTGACCTCACTGAAGAACTCAATCGAGCGGTGTCTGACCTTCTACTCCTTCCCCGAGGAGGAGTGGATCAGCCTCAGAACCACGAATGCGATAGAGCGGGTAAACAAAGAGTTCAAGCGACGAACGAAGCCGATGGAGGTACTCGCCGGTGAACGCTCAGCCTACACGATCCTGAGCTTCATCGCCCTGAAGATGGAACAATCCTGGAAGTCCGCGCCGCTGGGAGCGAAGAACCTCCCCGTCCTCCAGAAGTTTACACAAAATTCTTGACACTACCATAGACTGAGCGCAGAGTGCGCCGAAGCCAAACATAGAAGAAGTCAGAGAGATCTGCGTATCCAATGTTGTCGTAGTAGGGAGGATCAGTGGCGCATACGTAGGATGTGCCAGTGTTGAGAAGAGCTGCATCCGCCAATTCGGCAAACGAACCGACGGTCCCCATCACGAAGTGCTCCACCGTGTCAGCAACACGCTCCACGAAAAGATCAAAGCTCCCTCCGGACCGGCTAAACGGGTTTGCCTCCGCGAAATCCCAAACCATCGGAATAGCTTGTCTTGCGAAGGTCTCACGAAAAGCACCACGATCGTTCATCCAGCTCGTGATCGCCGACCACAAGTTGGCTCCCTTGTCGACCGCAAACGCCAAATACGTCGCCACCGCATCCGCATACGCCTGCGCCCCCGCGCCTCCGTCAGCAATCCCAACACCGTCATCCGATATTCCAGCCCTACTCGCGTCGACCCGCACCTTCTCTCGCACCTCGCCCACCAGATCGCTGAAAGTGTTGAGCGCCACGAGCTGACGGTCGGTAAAAAGTTGAGCGAAAGAGGTCAGACCATAGTTCGGAGTCTTGAAGTCGCGAGGGTTGTGGGGCAGTTCAACATCTGGGAGCCATTCGGGTTGCGCCCCGCTAGCGATTCGCACATGCCCTTCGTTCGGCGAGAGGTAGCTTCGCCCATGGTGCCCCTCCGCTACGATGGCCATCTGTGTGTTCGAAAGCCCGTGTTTTTTACCCCATTCTCTTACGTGTTTGAAGGGCACGGGAGCACCGCAGGCGACGCAGGTTGCGCCACGTCGATTGACCGTACCCTCCGGGACTGTCCCGCTTCCATGTCGCACTTCGTATGTAATTGTGGCGGGGGACGTGCCGTGGTCGACAATCGGCTCGATCCAGGCATGGTTTGACTTCTTCTTCGAAAGCTCGAAGGAACGCACCAGGGGCATGCCGACGCCACAGGCGGGA
This sequence comes from uncultured Spirochaetaceae bacterium, assembly GCA_964402885.1. Taxonomy (GTDB): domain Bacteria; phylum Spirochaetota; class Spirochaetia; order DSM-27196; family PWMO01; genus JAAAOH01. Next base: position 2,352 of record CAYOFA010000191.1, read on the forward strand.
TTCGGGCACTGGACCGTCCGCGCCCAGATCCACGCTATCACCGTGGCTTCACCACCACCTTCGGACTCCGGAAGCTTCACCTTCGGATACAGATGCCCGATGCGCCTGTACGCCTCATCCCGCATCCACTGGCCGTAGTAGCGGACGTCTTCGGCAAGGCCCTGTGCGGCTTTCCATTCTCTCGCGATGAGATCCTCCGACACCTCCGGGTTCACCGGCGGACGTCCTGCGAACTTCGGCGGTATTTCGATCATCGCCTTGTTGATGAGCACGGCCACCGGATTAAGGTCGCTCGCGTGAGCTTCCAGCCCCAGTCGCTGCGCCTCGAGGGGAATGGTCCCTCCGCCGGCAAACGGATCGTAGACCGGTGGGGGATCGCCTCCCGTGCACATGCGGATGAGGCGCCGAGCCGTGTCGAGGGTGGCTTCGTCGTTGCTGTTCTCCCACTTGACGAGCTGCTCGATGAAGTCGAAAAGCCGCGCCCGTGGTGTGTCCTGCGCCTCCGCGTAGTGTGCCCGAGGCAGGGCCCGGCAGGCCTCAACGTATTCTTCCGGCGCATTCCGATCGTCGGGGTCATCGACCAGAGAGGTGAACAGCACGGCCCGTGCCGCCGCCAGCGGACGCCGTGCCCACCACAGGTGCAACGTGGAGGGATGTCCGTGACGAATCGATTTCTCGCGAGCACTTGCGGCGTTTATCGCCTCAAGCGGCAGGGCAACTTCTATCAGCTTCTTTGCTTCGCTCATCTCGCTTCACTCCGCCTGTATGTCGCAGGTCTCACATTCTTGTAACATATGCCGGGTCACATGCTAGCGCGTCTCACATATCACCGCGGTCTCTCGGCGATGCTCAGAAGTTTCGCGACATCCAGATTGACGCTGGTCTCGTTCCAGCCCGGTTCGCGGTCAAACGGCCGTCGAACGTAGTACGGGCCTTCTGGCGTGTCACCATCGACGAAGACGAGGGCGAGGATGAATTGCTCGGGCTCGTTGAAACCCTTGAGCATCTCGTTCTTGGTGACGGTAATCGTCGATTGTCCGGCTTTACGCCCCTTCACTTCGATCAGCCGGAGATTCCCGCTTTTCCCGTCTCGCGATTCGATATCCCACCCCGCGTTCTGCTCGCTCACGTCCCGGGGCTCGTGGCCAAGCTCACGCTCGGTTTGCGTGACAGCGTCCATCGCGGCGGCCTCGACCGCGTCCCTGTCGAGCCCGAGAGAGGTGAACTCCTCCCCGGTCCCCTCGGCGGCTATCATGCGCGCCGGTACAACGAGCGCGGCGGCGCTGACATTTGGAGGCTGCGGGGAGAGATTTCGCTGGGCATCAAGCTCATCGAGCCGCCGCTTCAGGCGTCGCTCGAGCTCATCGACTCGCTCGGCCGCCTTCCTGGAGTTGATCTTCGCATTGACCTTGCCGGCCCGCTCCTCTTCCCGAAGCGTGGCGGCGCGATGGTCCCAGTAGGCGATCTCCTGGGTGAGGCGTTGCTTCACCTCCCTGCGGGTCTTCTCCACAATCGCTTCGCGACGGGTCTTCACCTCGTGCAAATGCTCTGGAACGAGATGTTCAACGGCATAGGATACCGCCGTCCCGTCGAGCCGCTCAGTAAGCCAGTTTGACGAGGTCATCGGTTGCACTACCGGCAGCTCGGTGTCGGTGGGCGGGCGGTAGTCTAGAAACGGTGCGAACCCGCCGTTTCGCACGGTGCCATCTTCATCGATCTCGACGAACTGCAGCCGCTCCGACACAGAGCGCGTGACACCGCCTTTGTATACCTGCCCGTCGTTTATGACGTGGCGGAGATACACCAGAACCCGCGGCTGCTCCGGCGCGTCCTCTGCGTCGTCTACGAGGACGGTGCCGTCCTTGAGAAGTGCGCGGTATCGCTCGAGCACGAGGTCGATCACCGCCGAAAGTATCGGGTGCCCGGGGGCGAGGAGATCAGCAACCGGTTTGCCTGCCACTTCTTCGAGTTCTCGATCGAAGGTGATGCGCTCGTACCTGGTGAGCACGGTATTCCGGCGCCCGATCACCCGATCCCGGTTCCGTATGGCGTGCGGCACATGGGTCAGCTCGTAGCGGTTGGGCTCCCGCTCCCGCGCTGTGCCCCCCAACCGGCGAAACGCTTCGAGGAAGAACTGGCGGATAAAGTGCGGCTGCAGCTTCCGCACGCGGGCCCTGTCCATGAGATCCCGGATTTCCTGCACGCTCGATCGGTCAAGTGTGTCCTCAGAGAGAGCATTCTTCTCGATGAGCTCTCTGAGCCGCTCGCTGTCGAGGAGCTCGTCGAGACGGTCGAAGACCTGCTGCTGCTCGGTCGGGCTTTCCCCTGCGCTGCGGATGGCGCGCACAAGCAGATCGCGAAGCTCGTTGCCCTGAAAGACCTGGCCAAGCACGTCGAATACGCGGCCGTGAAGATCGTCCCTTTCCTTTTCGAGCTTCACCAGCAGCTTCTCGAAAACGTCCCCCTCCCGCGTCTCCCGTGCCACGAGATTCCACAGGTGGCAGACTTCGGTCTGACCGATACGGTGAATGCGTCCGAAGCGCTGCTCGAGCCGATTGGGATTCCACGGCAGGTCGTAGTTGATCATGAGATGCGCGCGCTGCAGGTTGATGCCTTCGCCGGCGGCATCCGTTGCAACGAGGATTTCGACGTCGGGGTCTTGCTTGAAACGCTGTTCAGCGGCCTTGCGCTCTTCGCGGCCCATACCGCCGGAAATGGTAACGACGGCTTCATGCCGCCCGAGGAGTGTTCTGATACGCTGCGCCAGGTATTTCAGCGTATCCTTGTGCTCGGTGAAAAGCACCAGCTTCCGGCGACTCCCTGAGCCGTCAAACATCTCGTCCTCGGTTTGAAGGAGCTTCGACACCTCCTCCCACTTTCTGTCGGTGCCCTGTTTCACCACTTCGGCGCCCAGATGCTCGAGGCGCTTGAGCGTCTCAATCTCTTTCTCGAGCTCCTCTATGGTGCGCGCCGTCGTTGCCTGATCGACGACGAGGTCTTCAAGCTCCTCCGCTTCGGCATCCGGCGCGTCATCGATATCCTCAAGTTCATCAAGACCGAGGAGCTTCAGGTTCTCCGAAGCGCCGCGGGGTTCCTTTCCCTTGCGAATGAGCTCCTGCTCGCGGCGTCTGCTGTCCAGCCGCTCCCGGCGACGCCGCAAAGAGCTGTGTATGGCGGCCGGCGAGGAGGCAAGGCGGCGCTGGAGGATCGTAAGCGCGAATCCGACATTTCCTTTACGGCCTTCCTCGAGCTGTTCTGCCCGGTTAAACTCCTCCCTCACGTAGGCGGTTACCTCGTGGTACAGGTGGGCCTCGAGCTGAGAAAGCTCGTAGTTCACGGTGTAGGCGCGTCGCTCCGGAAACAGCGCGCTCCCGTCGAACCGTACGAGTTGCTCCTTTATCAGACGCCGCATCAGGTCCCGCGGGTCGGCGGTGTGCACGCCCTCACGAAGTCTGCCCTCGAAACGGTCCCCGTCTAGAAGCGCCAGGAACAGGTGAAAGTCCTCTTCCTTGCCGTTATGAGGTGTGGCCGTGAGAAGCAGAAAGTGGCGGGTTATGGTTGAGAGCAGCTGCCCGAGGTGGTACCGCTTGGTGTATTTCACCTCGTTTCCGAAGTACGTGGCCGACATCTTGTGGGCCTCATCGACGATGATGAGATCCCAGTCCGTCTGTCTCAGTTTCGGATGGAGATCCTCGTCACGGCTGAGCTTGTCGAGCCGCGCAATGACGAGATCATTCTCTCCGAACCAGTTCCCCGTGGCGGCCGCCTCGAGCTTGTCGTTTGTCAGGATTTCGAACGGCAGGTCGAACTTCTCCTGCAGCTC
>CAYOFA010000192.1:0-6132 GCA_964402885.1 uncultured Spirochaetaceae bacterium
TTCGCAGGCATATGGTATGACGAGCATTCCACCGATGCCACCGACCCCTTCGCCGATACACCGATGACCGCCACGTCGACGGAGGATCTGACCGGCGATCGCGGTAGCTATTCGGTCATCGGAAGCAACGAAGTGGAGATCACGATCACCGAAGTCTACTACGATGGCTGGGAAAGTGCGCCACAGTATAGCTACACGCGCTCGTTCACCGTCTCCGGGGACACGCTCACCTCCGGCACCGGATTCCAATTGACCAGATTGTCCCTTCCGTAGGCGATTAACGGCGGGCGCCCCGCGTCCCCACCAAATTCCTCTACATTCCTTGGCTCCTCCGGTTCGAAGTGATATTTTTATGAGTGGATCGATCGGAAAACGGCGAGGTGCCGAGCATGACGGAGGATACCGAACAGCTACGATTCGCAGTCGAGGGACGTGAGGCACTTCTTCTTCGCGTCGATAGACGCCCGGCGGATAGCCCCGGCCTCACGGCGAGTGAGCGCAACGTGGCAACCCACCTGCTTCGCGGGCATAGCTATCAGGACATCGCGAGCGCACGCGGAACATCCGTACACACAGTCGCCAACCAGGCACGTTCGGTCTATCGCAAGCTGGGGATTCACTCCCGATGGCAGCTGTCATCCCGCCTCGTCGACTACGAAGGCAACCTGCAAGCGGATGGCCATTCATGACTCCATCCGCGCAGACACCAGTATTCGAAATACTCGAGCTAGCATACCGGATTGATCTGCCGAAACCGACATGGATGAAGCAGCTCGCCGAGCTTATCCACCGCCGCCGCGGTCTTGGACCCGGCGCGCTTGCGTATGAGCTTGACATATCGAAGCCCGACAGGCCCGGGGAGCTCGGCTCCGTCGCGGCCACCGGTGACATCGAAGGTTTCGCTCACAACACGGAGCCACTCCATCGAAGCTTAAGCACCAGGGTCTATCACCGCGTTCTGCAGTGTGGCACGCACTGTTCGACAATCCGGTCCCGTCTGAAGAGGCTCGGAAGCTCGCTGGAGGAATATCCACTATTGGAGGGCATGATCAGAGACTCCGGAGCGGACGATATCTGGGCGGTATCAACCGTGAATCCCGATGCGCACACCCTGACATTCTCCATACCACTTCAGAGACGCTACTCACCACCGCTTCGGGAAACCGAGTTCTGGGGCAAGATCGGCACACACATCGCCGCAGGCCACAGACTCAGGCGACGCATGACTGCAGCGCCGACCGAGACACAGGCGGCAGCGGTCTTGGACCCTGACGGCAGCGCCGTCGAGCTGCGCGAAGAAGCGGCCCCCCACCGGGACACCCTCCGCAGAACGGTTCGCGCGCTCGATCGGGCGAAAGCCCGAGATTACAGAACGGGGAGCTCAGAAACCGTCGACCTATGGAAAGGCCTGCTTGCCGGAGAGTGGTCTCTCGTCGACAAAGTGGACACTGACGGCAAACGATACGTGTTGGCAATCAGAAACGACCCCGACGCCCGGGCGCCGCACCCGCTCTCGCGGCGGGAGGCACAGGTTGCGACCTACATCGCGCAGGGACGATCGCACAAGGGGGTGAGCTATGAGCTCGGTATCGCCATGTCGACCGTCGGCACCCACCTCCGAAATGCCCTGGACAAGCTCGGCCTATCCTCACATGCAGAGCTCTCATGGGTCTACGGCGAGCTTCAGGGCTGAATCCGGCTGATTCCCACGGACGTCATTCCCACACCGCAATCCTTCGGCGGCGGTACTGACCGCGAACCACATGAGAGGCCTGCGCCGGAAATATGGGGCTTTTCATGGTCGGCTCAGCACAAAATGACGTTATTGCACAAATTATCGCAATGATCTAATATCATTAACACAAGAAAATCCAAAAATATTGCTCCACCAATCGCCCATGCGCGGTGGAGCAATTGTCTGCCGTCGCCGTGGCTACTGCTTCGGGCGGCAGGGGAGGCTTATCGTGAGAAGTATCAATGACCTGAAGATCGGCGCACGGCTGATTCTGGTCTTCTCGTTGACTATGTTCCTTACGCTCGGTGCGGTCATATGGTTTGTTCAGGGCCAGATCACCGACCTGGCCGAGGCCGATGCACAGTCGATTGCAGAGAACGTCGCAGGCAAGTACGCGAACTACGTCGCTTCCGAGCTGAATCAGACCATGACTGTCGCAGAGACCCTCGCTCAGACTGCACAGGCGGTGCTCGAGGCCGAAGAGGGATCACTGACTCGGCAGGAAGGAAACCACATTCTCAGGCACGTCCTGGAGCAGAACCCGGAGGTCCTCGGAACGTACTACCTCTTCGAACCGAATCAGTTCGACGGGAAGGACAGGGAGTACGCGGGCACAACGGGCCATGACGATACCGGACGCTACATCCCGTACGTATACCGGACGGCGGACGGTTCGGTAGCAGTCGAGCCACTTGCGTCATATGAAGACGAGACCGACGGCGCCTACTACCAGTTGCCGAAGAAGACGAACGAAAGTCAGATACTCGACCCGTTCTTCTACGAGGTGGGCGGTGAACGGACCCTCATGACCTCGCAGGTCGTGCCCGTAAACGATGCCGAGGGGAATTTCATCGGCATTGCCGGCTGCGATATCGCGATCGATTACCTCCATCGACGGATCGCGGAGATCGCGCCGTACAGGGACGCCGGGTACCTCACCCTGTGGACGAATGACGGGACGGTCGTAGCCGGTGCAGGAACCGATGGTGAAGCACTCATCGGCAGGAGCTACAGCGAGCTCGACGGTTTCACGGAGGATTTCGCGGCTGCCTTTGAAGCCGGGGAAGACTTCCTGCTCAGCCAGCGCGACGCGAAAACGGGCGAGGAGCACCTCGTGTACGGTCACCCCTTCACCATAACCGGTGCGGGCAAAACCCTCTGGCTTACCGCGAACATCCCCACGGCGAGGGTCTTCGAGAAATCGCAGCAGGCGATCATGATCACCGCGGGGATCGGCGTTGCAGCGCTGGCGCTCATTATCGTTCTGCTCGTGCTCATTTCCCGTAACATCAGCAGGCAGATGCGAAAGGGAGTACGATTCGCCGAAGAGGTCGCTGCCGGGAATCTAGCTTCCGAGATCGACGTCTACCAGAAAGACGAAGTCGGTCAGCTCGCCGACTCGCTTCGAAACATGCAGAACAAACTCACCGACATCGTCAGCAGCGTGAAGTCGGCAAGCGATAACGTGGCGTCGGGCAGCCAGCAGATGTCCTCGAGCTCCGAGGAGATGTCTCAGGGCGCGACCGAACAGGCATCGAGCACCGAGGAAGTCTCTTCCTCCATGGAGGAGATGGACTCCAACATCCAGCAGAATGCCGACAACGCGGAAGAGACCGAGAAGATCGCGCTCAAAGCTTCGAACGATGCCGAACAGGGCGGTCAGGCGGTGCGCCAGACCGTAGAGGCGATGCGGAACATCGCCGAGAAGATCACCATCATCGATGAGATCGCGCGAAATACCAACCTCCTGGCGCTGAACGCGGCCATCGAGGCGGCACGGGCCGGCGAGCACGGCAAGGGCTTCGCGGTGGTTGCTTCGGAGGTTCGAAAGCTCGCAGAGCGAAGCCAGAAGGCCGCCGGTGAGATCAGCGAGCTCTCCACCGACACCGTGGGCGTTGCCGAAGAAGCGGGACAGCTCCTCGAGGCGCTCGTTCCCGACATCCGACGGACCGCGGAGCTCGTGCAGGAGATAAGCGCGTCGAGTGCGGAGCAGCGCTCCGGCAGCCAGCAGGTCAACAAGGCCCTCGCCCAGCTCGACCAGGTCGTGCAGCAGAACGCCTCCCAGGCGGAGGAGATGTCGAGCATGGCCGAGGAGCTCTCCAGCCAGGCCGATCAGCTGCAGGACACCATGTCGTTCTTCCGGCTCAGAAACGAACACACTCGGCTGCTCACCAACCAGGCTTCTCAGCCGCGCGAAGCCCTGCCCCATGCCCCGGCACCCGCGGCAGGAATCACCGTCCCGGTCGGTGCGAACGGTAACGGGCAGAGCTCCGACGAAACGGCAAACTGAACCGCCCCGGGTTCTCGGGAGACGCTTCTATGAGGGTCAACCTGTGAATACCACGAATGAAGTGCATCCGGCGGATCCGGGGTCAGTTTCGGGAAATCGTGAGCGAGTATTTCGCTGGAAACCCGCACCTGCATGACCTACGATTCTAATTGTCAAGGCGGCAGATAGCCGCCATTCCGGCCGTGTGGCGGAACGCAGAAGCACGACAGGATACAAGGAGGCGACCGCAACAGCATTACTCACGAGGGGCCCTGTGGTCAGTCCAGTACTGCATCACGGTCGCAAGTCTCCACTTCAGAACAGCTGCCAAGCGATCACGTTACTTCGAGCCTTCGTTCGGCATGAGCCTCCCTGCAGGAATCTGGATGCGATTTCGATTCGGCAACACGTGCCTCGAAATGCAAAGAGGGGGAGAAGTAATGAGACAGGTAACGCACAGGACGGTCAAGGTGATGTGTGTCGCCGCTGTTGCGACAGCGCTCGTACTCGCTTGCGACATCGGAGGCGGGGGCGGTGGGGGAGGTGGTGGGGGAACGAGCCCCACCAGCGATTTCACCCAGATTTCGGGAAGCGGCACGATTACACTGCGCATCCAGGGCGCCAGTTCCGACCACAGCGGAGCAGACCTCATGTACGGGGCATCCGGGATCTTTTTCGGACAAGACGAGCGCCTCGGCGACGGGACGACCATCACGAGCAACGACATGAGTCTGACCATTCCTGATCCGACCTCAGGATACTTCATGTTCACAGGCGGCGACACGGTAGGATTCGTGGGATGCATCATTGACCTCGACGGCAGCGGAACGGCGAACGACGGCGACTACTACGCCGGGCAGTCAGACGTCACGGTCAACGGGAATCGGACTATCGAGTTCACCTACCCCGGCGATTTCACCCAGATCACCGGAAGCGGCACTATTACCATCGAGGTGAACGGAGCAGACACCGGTGGCCATGGCGACGACACGTTGATGTACGGGGCCTCCGGCATTCCATTCGGCATGTACGAGCGAACCGGTGGCGATACTACCATCAGCAGCGACGCGATGAGCCTCATCATCCCGGATCCAGGATCGGGAGACTTCGTATTCGCAGGCGGAGAGACCATCGAGAATGTCGGTTGCGTGATCGACGTTGACGGTGACGGCATAGCGGACGACGGCGATTATTATGCAATGGAGCACGATGTCGTGATGACCGGCGCCCACACGATCACCTTCACCTACCCCGGCGACTTCACCCAGATCACCGAAAGCGGTACCGTCACCATACAGGTGGAGGGAGCGAACGCCGATCACAACGGGGCGTCGCTGATGTACGGAGCGGCCGGGATACCGTTCGGCCAGTTCGAGCGATCCGGAAACGATACGGTCATTTCGAGTGACACCGTCGCGGTCACGATTCCACACCCTGTCAGCGGTGACTTCGTCTTCACCGGCGGCGACACGATCGCCGGGATGGGCGCCATCATCGACGTCAACGCGAACGACCGCGCAGACGACGGCGACTTGTACGCCAAACGGTTGAACCTGTCCATAAGCGGGGATCGAACCGTGACTTTCGAGTACTGACGCACGAGCTCCTGAATCCGGACTGTTAGGCCGGTTTGCTAATATCGCCGTCTCCGGAGAACTCAACCACCCCGGGTTCTCCTGAGACTGGCTTATGTAACACCGGTCGTACCAACGGGACTTCTTCACGTAGTCGGATTTGCCATGATACCGGCCAGCGCGATATCTTAAGCAAGGAGGCTCACGCATGTTGCAATTCTATTTCCTCAGTATTCTGACTCTGATTTTCTCCGGTGTTGCTTTGATCGGCGCGAGTGGTCGCGCATTCGATCAGGAGGTTTCGCGTGTGCTGACCCGTACATGGGTGAAGATCACCCTGGGAGCAATTACCCTCGCCGTTGGTGTGGTGAAGCTCGTTGTCGCGGCCACTCCTGAGAGCGCTGCGGTAGTCGGCGATCTCCTGCCGGCGCTCGCCGGTATTGCAGTTGGACTTGCGTTGGCTGTCGAGGGATGGGTCAACCGCGCCGGCCAAAGCCCCGAAGCACAGAAGATCAACCAGGCGGCGTCCTTCTATCGAATACCCCTTGGCGTAG
>CAYOFA010000193.1:0-6124 GCA_964402885.1 uncultured Spirochaetaceae bacterium
GCGCTGAAGCCGAGGGCGGCTGTGCGCTGAAGCGGGCGGAAGAAGATGCGCCCGCCGAATATCTCGGGCTCGGTGAGGTCGTTTACCGCGGTCTCCAGGCCGAAGCCGCCTGTGTCGATGCCGCCGTTGAGGCCGATCCGCCGTACCGCCGGGAAGTCGACGTCGTTGGCGTAGTTCCGCATGAGCAGGCCGTGGCCGAGTGTCATGTTGTCGAGGTTTCCGAGCTTCAGGTAGACGGGGTCTCGCTGCTCGCCGTACTGCAGGTAGCGGAGCTTGAGCGCGAGGTCGGTGAATAGATCACCCGTGGCCTCGAGGGGCTCGTTCTCCCAGTCCTGGTCGGAGCCGAAGGACCATTCGTTGTTCCCCTTCGGTCTGTAGTAGGTTCGCGGATCGAAGAGATTGTTCTGGTACACCGCCGGAAGGTAGAGCGCCGCCTTGAGCTTGCCGACGGAAATCGTGGGCTGGACGATGATCTTGGCGTAGGTCTCGCCGTCGAGGGTGAGCGCCCCGGTTTCGAGGCCCATGAACTCACCGATCCGACTCATGGTGCGCTCGAATGCACCGGGCTCCTCGTCTGCGGGGGCCGCTCCGGCGTCCGCAGTGGCACCCTCGGTGCCGTCCGCAGCGTCACCTGCCTCTCCATCGGCCGCCCCGCCGTTCTCGCCCTCGTCGTCACCACCGTCGCTTTCCGTAGGTTGCGCCTGGGGTACACGATCGGGGTCGAGCTCCTCGAAGTCGAGGTTCTCGAAGAGCCCGGCCATGGTCTCGGGATCCAGATTCAGCGGTTCGAAGCTGTCGGCGAAGACGTCGGCGACCTGGCCGGCGTTGACCATGATCTGCTGGTTCGTGGCCGTGCGCTCGAATGCCACGCTGCCTTCTCGAACAAAGAGGGCCTCACGTTCGCCCGGCACGACTTCCAGGCCGAAATCGGTACCGCGTACCCCTCCCACTGCCGCAGGGGTGCGGAAGCGGTAGGCGGTGCCCGATGCCCGTGCCGCGACTGCGCGCAGCTTGCCCGTCGACAAGGCGAAGCCGTTGGTTGTAGCGCCGTCCCTGCCGTCGAGGGACTCGATGGTGAACTCGGTGTCGGGGGAGAGCTTTACGATGCTGCCGTTGGGCTCGAGCCTGAGCTCGACCGTGGAGCTGAAGGTGCGCACGGTATCGCCAGGCAGCAGCTCCATGCCCATGAAGATGTTGTTGTACTCGAAGTTGTCGGCGTCGAGAACCTGAAGCTCGAGCTCGTCGTCGAAGTATTCGAGAATCGCCGCCGGGCGCGTCTGTCCGAAGGCGGTACCCGCCACGGAGATGAGCATGGCGAGCGCGGCGACGATGAGCGTATGTGCTCGAAGGTGCATGCACTGTCCTCCTATCTCAGCGTGATCTCGCTCTGCAGCCCGGAGGTGATCACGTAATCATCAATGCTTGGGTCGTATCGCAGGTTGTACACCAGCGAGATTGCGGCGGGCCCGGTGTAGTAGGTGACCCGTGCGTCTATCACGGAGTTCTCCGGGTCCACCAGATCCTCGACGGAGTTGAAATCGAGCTCGCGGTAGCGGGCCTCGAGCGCGAGTGAGGGAATGAGTCCGCGGTCGAGCCGCACGAGACCGGTCACCTGGTTCCGCGCGTTCTCCACGTCTCCGAACGGGCCCTCCATCGAGACGTTGACGACGAAAAGATCCTCGAAGAGAGAGAGCCCCGTGGAGGCGAACCATCCGAGGTGCTCCTCGACGAGCGTGGCGTCCAATTTGTAGAACGCGTACTTCTCCAGCCGGTACAGGTCGTAGGCGGAGTCGAAGTAGACCGGCACGAAGTTCTCGCCGATGTAGCGAAGCTGCGCCCCGTAGGTTATCACCCTCACGATCCGGCCGCCGGTACCGACCATGGCGCCGTTGGTGTCGTCCTGTCGCACATAGTCACTGAAGGTGGCCAGGGTGAAGGGCGGCTCGGTGAGAATCGGAAGCCTCACGTCCGCGCCCCAGACGAGCACCTCATCGGGATCGTCGAAAGACGCCGCGGCCCCCGTCCGATCTGCCTTGTCGAGCTTGTCGACGTGGTAGTCGGGGTTGCGGTCGGTGACCAGGGAGGAGCCCACCTCCAGGCCGCTCACCACCGGGATCTCCGTGCCGGCGAGGGGACGGAGGTAGAACCTGCCGCCGTACACGTCGAACGCGGCGAGGTTTGCCGCCATGGACTCAAAGCCCACGTAGGGGAAGCCGAAAAGCTCTCCGTCGAGGTTCAGCCGGGCGCCGAGGATGCGCCTGCCGGGCAGGAAGTGAGTGTTGCGGTAGCCCCCCATGATGAAGCCGTTTCCGAGCGTCACATTGTCGAGCGACCCGAGACGCGCGTAGAGCGGGTCTCCCACCTGGGCCCACTGGAGAAAGCGAATCTTCCCCAGGTAGAGCTCGGCGAAGTTGGTATCCTCGCCCGGGACCCAGTCATCTTCGCGGATGTCGAAGTCGTTTCCGTCACCGCCGGTGAAGGTGTAGTTCAGCGTCAGATCGAGGCCGAGCGAGAGCTTACCGTAACTGAATGTCGGGTAGAACGCGGCGGATTGGTACACCACGGTCTCCCCGTCCTCGTCGAAGCTCTGCGTGCCGAGGCCGATCCCCAGGCCGAAGCTGAAAGGGGATTCGTCGGTCGACTCGGTGTCCGCCTCTTCGCCGGAATCGTCGTCGGTGCTCTGCGTCCACACAGGTGCGACTGCCACGGTGGTCAGAAACACGACCCCCAGGGCAATCTGCAGCGCTCGATGCATCCAAAACCTCCTCAGAGAGCTCCACTCGAGTATATCGCGGGAAACTCCAAAACCCAAAGATGCACCAAATCAGCGGCGAACGCAAGCTGCGCGACGAGCCACATTCGCCAGTCCACACTCGCCGGTCGTCCCTTGAGCCGGACGTCCCGCGCCGGTATGCTCAACACACGTGAAGGGGGAGGAATGGAAGCAAACAGCACACGTGATCTGACCCTGGTGGTCCTCGCCGCGGGCATGGGAAGCCGCTACGGCGGCATCAAGCAGATCGATCCGGTCGGGCCCTCAGGCGAGGCGCTCATCGAGTACTCCATCTACGACGCGCTTCGCGCCGGGTTCACGCGGGTGTGTTTCGTCGTACGCGCGGATATCCACGACGCAGTGGCCGGCTTCTTCGACCCGAAGCTCACCGGACGCGCGGAGGTGGTCTACGCCCACCAGGAGCTCTCCGATGTTCCCGCTGGCTTCGAGGTTCCCCCCGAGCGCAGCAAGCCGTGGGGCCCTGCCCATGCCGTGCGCGCCGCCCGTGAGGCCGTCGACGGGCCGTTCGTCGCGATAAATGCCGACGATTTCTATGGTCGTGCATCATTCGAGTCCGTGGCCGCCTTCCTGTCCGGTGTGAACCCCGCCGAGGCGCGCTACTGCATGGTCGGCTATCGGGTGGACAAAACGCTGAGCGAGCACGGCACGGTGTCGCGGGCGTTGTGCCGTGTGGATGACGACGGCATGCTCTCCCACATCGAGGAGCACAAGGAGATCGAGCGCACCCCCGACGGCCGTATCGTCAGCCATCTGCCCGAGGGTACCGACCTCGAGCTCGACGCAGGTGATGTCGTTTCGATGAACATCTTCGGCTTCACGCCGGTGGTATTCGGCCACTTCGAGGAGGAGTTCAGGGCCTTCCTCGAGGAGGAGGGCGAGAATCCGAAGTCGGAGTTCTATCTCCCCACCGTGCAGAACGACCTCATCCGCACGGGGCGGGCAAGCGTCCGCGTGCTCCCGGATGCCGGCACCTGGTTCGGCATGACCTACCGTGAGGACAAGCCCATGGTCGAGCGGGAGATACGGCGAATGGTCGAAGCCGGGGAGTATCCGCAGAGCCTCTGGGGCTGAGGGCCTCCGCCGCTCAGAACTCGATCTTTCCCTCGATGCCCCCCTGCATGCCGAGGAGCGCCACGTTCACCTCTTCACCTTCTATCACCGCCGGCTGCAACCCGAACCCGAGATCGGCGTAGAGCCTGATGAACCCGTTCTCGGGAAACACGAGCCGTGTTTCATGGCCGAGGGTGATGCTGTAGGTCCGCTCATCGTCCTCGCCGCCCGGCTCATCGTAGAGGAAGCGGGCCTGCTCGGTATGCGCGAAGTAGGGCGGTCGGTCCTCCACGAGCCGCTCGAGCCCGAAGACGCGCTCGGCGGGCCGCTGCCAGATGTAGCGCGCCTCGCTCTCAACTGAAAGACTGCGCCGGTCCTCCTCGATCGTCCCCGCCGCGGTATTGGAGAGGCGGAACTCGTTGTCCTGCTCCCCGAAGAGCGCCACGAGTGATGAGAACTCGCCGGTGACGGCGGTCTCCTCGGCGGGAAAGCGTCGGTCGACCGTGGCCGAGAGGGAGTTTGAGAACTCGTCCGTGCGGTAGACCTCGAAAGTCGGATACGCGCCGACGCGCCCGAAGAGGTTCACCGCAGTTGCGGTGTAGCTCGCGGTGTAGCGCTGCAACTCGGTGACAGCCTCCTCCTCTCTCGTAAAGCTTCGCTCCACGGCAAGGTCGGCCGCCGAGGGAAGCACGAGGTCCCGCAGCCGGGAGCCAAAACCTCGTTCGAGGGACAGCGCCCCGCGCGGGGTGTAGCGGGTGAAGGGCTCGCCCGCGCTTCGCCCCGCGAAGCCGATATGCTCGGCAGACTGAAAGAGCTCTGCGATGGGGACGGAGGTGACGAGGTATCGCTGTCCGGCGAATGCGTCGCCGTAGAGGCCGAGGTCATCCTCGTAGAACGCCGCCCGGGGCGCGCTCAGGGTTCGCTCAAAGCTCCGCTCGTAGCTCGGGGTGAGCGTCCAGCTGCGGGGGGAGTCGCGGTTGAAGGCGAGCGGGACGCCGGCCGAGAGCGCTGCGTCGTTTGTCTGCTCGTTCTCCGTGCTCGAGCGGTTTTCGTAGGATGCATCGCCTGCCAGGTTGAACCCGACCGGCGTGGGCTCCCGCTCTGCCGAGAGCGAGGCGCTGCCCCGACGCGTCGGCGTCTCGCCTGTGGTGTAGGGCGCGACGAGCTCGTAGCCGAGGATCCACGACTCGGGATAGCTCGCGTCCGTGGTGGTGTAGCCTCCCGCGCTGTGGCCGAGACCTGCGGCCAGGTCCAGGCTCAGCCGTTCCGCCGGGCTCATGCCCGCGGAGAGGTCCCAGCTCTGGTCCAGGTTCTCCTCGCGAAGAGTTGCATCGGTGTCGAGACGGATACTCGTTTCGAGCGGCAGCGAGAGAAGCAGGCCGTTCGAGCGGTAAAGCGAGGTCAGGGGCGCGTTGTAGTTCCGGCGGTAGGATTCGGTGAAGACCACCGGGGCGTCGGCCGCCGGAACCCGCAGGCTGTGTCCCCCGGCAAGTGATGTCCTCTCGTCCTGCACCGTCACCTGAACGTCGGTCTCCAGGCGCGTATAGAGGAGATCTCCCGCAAGCTCCGTGCGGGTGAGGAAGCTTCCCGTGCCGCCTGTGATCTCCGAGGGGGTGGTGAAGCCGCCGCTTCGAACCGACGTATCCTGCGAAACGCGAATGTTCGAGAGCACCTCCACCTCGCCGGCCCGGATGACGGTGTCGGGATACTCGTAGGTCGCAGAAAGCCTCGACGCACCGGACATCGTGATGCGGGTCTCCGCCCAGTGCACCTCGTCGATGTAGATCGTCCCGGAGGTGGCGTCGGTTTCCGGCCTGAAGGTGAGCTCGAGAAAGCTCAGATCCGCCGCGCCCCCCGACGGCTTCTCATCGAGAGAGCCGACCTCATCGCCGTCGACGTATACCTTTCCCGCAGCCGTGTCGAGCTCGACCTTGCGCCATCGGCCGGAACCCCATTCCGGGCCCTCGAGGGAGCCGTCCTCGCTGATCTGCACCCTCGCCCGCAGCTGCTCGCCGCCGCCGTTCGGCTTGCTCTCGGCCAGGGTGATCTCGAGCTCCCCGGCGCCGTCGTCGGTGCCGGAATCGCCGATGTTGCCCGCCCGCGCGTAGAAGGCGAGCACCTCGTACTGCCGGGCGGGGACGGAGGTGACGTAGTCGGTGAGCGTCCAGGAGTCCGTGCTCGGTGTGAGGCCGCTCCACTCGACGCGAAGCACCCGCTGGTTCCCCGCACCCTCGGCATGGAAGACCTCGTCGACCTCATCGTGCTCGTCGATGAGATCCT
>CAYOFA010000194.1:0-6078 GCA_964402885.1 uncultured Spirochaetaceae bacterium
GTGCCGTCTTCGTCTTCGAGGTAGAGGGTGAGATTCTCCACGTTGTCGTCCGGCAGGACGAAGAACCGACCGCGCGTCCAGGCCGGCGGGTCGATGCGCTTCTCGGTGGCCTCGTTCATTCCGTAGAAGATCTTTCGCTGCTCGGCCGACGGCTCGTAGCGCAGGAGGAGCTCATGCTCGCTGCGAGCGGTCTGGAACCTCGCCGAGGCGCCGGGTGAACTGTCCGTGGCCTCGGAAAAGGGAATGTAGGGGTAGTCGGATATCGAGAGCAGGCCGTAGCCGAGGCGTACCGACTGCACGAACTCGTCATCGTGGCCCTGGTACCCGAGGATGAAGGAGTTCACCTCGAACTCATCGACGAAGGTTGCCTCGAGATAGTATCGCTCATAGAGCCACAGAGAGAGGGTCAGATCCACCGCGTTGAAGTAGGGCACGGGCTCCATGCCGGGGAAATCGTAGGGGAAGGTGACGCGGTTGTCTTCGGGAGGGATCTTCGGGTGAAAAGCCCAGCCGAGGGCGCCGCCGATGCCGGTGTTCCAGGAGCCGACGATGAAGAGATCAACCTCCGCATCTCCGAGTTGCGTGTCGAAGATCGCATCCCGGGAGGCGGGGTCAACGAGGGGATCGGTGGGGGCTCGCTCCGCCTCGGCGTCCTCGCCAACAGCCTCCGGGTCGCTCTCCTCTTCCTGCTCCAGCCACGGCGGCTCGGCGTCGGCCTCCGGATAGTCGTCGATGTCGTCCTGGGCACGGACGCCGGCGGATGCGACGAGGAGAAAGAGCGCCAGGGGCAGAAGTCCGAGTGCCGCCCGCCCCCCGGCCCGCCCCCAGGCCCGGCCCCCGCCCCGGGAGAAGCCGTCGGGAACGCGGGTTATTGGCGGCCCGGCGCCGCCCGGTATAGTATTAGCGGTCATGCGGGACTCGTCACCGGCCGAAAATGAAGAACGATGAGCAGTGAAATGGAGAAAAGCTCGGCATTCATAACACGATTGCTCCAAAATCCCGCATTACGAGACCTTACGCCGCTTCAGAAAGAGGAACAAATAGTGCAGTTCCTCTACCTGAACAGCTCACAGTTGTACCCAAGCCTATCACATCCGAACTTCTTTCCGGGGATGAGCTGGGCGGAGATTGTCGAGCTTCTGCACAAAGCTCTCTTCCATATTGTCGACAACGATGTGCTGCCGGGTCTCAGACGAATCGTATTCGATCAGATCGACTTCTCCTTTGTGAATTTTCTCGGTCGCTCCGACAGTTCGCGTGACCACATTTCAGATCAGGTCTACGAGGTGCTCGTCGAGCTCCTGAAGCGACCGGCGACCCGGCGCGCGCTCACCGGCCCCTACACCGCCGTGCATTTCCGGCTTGCCGCGCCGTACATCGAGCGCATCTATATGCGCAAATCATATATCCACTTCGAGCTCACGAAAGTACAACGCCTTCGCATGAGTAAGGATGAGGTGAGGAGCATGGTGGACGCTACGCTCCTTCTCAAACCGGCCGTGCATCTGGCAAGCTCACAGAGTGAGGCAGACAATGTCGGCGGGCTCGTGCCGGCGCGCTTTGCCGAGCGGGCGCTGTCGCAGCTCGGGACGAAGCTCAGCCTGCTTCCCGAGCAGGCGGTGCGCTCGGCGGTAAACGCCAACGTGTCCTTCCGCGAGCATCGCTTCGTGGAGGCTACCTCGCGCCTTGCGGGGATATTTGCGAGCCGCGGGCGCAACTATCGGCCGAACGTTCGCGTCGATCGCGGGGCCGATACGCCTGACAAGAGCTGGCTCAGTATTGCAAGGCGGAACCACAAGTTCTATGGTTTCGACGGCAAGATGCTCGACGAGCTCTACAGCATCGCCGCCGAGATGGGATGGTAGGAGTAACTATGATCGATTCGAGAAGCCGCGTGAAGAACACACTGGAAGGCGTCGTCATCGTCGCCATCGTCCTCGTGCTCGTCCACACGTTCCTGCAGGATCTGGCCATTGTCCTCGGATGGGCCTGGGACACGCGACGGGTGCTGCTCATCATCGGCTTCGGCTTCGACCTCTTCTTCACGATCGAGTTCCTCGTCCGCCTCTACTATGCGATTCTCGATCGCGCAGCGGGGAGATACTTCTGGCGTGAGCGCGGCTGGATCGACTTCCTGGCCGCCGTGCCCTTGCTCCTGCTCAACTCCGGCCCGGCGGTGCTCGCCATCGCAGCCGGCGGTGCCAATGTCTTCGGCATGGGCGGCATGATGAATGTGCTCAAGGTGGCGAAGGCCATCCGCATTGCCCGCATTCTGCGCCTCCTG
The DNA here is from genome assembly GCA_964402885.1 of uncultured Spirochaetaceae bacterium. GTDB lineage: Bacteria > Spirochaetota > Spirochaetia > DSM-27196 > PWMO01 > JAAAOH01. Next base: position 2,285 of record CAYOFA010000194.1, read on the forward strand.
CGTGTGCTGAAGATCTTCAGTGCGATCAAGAACACCGAATCACCGATGGCGCAGCGCCACATGGCGAACATCACCACGCTCAGCGTCTCGGTCATCGTGCTCTCCGTCATTGCCTACGTCGGCATTGCTTCGGCGGTGAATATGCCGAGCCTCGAGGGCGAGGAGCAGACGCAGAACATTCGCGCCGCCTCGTTCATAGATGCACGGAATCTCGCCGGCCCCGATCAATCGGAGCTGCTGCGCGACTACGCGGCCTCCCAGCCGTCGATTCTCGTGGTAACCGACGACGGCCGGACCCGCTACACGCGCCACGACAACGCCTTTTACGACGAGTATTTCGGCCCCGGCGACTATGGCTACCTCCGATCGGGTGAGGTCGGTGTATTCTTCGACGTGCGGCCTCTCAATGCCGAACAGTCGCGGCAGAACATCGCCTACTTCGCGATGGTAGTCATCCTCGTGGTCTTCATTCTGCTGGTCTACAGCCCGCATTTCGCGCTGACGGTCACCGACCCCATCCACGTCATGGAGCGCGGATTCTCCGAGCGCGGGCATAACCTCGAGGTGCGCATCCCCGATCGCTACCGGGGAGACGACATCTTCAGGCTCGCCGCGCTCTACAACTCGGTGTACCTTCCCATGAAGGACCGGCAGGTGGGCGGCGAGAGCACCGGCGGCAGCAGCGGCGGCAACGGTATTGTGGATCTCTCTGTCGACGATGTGCAGCGAATGATCGACGAGGACGAGAACGAGTAGGTATCTTCCCAACCTATGGTCGTCTCAATGATACAGGTCATCCTGGAGCTGCCGGATGTGACTTCCATCAAGGAAAAGCGTCGCATCGTGAAGTCGCTCAAGGAGAAACTCATTGCCCGCTATCGCATCACCGCGGCCGAGGTCGACCTGCATGACAGTCTTGCCTTCTCACAGATAGGCGGTGCGGTAATATCCAATTCCCGGCGCCACGGTGAGTCGGTCATGCACAAGGTTCTTGCGTTTATCGAAAACAACGCACCCGGGCGGGTGCAGGACGTGAAAATAATCTCGGAGATCTACTGAAACTGCCGTGCGCGGCGGCCGGATCGCCGGCGCCTGCTGCGTGCTTCGCGTACGCAGCTGCCCGATCGCCGGCGCTCACGCCGGGAAAAGGTAGAGGTCCGGGAGGTGGTGGTCCCCTCCCACGCGCATCGCCCCTGCCGCCGAATCGTCGGCACTCACCTCGAGAGAGAAAAAGTAGTCGAGCTTCTCGAAGCCCTGTGCCGTCACCGTGATCTGAAACTCGATCGAGATGGTATCATCGGGGCTCTGAGCCGAGACGGGGCGTGGCCAGAATGAGTATGTGCCATAGGTGTGTGCGGCGAGGGTGTAGGGATTCTGCCAGCGCGAGTCGAACATCGCAACCGGCTCTCCGTCGCGCAGGAGGTGAACCTCCGCGCCTTCGACCGGCTCGAAGCTCACGCCGTTCAACACTCGGCCGGTGATGGCGGGGAAGTTGAAACAGGGGCCCTTGATGTCCGGCTCCGATGTATCCTCGTCGTAGTAGGATCGCCTGACCGATGAGATGCGCTTGAGCGCCTCCTGGGCCAGCTTGGTGATGTCCACCGCGAGCTGCGTATCGGAGCTGATGTCCTGCTCCACGTGAGCAAGGCCCCGCCCCGAAGTCACATAGCGCGGCGGCAGGCGATTGAGGACATAGCACACCGCATCGAGGCGGCACGCGCGCGTGGTGCAGTAGGTATTGCTGCCGCGAGCCTCTTCGTCGTCACAGATCTCGTTCACCCGTCGGAAGACTTCGTCTTCCATCAGGTTATGTATCTCCATGCGAGGCCCCCCGGTCCACCTCGGCCTGGACGTCGAGCAGCTCGTGCAGTGCGTCCACCGCTTCGCGGAAATCGCGGACAGTCTCCTTGAGGGAGAAGTAGTTCAGCCCCGCGTAGTACACCTTCGAGAACAGGGAAAAGGATACCTCCGCAGGTGACGGTTCGATGCTGACGTAGCAGCCGTACTCATAGCAGATGCGCAGCATCTCATCCATCTTTCGCTGGATGAAGGTCGAGAGCTCGGGGGAAAAAGAGAAGGTGAACGCAAGCTCGAGGAACTTGCTCTCGCGATCTATGAACATGCCGCCCTGAAAGCCGTCTTCGCTTTCGAAACCGGCGGTGTAGGTATCTTCGAGTAACTCTCCGTCGAGGATCTCATAACCGAGCTCCTTGAAGAGAATGGCCGTGCGGCGGATCCGCTCTTTCATCAGTTTGGAGTATTTCATGCAAAGCTCCCATCTCTGCAGAGACCGGTAGAGGTAGTGTAAGGCAAAAGGCGCGCGGGATCAATCACGACACGATCTTCGACGATGCGGGTGCTCATAACTCGAGGAGCTCGGCGGCGTCGTGGACGTGGGAGGTGAGCCCCGGATGAACGATGAGGCGGATCTTGCGCAGGGTCGCGGTGAAGTCCGCGACGACCTGGGGCGTAAACACGGTGTCCGACTCCGGATAGGGCATCACCTGCTCACCGTCGCGCACCGGGATCGAGACTTCGAATGAGATTCGCTCGGGCACGTCGACGATGACCGACTCCGGTCCGAAGCGGCCCCGTGCGCGCGCGGCAAGCCGCTCGGCGATGCGCTCCTCGAGGGCCGCTCGGGCGTCGAGGCTCTCGAGCTCACGGTGGCGCGGGTTCTGATCATCAAAGGGTGTTTCGAACACCGGGCGGTAGAGCTGGCGGTCGTACACGCGTGTGATGAGGTCGAACGCATCGAACTGGGCGCGATCGAGGGTCAGGAAGAACAGCTCGTCGTCGAGGCCGTAGAGCGCGGAGGGCGCGATCACCTCCTCGCGGAGGGCGAGGTATACCGCTTTCTTGATCATGGCCGTCGCGACACGAACCGTGCGATGCCAGTACACCGCCCGGTACATGAGGTACTTCGAGAAGAGGATGTTTTCCACCGCCGAGATCCCGGTCACGTCGAGGCCGATACCTTTGTCCCAGACCGGAAAGATGCGGCTGAGGGCAAAGTCGATGTCCTGTTCGCCGTAGGGCACGCCGCAGAAATAGGCGTCGCGGTTGAGGTAGTCGAGCTTGTCGGGGTCGAGCGCCCCCGAGAGGACGTTTCGGAAGAAGGCGAGTTGCGGGTCTCCGGTATGGTCGGCGCTCTCATCGACCACCGCCGAGACGAGTTGCGGATCGACGCGCACGTCGTCACGGAGGATCTCCCGGACCGGGGACTCGAGGACGAGCTCGCCGGTGAGCGACTCATGCTCGGTGAGCGGCAGCTCCTTGAAGCTGTGCGTATAGGGAAAGTGGCCGAGGTCATGGAGCAGGGCGGCGGTGAGAAAGGCCTTCACGCCGTCGACGGTGAGGATGCTGTCGGGCGATATGCTCACGAGGGTTTTTATGATGCGCTTGGCGAGGTGAAACACCCCGAGGCTGTGACTGAGCCGGGTATGGGTTGCTCCCGGGTAGACGAGGTACGCCGGTCCGAGCTGCTTGATACGCGAGAGTTGACGGTATGGCGCGGTATCGATGAGCTTGAGCAGAGGATCGGAGAGGTGAATGTTCTTCCAGATCGGATCACGAACGGGATGGGTATAGTCGAGGTCGAGGTGTCGCGAGATGGCGTCGTGTGTATCCATGATTCATCAACATCTTAGCGCACAATGGCGCCGGAGGTAAATTGACTGCGCATATGGCTTCTGCTACCGTCTGGGATATCATGAGGCGCATAGCCGTCGGGTTCCTCCTACTCGCAATTGCTCTGTCATCCTGCACCCGGGACGAATCCGGGCGGGGCGACG
>CAYOFA010000195.1:0-6067 GCA_964402885.1 uncultured Spirochaetaceae bacterium
CACCACCGCCCGGGCAAACGTGAGCACCCCGTCGGAATAGTGGCCGACCCCCCGCAGGAGCTCGAAGTATTCCTCGTAGTCCTCGGGTGGAATGCGGTTGCGCATTCGCAGCAGGGCGAGCACGAGAAGGGCGTTGTAGTGGTGAGTTCCCTCCTCCGCGGCACGCTCGTGCACACGATGGTCCTCGCTGATGACGGGGATGTCGCGCTTCGCGGCGAGCTCGAGCAGGAGCTCGTCGTTTCCGTGCTTGCCGCTGCCGACGAAGGCTTCTGCGACCTCCACCGCCTCCCGCGTCCAGGGAACCTCGCCGCCGCGCCGCAGATCGGCGATGCGCACGGGTAGCTCCGGCCAGCCGACCTCACGCGCCACCGGTCCCACCGTATACATCTTCACCTCCGACGCGGCATAGCCGAAGAATCCGGCCTTCAGCATGTAGATCATGCTCGAGGCGTCGATTGCGGCGGCCTCGAGGGCTTGGAGCTCACGGCGCACCCGGGAGACGGCATTAGGGTTCGGGGTGCCGGTGCGGGGGTCGAAATCGGGACCGTCCATACGGCCACGGTAGCAGAAACGGTAGCAGAAACAAAGGCGCCCGGCACAGGGCCGGGCGCGGAGGTAAGGGATGAAGGCGGGCGGCTTGCAGGGACCGTCCCGTCGTCACTGCGATTAGATTACGTCGGCGTCCGCGGTCTCCGCGTTGGCGGCGGCCTGCAGGACCGCCAGTGCGATGGAGTTGAGCTTCGTCTCGCTCGAGTCCGCCCGGGAGGTCAGGACGATGGGTGCACGCGCACCCACGACCACCGCCGCGCTCTTCGCGCCGCCGAGGAACACCAGGCTCTTGTAGAGAATGTTCCCCGCCTCGATGTCCGGGGTAACCAGAATGTCCGCGCGTCCCGCCACCGGATGGGTGATGCCCTTGTGCTTCGCGGCCTCCACCGAGATGGCGTTGTCGAGCGCGAAGGGCCCGCCGACCGTGCATCCGGTGATGTTCCCGGATTCATTCATCTCGACCAGCTTGCCTGCTTCTTCGGTGCAGGGCATCTTCGGGTCGACTTTCTCTTTCGCGCAGATCAGCGCCACCTTCGGAGTCGTAATGCCCAGCGCGTGGGCGAACTCGCAGGCGTTGTCTATCATCTGCCGCTTCTGCTCAAGATCTGGGGCGATGTTGATGGCGGCGTCGGTGCCGATGAGCAGCCGCGGATAGTCGCGAATGTCGAAGACCGCGACGTGGCTGAGCACGCGGCCGGCGCGCAGTCCGTAATCCGCGTTGAGTGCCTGCTTCATCAGAACCGAGGTGTCGACGAGTCCCTTCATCAGCACCTCGGCATCACCGGCACTCACCGCCTGCACCGCCTTCATGGCGGCGTCGGCGGGATCCTTGACGTCCACGATGGACGCATTCGAAATATCGAGCCCGTTTTCCTCGGCGATCGCCCTGGTCTTCTCCGCATCGCCGAACAGCAGGCTGTCGGCGATCCCGACGTCCATGGCCTCGGAGACCGATGTCAGAACATCGAGATCGTGGGAGCAGGCCACCGAAATGGTGCGCGGGCCGTATGATTGTGCTTCGTGTAGTACCTCGTCGAACGTCCTCATTGCATTACACCTTGACCGTCTCAACGACCTCCATGCCTTTCTTCAGCGCCTCTTCGTTCATCGGGATGAACTTCTCCTTCGAGGGGCCGAAAACCTTCTTGAGCGCGCCGATCACGTCGTCGAGCTCGTATATCCTGGTCGCCGCGATGTAGGAACCGAGCATGACCATGTTGGCCACCTTGAGGCTGCCCGCTTCCTGGGCGAGCCTGTTCGCCGGAACGGCGATGACACGGATATCCTCGCGGTCGGGGCCCTCGTCGATGAGGGAGCTGTTGTACAGCAGCAGGCCGTCAGCCACCAGGTCCGGGACGAACTTCACCATCGAGGGGTAGTTCATGACGATAGCGGTGGTGGCATCGCCGGAGATGATCGGCGAGCCGATCGGCGTGTCGGAGACGATGACGTTACAGTTGGCGGTGCCGCCGCGCATCTCAGGACCGTATGACGGCAACCACGACACTTCTTTTCCCTTCTGCATGCCGGTGTAGGCGATGAGCCGCCCCATCGACATCACACCCTGGCCGCCGAAACCGGCGGCGATGATCTTCTCCTGCTTCATGACTGCACCTCCTTCTCGGGATGCCGGAAATTACCCAGCGGGTAGTAGGGGATCATGTTGTCGGCGAGCCACTGCAGGGCCTCCACCGGCGGAATTCCCCAGTTCGTCGGGCAGGTGGACAGGACTTCGACGAGCGCAAAGCCCTTCTTCTGCTGCTGGGTCTCGAAGGCCGTGCGGATGGCCTTCTTTGCCTTTCGGATATGCGCGGGCTTGTGCACCGATACGCGCTCGATGAAGGCCGAGCCGTTGATGGTTGCGAGCATCTCCGAGATTCGGATGGGCTCGCCGGAGTGCTTGGCGTCGCGGCCGAGCGGCGAGGTGGTGGTTCGCTGCCCGATCATGGTGGTCGGCGCCATCTGTCCGCCGGTCATGCCGTATATGGCATTGTTGACGAAGATGACGGTGATGTTCTCACCGCGATGAGCGGCATGGACGATGTTGTTCGTACCGATCGAGGCAAGGTCTCCGTCACCCTGGTAGGTGAAGACCATCTTGTCCGGATGCACGCGCTTGATGCCGGTGGCCATGGCCGGTGCGCGGCCGTGGGCGGCCTCGTGCATGTCGCAGTTGAAGTACTTGTAGGCAAGGACCGAGCAGCCCACCGGCGCAACGCCGATAGTATCACCAAGTATGTCCATCTCGACCATCACCTCGCCGACGAGGCGATGGATTATTCCGTGGGTACAACCGGGACAGTAATGTGTCTCTACGTCGGTCAGTCCCTTCGTTCTATCCATTACAATAGGCATTATTTCACCTCCGAAAACATCTTCTCACAGGCCTCGACGACATCGGCCTCGTTGGGGATCATGCCGCCCGAGCGACCGTAGAACCCGACAGGCCATCGGCCGGCCGAGGCGATCTTCACGTCGTCGACCATCTGGCCGTGGCTCATCTCCACCGACATCAGGGCGCGGACCGAGGAGGGGAGGTCGTCGAAGGCGCTGTGCGGGAAGGGCCACAGAGAGATCGGTCGGATGAGTCCGGCCTTGACACCCTTCTCGCGGAGCTGCCCGACCGCGTTCTTCACCACGCGGGCCGAGGTGCCGTAGGAGACGAAGACGAACTCTGCGTCCTCGGTCTGGAAGGTCTCGTAGCGGACCTCGTTCTCGCGCATCTTCTGGTACTTTTCCTGAAGATGGATGTTGAGCTCCTCGAGCTCCGCGGGGTCGAGGCGCAGCGAGTTGATGATGTTCGGCTTGCGCGTGCCGCCGGTGCCGGTGGTGGCCCAATCCTTCGGAGGCAGGTCGCGCTTGGGCGGTTCCTTGAACTCGACCGGCTCCATCATCTGTCCGATCATACCGTCGCCGAGCAGCATCACCGGGTGGCGGTAGAAGTCGGCGATGTCGAAGGCCTCCATCATGATGTCCACCGCTTCCTGGATGTTTGCGGGCGCGAAAACCGGCATGTAGTAGTCGCCGTTTCCACCACCGCGCGTGGATTGAAAATAGTCGGCCTGTGAGGGCTGAATGCTCCCGAGGCCGGGGCCGCCGCGCATCATATTTACGATGACGCAGGGAACCTCCGATCCGACGATGTAGCTGATGCCTTCCTGCTTCAGCGCGATGCCCGGGGAGGAGGACGATGTCATCACCCGTGCACCGGCACCGGCCGCGCCGTACACCATGTTGATGGCGCCGACTTCGCTCTCGGCCTGCAGGAACGTGCCGCCGTGCTTGGGAAGCTCTCGCGACATATACTCGGGAAGCTCATTCTGCGGTGTGATCGGATATCCGAAGAAAAACCGGCACCCCGAGCGGATTGCCGCTTCGGGAATGGCTTCGTTGCCTTTCATTAGAACCTTTTCCATACTCTCACCTCCGCCTTACGCGATTCTCTCGACCACGATGACCTGGTCGGGGCACATCATTGCGCAGTTACCGCATGCGATGCACTTTTCCATGTCGCTGACGGTAGCCGGGTGATAGCCTTTTTTGTTGATGGTGCTGGTGTCCATCACCACAATATCCACGGGACAGACCGAGGTGCACAGCTCGCAGCCTTTGCAGCGGTCGGTCTCGAAGGTTACGTTACCTTTGGCCTTTGCCATGGGCAGTCCTCCTGGGCGTGATTAAGTCGACATCCATGCTTCACGGAGATACATGGATATCGGAACGATTTCTCCATCTATATGATTCGGAACGTCGCCGACCAACGGCCGGAAGACCCCGACATAGCGGATCGGAATATCGGTGCGGGAGCGAACCTCCTTGCAGAGGGCGTCGCCGCTCTCGATGTGTGATATCTGAGTGTGCTCGAGCATATGGGTGTTGTTCACCAGTCCGGTTATCTCGAGACCCGAAGCCTCCTCGATTCCGCGGATCATATCTACGACCCTGTCGGCGGTGGCGCTTTCGGGTCGTGATCCGTTGACAACGCAGAAGACATCGGTGTTTTCCGGCGGCATGAGCCTCCGGAACCGTCCGAGCAGGCGGGCGCCGGCCGGATCGCCGCCGGCATCGACGACCGCCTTTGTCTTGTCGCTCTGCAGCGGCGCGTTTATCTCCGAGGAAATCGCGGGAATGTCGATGCCGGTGTCCTGCCGGAGCGAATTGCCGATGACGCGAATGCCGTGCTCCTCGAGCAGGGCGCGGCGCTCGCGTGAGCGGAAGTAGGGATTGACGATGTCGACGTCGATCAGGGCGAGGTCATCGGAGTCGGCGCGCAGGGCGAAGTTGATGGAGAACTCGCTCTTGCCGCTTCCGTAATGTCCCGTCATGATCGTGATGCGCTTCATTATGATGATGTCCTGCCGTCGTAAACTTGCGCAGTCTCCGTGCCGGAGAGCACCCGGATAGCGCCTTCTGCGAGGGCCTTCATCTCGTCCTCGCCCGGGTAGATCTCCACCGGCGCGATCCATGACACGCGGTCCTTGATCCAGCCGCAGAACCGGCCGTCGTGCGCGAGCCCTCCGGTGAGGACAATCGCGTCGACCTTGCCTTCGAGCACCACGGCCATCGCCCCGACTTCCTTCGCGGTCTGATAGGCCATGGCTTCGTAGATCAGCCGGGCCTGCTCATCCCCGGCGTCGATCTTCTCCGAGACTTCGCGCCCGTCGTTGGTTCCGAGATAGGCTACGAGGCCTCCGCCGCCCTTGATCTTCTTCTTCATCTCGGCGTGCGAGAAATCGCCGGAGAAGCAGAGTTTCACGAGCTTGAGGGCCGGCAGACCGCCGCTGCGCTCCGGTGTAAAGGGGCCTTCGCCGTTGAGCCCATCGTTGACATCCACGACCCGGCCCGTGCGGTGCGCACCCACCGTTATGCCGCCGCCGAGGTGCACGACGATGAGGTTCATGTCCTCGTAGCTCTTGCCGCGATCCGCGGCAACGCGTCGCGCGACAGCCTTCTGATTGAGCGCGTGGAAGATGCTCGTGCGCTCGAAGTCCGGCATGCCCGCGGGGCGGGCCACGTCGTCGAGCTCGTCGACCACGACCGGATCCACGATGTAGCTCGGGATCCCGGTTTCGCCGGCGATCTCATGGGCGATGATCCCGCCGAGGTTGGAGGCATGCTCGCCGAGCACTCCGACCTGCAGATCGTCGAGCATCTGCTGATTCACCTCGTAGGTCCCGCCTGCCACCGGATGAACGAGACCACCGCGGCCCACCGCGCAGGAGAGGGAGTCGACGGTGATGCCGTCGGCGGCGAGCTCGTCGAGGATGACCTGCTTTCGAAACTCGAACTGGTCGGAGATGCGCTCATACTTGTCGAGCTCCGCGGTGGCGTGACGGAGCGTCTTCTCGAGGATGGGCGTCTCGTTGTCGAAGACGGCGAGCTTTGTCGAGGTGGAACCGGGGTTTATGACGAGTACTCGGTAGGTCGTGTCCATGGCTGGGCGCTGGCCTCCTGATTCTGTGTTGGAACTCATGTGTGGCAGCTACAAAGCTGCAATCTGCGTGCCAACTTGCGTGCT
>CAYOFA010000196.1:0-1483 GCA_964402885.1 uncultured Spirochaetaceae bacterium
GCCACGGCGCGGTAGAGCCCCGACAGGTCGCCGAAGTAGCGATATATGAGCACCTTGCTGACACCCGCCCGGTCGGCAATGGCGTTCACACCCAGCGCGGAGAAGCCCTCCCGGCGAATGATCTCGATTGCGGCCTCCACCAGGCGCTGTTCCGTACGTTTTCTGTCTCGCTGTTTTCCGGCTCCCGGTTCACTCATGCAGCACATGTGACCGCGTAGTAACCACTGGTGTCAAGGGCTGTGCCTCTTGGTAGAGATGACCTGCCATCCGTATACTGAGGGCAGACTTCTGACAGGAGGAATCCGATGAAGCGAGCCGCATGGCGAGCGCGACTTCTTGCAGTTGTGGGCGTGGTATTGATGGCGCCGGTCCTGCCGGCCCAGAGTGATTTGTTTGATGTGGTCAGGGAGGGAAGCCCGGCGGAGATCCGCCAGGTGATAGCTGACGGCGCCGATGTGAACGCGAGGTCCGAGAAGGGCCGGACGCCGCTGATGCTCGCCGTTGCATTCAATGAGTCGCTCGGCAGTATCCGTGCGTTGGTGGAAGCCGGCGCCGATGTGAGCGCCCGCAGCGAGACTGGAACCACCGCGCTGATGATGGCAAGCGCGTACAACTCCGACCATCGCGTGATCTCCCTCCTTCTCGACGAGGGGGCTCGGGTCAACGTGAAGAACAACATCGGAGAGACGGCACTGCTGTCGGCTTCCCGGAGCAATCCGAATCCGGAGGTCGTCCGCATGCTGCTCGATGCGGGCGCGGATATAGATGTACGAGGGGCTTACGGGTCGACACCGCTCATTGCAGCCGGGGTGAATCCGAACACGGACGTGCATGACGTGCTGATCGATGCCGGTGCGGACGTGAATGATGCCGGTGAGAACGGCGGTACGGTGCTTATGACAGCGGCGCTCTTCAACAGAAACCCCGAGGTGATCGAGTACCTCCTCGACGTCGGCGCCGAGCCCGGGCGCGAGGACGTGCACGGCAATACGGCCTGGGACTACGTGCAGATGAACAGGCAGCTGGCCGGAACGGAGGCATTCGACACGCTGAAAGAGCTTTCGAACAATTAGATTTAATAGATTGACCTATTCCTGGATATAGTGGAGAATATGGGGATGCGTCCCCACATGTCATCCGACGGGAGTCTGTCCCCTGATTCGTCTCGCCTCTCTCGCGCGCACATCCTGCGACGGCGTATACTCATCTACGTCCTGGCCTCTCTGCTTGTCATGGGAACGGCCATCGGGATCGTCTCGACCCGCCCGTTCGTCGCCGCACTCGAGTCCTCGCAACAGCGGGAGGTAGCGCATCGTGCGGAGCTCATGGCACGAGCCGTGGGCGAGTTCGCCCGGTCCGCGCAGGAGACAGCCCGCCAGATAACGAGCCGCACACGGATTCGCGAGATGCTCGGCGCCTACCTGCGCGCCGAGATCACCACCGAGGAGCTGCGGGCGTTTACCGAACCCAAGCTCGAAGATGC
>CAYOFA010000196.1:1583-3277 GCA_964402885.1 uncultured Spirochaetaceae bacterium
GGCTCGGAGTGGATCTGGTGCTCTTCGACGCGGAGCCGCTGACGGATGTGATTCGCATGGGACGTCCGTCCGACGATTCTACGCGTCACGCCGCGCTGTTCACGGGCGAAGACTTTGTTACCGACTGCACCGGGGCGTTCGGCAGGTCCGACACGGGCGCCTGGGACTGGAACCGTGACCGCGGAGAGCCCGTGTACGGCGAGTCGGGGTGGATCAGCGCGTCCGCTCCTGTCTCGGGTACTCAGTGGTCGGTCGGTATCGCGCTCCCTGAAGAACGGGTGTACGGGCCCCTGCGCGAGCAGCTTCTGTGGGTATCGGCTTCCGTCGTGGCGCTGCTGCTTCTCGGCGTGCTCGGCGCCATGCTGACGGTACGACCGCTGGCCGGCAGTCTCGTGCTTCGTGCCGAAGAGCTCGAACGCGAGGTAAGCTCCAAAACCGCCGAGCTCGAAGAGCAGCGGCGGATAGCCGAACGCGCGAATCAGGCGAAGACGGCGTTTCTGGGCAACATGAGTCATGATCTGAGGACCCCGCTGCAGGGCATCATGGGGTTCCTGTCCCTCCTTTCGGAGACGGCTGAGACTCCTGAAGAGAAGAAGTACGTCCGCTACGCCGATGAATCAGCGCAGGACCTGTTGCGCCACGTTGACGATCTTCTCGAGATAAGCCGGATCGAGAGCGAAGGCCTGCAGATCGTCGAGCAGGATTTCTCCATTCGGGAGAGCCTCAGGTCGGTGGTGGAGATCATACGACCGCAGGCGGAGCGCAAGCGCCTGTCCTTCACCGCCCGCGTCTCCAATGCTGTGCCGGAGCATATCCGAACGGACCCCGTGCGTATCCGACAGGTGACACTGAACCTCCTGGGCAACGCCGTGAAGTACACGCAGTCCGGCGGGGTGCACGTGCGCGTGGACTATCGCGAAGGCGAAGCCGCCGCCGGGGAAATCGAAATCACCGTACGGGACACCGGCCCAGGGATCCCGGAAGCCGAGCTCGAGGGTATATTCGACCGCTTCTCCCGTCTCCACTATACGACCTTTTCGCAGGCCGGCTCGGGGCTTGGTTTGACGATCAGTCGGGGACTCGTAGAGATGATGGGAGGAACGATCTGGTGTGAGAGCGAAATCGACGTGGGATCCGCGTTTCACGTACGATTGCCGGTCGCCGAACCTACCGCGAACGCGCGTCGGCCCGAGGAAACCGTCGGCCCTGAGACCGGCGATCCACCCGGACCCGGGTCCCTGCGCGTTCTCGTAGCCGAAGATGACCGGCTGAACGGCGTGCTCATTACCCATCTTCTGAAAAAGCTCGGTCACAGCGTCACAGTAGTGACAAACGGGCGATCTGCCCTGGAGGCTGTCCTCGAGAGCAAGTACGACGTTGTCTTCATGGATGTTCAAATGCCCGAGATGGACGGGATGGAAGCCACACGCCGCATCCGTGAGTCCACGGACTCCGAGACGGCCGCGATACCGATAATCGCCATAACGGCCTACGCGGCGCAGGAGGATCGGGAGCAGTTTCTTGCGGCAGGAATGACGGCCATCGTCACAAAACCACTGGACGGGGGCGATCTCGAGCGGGCGATTTCCGATGTAGGTAGAATAGCGACGCGCGCCGGGTGACGAGGCGTCGAATCTGCGCCACAATGGGCGCATGAAACCCGAAATCGCATTTGTCGGGCTCGGTGTCATGGG
>CAYOFA010000196.1:3377-6044 GCA_964402885.1 uncultured Spirochaetaceae bacterium
TCGCAGCCCTCACTCATCAAGCTCTGGGAAGCCGTCATGGGACGCGAAATTGCGGGCGGCGAGCGCACGGAGGAATCTACGTGAAGTTTTCCCGAGTGTTCTCGCGGCCCCTCTCCAATCCATATGCAGTGGGACCCCTGCAACCGGAGGACGGTGTCGGCTTTCTCGCGGCGCCGGAGACCGAGGGGCCCGTGCTTCGGGTGCGGCTGGAAGACGGGGTCTGGCGGGACGAGGTGATAGCTTCGGGCCCCGGCGGATGCATGAGCATCATATCCGAGCCCGGCAGACCGGGCTCTTACCTCGCCATCATGCAGTGTTATCCGATCTTTCGCTTCGAGGCCGGCGGAATCTATCGGCTGCCGGCGGACACGCGGGCAGGTGGCGCCCCCCAACGACTCTTCGAGCTTCCCTTCGTCCACCGGATCGAGACGGTGCCGGCGGAGGCGGGCTATCATCTCGTGGCGGCGACCATCACGCAGGCCAAGGACTCGCAGGAGGATTGGTCCCGTCCCGGGGTGGTCTACCACGCGTGGATACCCTACGACGGCGAGCCGGGAGAGCTTACACCCGTTCTCGAGGGCCTCTACCATAACCACGGGATGCTCCGCACGCGTGCCGACGGTCGGGACGTCGTGCTGGTGTCCGGGGATCAGGGGTTGTTCGCAATTACTTTCGATGATTTCTCCCATCCGCAGGCGAATGGTCCGCTGCTCGAGGCCCCCATCAGCGAGATCGCGCTCGTGGACCTGCTGGGCGACGGGGCCGCGCAGATCGTGACTATCGAGCCCTTTCACGGCAACCGGATCGTGCTGTATCGGGCGCGGCAACAGACGAATCCTCTCGAGCGGGAGATCTGGTTGGAGGTCTGGTCCGCGCCGGCTGCCTTCGGGCACGGGCTGTGGGCCGGCAGCCTGGGGGGTGAGCCCGCCGTGCTGGTTTCCGACCGTCGCGAGAACGCGGATCTGCGACTCCTCCGGCGTGCAGCAGGCGCGGAGACGGGCGAGGCGGCAGTGGCTGACGAGGTCGTGTTAACCGACGAGCCTGTGGCGATGGGCGTCAGCGCCGCGAACATGGCCGTTCTGGACACGGACTCGCAGACCTACGTCGCCGCAACCGAGCAGGGGACCGGCGAGATCGCGGTCTACAGGGTCAGCTGAATGGAAGGGAGATTCCGATAGATGTCGGACAATGAACGGTTCGCACCCGCGGTGCCCTGGATGCTGTTTCTCATCATGATGGTCTTTTTTGCCGTCTTCCCACGCCTCCTCCTGGCGCCGCTGCTGCTGCGGATCTCAGCAGGTCTCGGCATCGAATACGGGCGAGCATCCAGCTTCTTTCTGACTGCAGCCTTCGGATTCACCACGGGCCTGTTGACATCGGGCTTTGCCGCGAAGCTCTATACCCACCGCTGGACCATCGTGGGCAGCGTGGCGTTGACGGGGGTTTCGTTTCTCGTGCTTTCGGCGGTGCAGACCGTACTCGCGTTCCACGTCGTGCTGTTCGTCGGGGCCTTCGGCAACGGTCTCTATCCCGGATCCGGCGTCGCCTCCGTTGCCGCGCTTGTGCCCGATCACCACCGGGGAAAGGCGCTGGCCATGCACGAGACGGGACCGAACCTCGCATTCATCCTCGCGCCGATAATTGCAGCGGTCATCGCCCCGTTGGCGGGATGGCGAGGGGTGTTTGCGCTCACCGGCGCGGCGGCGCTTGTTGCGGCCGCGCTGTTTGCCGCATTCGGGCGCGGTCGGCGGGAGAGCGGCGAACCGCCCCACTTCGAGAACATCAAGCTCTTTCTTCACAGCCGGGATTTCTGGATCATTGCCACCCTCTTCGCAGTGGTTGTAAGCACGGCGGTCGGGGTGTTCTCGATGCTTCCGACCTTCCTGGTGGTCGAGCATGGACACTCGGAGCAGTTCGTAAACACGCTGGTCGGCGTCTCGCGCATTACCGGTTTCGCGGCGATCTTTACCGCCGGGGCGCTCTCGGACCGCTTCGGCTTCGCCGCCGTGGTGAGCGTCATCATGAGCGTGACCGGGGTCATGACGATCCTGATCGGGCTCACCCACGGCGCGGTGCTGCTCGTGGCCGTGTTTCTGCAGCCCCTCGTCGTGCAGGCCTTTTTCCCGGTGGCGATCCGGGCACTCACCGACGCGGCGCCGGTTGCGGCACGCAATCTCGCCGTTGCACTTGCAATTCCCCTCGCAAATCTGGTAGGTGCGGGTATAGCCCCGCGTGCATTCGGTGCCGTTGCGGCAGCGGGGTATTTCGAGACGGGCTTCATTGCCCTCGGAACACTGACGGTGGTGAGTCTCGCGCTGTTGCCGTTGCGACGTGCGAAAGAGACACCTCCCGGCACCCCGGCCTGAGGAGACAGGATGAGCGACGCATATATCAAGCAGGACAAACCGTTCGTGGTTCCGACCGACGACGGCAAGCACATCGAAGAGCACTTCGGCATACCGAGCACCGGTATGAAAGACGTCAGCGTAGCCCGGATGGTGGCGCCGCCGGGGTGGTCCGAACCGGCCCAGACTCCCGAGTTCGACGAGCTGACCCTCATGGTCAAAGGCCGTAAACGGATCATCGTCGGCGAGGACGAGATCGAGCTCTCCGCCGGGGAGTCTCTGCTGGTTCGCGCAGGCACGCGAGTACAGTACTCCAACCCGT
>CAYOFA010000197.1:0-3433 GCA_964402885.1 uncultured Spirochaetaceae bacterium
CGCCCGGGTCGCGATGAAGCTCTTCGTGTGCGCATCCAGCGGGGCGGTCCCTCCCCAGTCGTCTTCGTAGAATCCGGTGAGGTGGAATCCCGCGTCGATCTGTCCGCCGATCTGATCCTCGAGTGAGTGCCCGAACGAGAGGGGCTCATCGGGATAGTGCTTCTCTCGCTCGGCGGGGGAGATGCTTGTGAGGTCGGAATACGGAACAGAGTACCGTAACTGGAGCACGCCTTTGTTCTCGAGCTCGGGGTCGAAGAGATACAGCAGCGGGTTCGCAAACCCCGACAGCAGCACCCCTCCCGGTTTCAAAACCCGGTAGGCTTCCCGCCACACCGGGCGAATAGCTTCCACGAATCCGTTGGAACAGGGATGAAACACCAGGTCGAAAGAGCCTGCGGGAAAGCAGCTGAGGTCGGCCATGTCGCCTTCGACCGTTTGAAGTGAGAGTCCGTCCCGCTCTGCTACCATTCTGTCCTGACCGAGCTGCAACGGCGAGTTGTCGAACACGGTGACCTCAGCCCCTGCCGCGGAGAGAATCGGGCCCTGCTGACCGCCTCCGCCGGCGAGACAGAGAACACGCGCGCCCGTCAGCTCGGGATACCAGGCCCTCGGCACCGGCTTCGTCGGGGTCAGGACCAGATCCCACTTCCCGAGGCGGGCCTGGGCGACCTCCTCGGCACTGACTGGTACGGTCCACCGATCCTGCTTCTCTACGAGGGCGTCCCACGCCCTGCGATTCTCGTCCCGGACTTCCATACTGTTTCCTCCTGACGTCACGGCGACGCGAATCTCCGGGGCGGGCCGCCCTGGGCTCCGCCGCCGGAGATGTCCGTCATCCTGTCGTTCATCACAGACTCTGCAGCATACGGCCGGCCGCGATCAGACTCGTGCCGAGTCCGTGGGCCAGGCTCCGGATGGTACGTCGCCGGCCGGTGGAAGCGCCGAGCGCCGTGGAGTGCCGGAGAGCCGTCTGTGATTCCAGCTGCTGTTGCCGCTGCCTGTGGAGCATCAGATGCTCGTATTCCGTGTGGAGCATGTCCCGCCTCCTTGCGTAATGCCCGCAGACGAAAAAAGCCGCAGAGACTGCTCGTGCAGTCACGCGGCTTTTCCAACAAAAAAAGCCGCACACCCGATATCAGGGTCTGCGGCCGGATTGCTGTGGAATTACTGGGCTAGCAGGCGGACGCAGACCGATACGATGTAACTGATGTCGCGATTACGAGTGCTCGAATTGGTCGCATCGGTATTCTGCTCCTTCTAAGAAGATGATAGATCATATTCTTATCCGATAGAAAAGAATCGATCAAGCGGTTTGCTGCGGAATTCGTGAAAAAATGCCGTATCTGTTGCGAATTCGCGTCTTCGGCCGGTGCTACTCGCCCCGCTTCACCAGATTCAGCGCCCCGCCGGCGACGAGCATCCGACGGTGCCGCGGGGAGACGTCGAGCCGGGTGGTGAACTCGCGGCCGTTCACCCGCACCGGAATGCGTTCCTCGCCGCGCTCGATGAGGTTGCGGAGCTCCGGGAACTCGAGACGGTCGCCCCGGGAAAGTGCGTCGTAGTCCTCCTCGTTCTCGAACTCGAGGGGCACCACCCCGAAGTTGATGAGGTTGGCCTTGTGGATTCGCGCGAAGCTCTTCGCGATCTTCACCCGGATGCCGAGGTAGCGCGGGGCGAGCGCCGCATGTTCTCGTGAGGACCCCTGCCCGTAGTTGTGCCCGCCGACGATGACGCCGTTCCCCGTGCTGCGTGCGCGCTCGGGAAAATCCTGGTCGAGCTGGTCGAAGACGAAGTCGCTGATCGCCGGGATATTGCTGCGGTAGGGAAGCACGCGGTTTCCGGCCGGCATGATGATGTCGGTGCTGATGTTGTCCTCGACTTTGAGGACCACATCGGCGCGGAGGTCGTCTGCGAGCTCCTCGAAGTCGGGGAAGGTCTTGATATTCGGGCCGCGGACGATCTGCACATCCTCCGGGTTCTCCGCGGGCGGAACGAACCACTTCTCGTTGAAGGCGAACCGCTCGGGGTACTCGACGGTGGGATAGTCCTCGAAGGTGCGAGGGTCGGTGATGTAGCCGTTGATCGCCGATGCAGCGGCAGTCTCCGGCGAGGAGAGATACACCGCGTCGTTCTTGGTGCCGCTTCTGCCCTTGAAGTTGCGCGGAAAGGTGCGAAGGCTGTTCGTTCCGGAAGCCGGCGCCTGCCCCATGCCGATGCAGCCGAGACAGCCCGGCTCGTGGGTGCGTGCCCCTGCGTTCACGAGTTTCTCGAGGCCGCCGTTCATCAGCAGGTTCACCAGGGTCTGGCGGCTTCCGGTGTTGATCTCGAAGCTGACCTCCGGATGGCGGAGTTTCCCCTCCACCATCAGGGCGGCGATCATGAAGTCGCGGTAGCTGCCGTTGCAGCTCGACCCGATGATGACCTGATGTACCGGCACGTCGGAGAGCTCTCGTGCGGGCTTCACGTTATCAGGGTTGGAGGGACAGGCGACGAGGGGCTCGATCTGGGAGAGATCGAGCTCGGTTACATACTCGAACTCCGCGTCCTCGGGCGTGCGTCGCTCGAACCACACGTCCTCGCGGCCGTTCATGCGCAGGAAATCGCGCGTCACCTCGTCCGAGGGGAAGACCGCAGCGGTGGCGCCGATGTCCACGGCCATGTTGGCGATGGTCGCCCGCGCGGCGAAATCGAGGTTCGCTACTCCCGGTCCATAGAACTCCATCACAGTGCCCAGGCCCCCCTTCACGCTGAAGCGGCGCAGGAGCTCGAGGATGACGTCCTTTCCCGAGACGAAGGGCTGAAGCTCGCCCTCGCAGTAGATGCCCCATACCTTGGGGGTGGTGATGTAGTACGGCCGACCGGCCATCGCCATGGCAACTTCGAGGCCGCCCGCACCCATGGCGAGCATGCTCAGGCACCCGCCGGTGGTGGTGTGGCTGTCGGAGCCGAGGAGTGTCTTGCCGGGAATCCCGAAGCGCTGACGGTGCACGTGGTGTGAGACCCCGTTGCCTGCCGGCGAGAGGGTGACCCCGTACTTTGCGGCGCAGGACTGCAGGAACCGGTGATCATCGGCATTCTTGTAGTCGGTCTGGATGATGTTGTGGTCGATGTAGCTGACCGCCACCTCGGGCTTCACCCGGTCTATACCCAGCGATCCGAACTCGAGATACACCATCGTTCCGGTGGCATCCTGAGTGAGTGTCTGGTCGATACGGAGCCCGATCTCCCGGCCTGGTGAGAGCTCGCCGTCCACGAGGTGTTCGGTGATAATGCCTTCGGTCAGTGTCCGTTTCATAACGACCCCCTGGATTCCATTCTAGTAGGGTAATCGCCGATGTCAACAAACGCCGGCGGCTGCGCCATCGCCCCACAACTAGTAGAATGTCGACATGGTACAAGGATCGACCGGAGGAACCCCGGCACGCAGAGCGCT
>CAYOFA010000197.1:3533-5998 GCA_964402885.1 uncultured Spirochaetaceae bacterium
CCGGCGACAGACGCATTTCACACCGTCATCGCGGCCATCATGGCGACCAGCGCGGCGGCCGCTGTCGTCTTCCTGCTGACCGCTCGCCTGCGTCTGGCCCGATTCGTGCGGCTCACGCCCTATCCGGTGGTGGGCGGCTTTCTCGCCGGGGTGGGGTGGATCATGGTCCGGGGAGCGCTCACTTCGATGACAGGCTTCGCGCCCCGGGCCGGGCAGATCGGACTCCTCTTCTCGCCCGACTTCATCCTCAGATGGCTGCCGGCGGTCCTCTTTGCTATCGGCGTCATGATCATATCGAGGAAGACGGGTCGTCACCCGCTGCTGCTTCCCGTCGCGGTGGTCGTGGGTACGGGGGCGTTCTACGCCGCGCTGTTTGCCGCCGGCGGCACCGTAGCCGATGCGACCGCCGAAGGGTGGCTCATGGGACGGTTCAGCTCGCAGCGCCTGTGGTTGCCGCTCTCGGCACACGTGCTGCAAACCGCCCGATGGTCGCTCATCCTCGCGGAGTGGGGGACCCTGCTCACCGCCGTCGCGGTCAGTACGCTAGCGGCCATGCTCAACATCGGCGCCGTCGAACTCCTCACCGGCGCCGATGCGCGCCCCGACCGTGAACTCACCGCCACGGCGGCCGCGAACGCCGTCGGACTCCTCGTCGGGAGCCCGATCTCATACCACAGCGTCGGTTACACTGCCTTTGCCACCCGCATGGATGCGACCTCACGGCTGACGACCCTCACCACCGCAGCGGTATGTGCCGCTGCGGTGTTCGTTGGCGGCGACCTCCTCGTGCTCTTCCCCAAGCCCGTGCTGGGAGCGCTGCTCGTGTTTGTCGGTCTGGGATTCCTCGTAGACTGGCTCTACGACGGGTGGTTCCGGCTGCGGCGCAGCGACTACGTTGTGGGAATCGGGATGCTCATCGCCGTCGCCTCCTTCGGCATCCTCGAGGCCATGGCGATCGGCGTTCTCGCCTCGATGGTGATTTTCGTCATCAACTACAGTCGTGCGGAGGTGGTGTATCAGGAGATGTCCGGTCGCGCGGCGCAGAGCAACGTCGAGTGGCCCTTCGCAGTGCGTGAGCTTCTGCGCAAGAACGGCGACCGCATACACGTTGCGCGGTTGCGCGGGTTTCTGTTCTTCGCTACCGCGTATACGATTTCGAATCACGTTCGACGTCGTCTCGATGACAGCTCCCGGCCGGCACCCTGGTTCTTCATCCTCGATTTTCGGGACGTGCGCGGAATCGACGGCTCAGCGGAGATCGTCATGGACAAGGTGATCCGCACCGCCGCGGTCCGCGGTATTCGTATCATGATGTGCAGTCTCGGCCCGGTGGGAACGCGGCAGATGCAGAACAGCAGCGTGCGGGCGGCGCACACCGGTTCGGTATCATTCTATCCCGACATGGATCATGCACTCGAGGTATGTGAGGAGGAAATAATCACCTCCGCCGGGAAGGAGGTCCCGGCCGCCACGGGGCCCGAAGGCTCCTCGGGCATCGACGACATCCTCGCCGGGCTTCTTCCTCACGGCGACGCAGCCGCCGTGGTCCGCCGCTATGCGGCCTGCCATGATGCGCCGCGGGGCACGGTACTGATGCGGGAAGGTGATCCCGCGGATAACCTCTACATTGCCGAGTCCGGGGAGTACGGGGTGTTCCTCGAGCGAGGTGAGCATTCGGCGATGCGCCTGCGAACGGTCCTTCCGGGGGCGATCTTCGGCGAGCTCGAGGTATTCGCCGGGCAGCCTCGGGCCGCGACGGTCGTCGCAACGAAGGCCGGCCGATACTACCGTCTATCGACGGCGGCGCTGAGAGAGCTCGAAGCAGAGCGCCCCGATGTTGCCGCGGCGTTCCAGCGAGCCGTGCTGAGGTTCATCTCCGAGCGCAGTTTTGACCTGAACCGAACGATTCGCGAGCTCAGCGAGTGAGGCCGAGCGATCAGCCGGTGCGCCAGCGAGGTACGAGGGCGAGGAGGAGGATCGGTCCGGCGAAGTGCAGCCCGAGGCTGAGCCCGACGAAGCCCTCCGGAGTGGGCATCGGGTCCATGCCGGGCGTCTGGATTGTCTCGCCGAAGGTGGGAAGGGTGAACACGATGAACAGGGCAATCGTGCCCGCCGCGAGCACAATATTCGCCACCCGCAGACTGAAACGGGAAACGCCCCAGTACACGAGCCCACCGAGCAGGACCGGCAGAACCGAGAGCATAGTAATGGAGCCGGGGTTTATCACCTCCGGGATGGAGAAGCCTGTGATTGCCGTGTAGATAACCGAGTAGAGGTTGTTGACAATCGCGGCGCCTGCAGCGGCGATGAGGCTGCGAATTACGATCTGGGGAGTCGGGGGGGCGTCGAGATTCCTTGGTGCCACGTGCGTGGTCCTCCTTCTGACGGTGTCGTACCTCACAACCATACTCCCATCCGGATTGCGGCGGCAACGCCTGATAGGCCCTCCGGAGGCTCCTGTGTGC
>CAYOFA010000198.1:0-1086 GCA_964402885.1 uncultured Spirochaetaceae bacterium
GCGCGATGGGTGAGGTCGAGACCGGTATCTACCCCAACGCGATTGCCGCGCGCTTCGCACGCAAGCTCGGCGGCTCGAGTTACCTCGTGAACACGCCCGCCATCCTCGACACCGCGGATACGAGCCGCTCCATTCGCATGGACGGAAACTTCGTCCGGGTGCTTCGTGCCTGGGAGAAGGTCACCACCCTCTTGGTGGGGGTGAGCGGGCTGAGCGAGGAGGATTCGGTGTCCAAGTACGAGATCATCCCGCCTGATGAGCTCGCCCGTCTGCGCGAGGCGGGTGCGGTGGCGGCCATGAACTTTACCTTTATCGACGCCTCCGGTAGCCTTGTAAGCACGGAGCTCGATGAGCGGATGATCAAAATGGATGCCGAACGCATGCGCAGTGCCGGGAATGCCATCGTGGTTGCTGCGGGCGCGCGCAAGGCGCCGGCGCTTTCCGCCGCGCTGGCCTCCGGCATGGCAACAGTGCTCGTTACCGATGCCGAGGCGGCCGCCGCGCTTGCCGGCGTGGCCGTGCGCACGGCAGAAGAGTCAGAATGAGATGATCTCGTAGCCTTCCTCGATGTAGCGGGTCATCGAGGGGTGCCCTTTGAGCTCGCTGCACAGCGGCAGGGCAAGCCCCTTGGCGTCCTCGAGCGAGCCCATCATGTTGGAGCAGGCCTGGCAGACGCAGCTTATCATGTCGGCATCCTTCACCTGCTGAAAGAGATCGGCGATCATCTTGTGCATCTGGGGGTTCTGTTGCGCAAAGTCCTCGAGCCCGGGGCCGCCGGAGAGGAGCTTTACGAGCTTCGTAGCGCTGCCTTCCACGACGAGCGCAACCTCGTGACCTTTCTCCTTGATGTCGAGTGCGTTCAGGAGCACGTGCACGAAGCACATGGGATCCCCGTTGAATGCGAACAGTGCGAATTTTCTCATGTTGTACCTCCGTCCCCGAGTATAACGGAGCCCCCGGGGTTTCGACGAGGTGGTCGGCGGCCGCGGCCTGGTAGCCGCACCCCGCGGCCGGTCCCTATGCGCGCAGGTATCCGCGCCCGGGCAGGAGGTCCTGCTCGCGCAGGAGACGCTCGGCGAGCTCGAC
>CAYOFA010000198.1:1186-5964 GCA_964402885.1 uncultured Spirochaetaceae bacterium
CCTCGAGCTCCGCTGCGGCGTCGAGGAGCAACTCGAGAAGCTCGG
Organism: uncultured Spirochaetaceae bacterium; assembly: GCA_964402885.1. Lineage (GTDB taxonomy): Bacteria > Spirochaetota > Spirochaetia > DSM-27196 > PWMO01 > JAAAOH01. Next base: position 1,232 of record CAYOFA010000198.1, read on the forward strand.
TGCGCTCCGCGTCGGACATTTCCCAGCCGTCGCCGGTCGATCCCGGAGCCAGAAACGTGCGGACGGTCGGTGCGAGATGCCGCAGGTGAGCACGGATACGGTCTTGATCTATTCTTCCGTCAGCATCATAGTGCGTGAGAATCGGGCACCACAGGCGGGGTATGCCCGAGGGGAAAAGCCTGGCCACGAGTGAGGAACGGGTGAGATCTGCCATGACTGCCTCCTGTGCTCTCCGTTATACACGCCCCGAAGGTCGCACGCAAGCACGGTTCCCGTGGGCGCGGTTTCGCATTAGAATAGATTCACAGGTACTCCGGCGATGCATGAATGAACCTGACACCGGATCAACGCGTCGGGCGGATAGAGGCGTCACTCAACCGGGTTGACGAGCTCATCCGCCGCTACAAATCAAAAGGCAGGGACGGATCCCCTGCACGCCACACGTTGTGTCTGACCGCCGACGGTGTCATAACGGAAGCGTCGGTCGGTGCCGCGCGGATGGTGGGATGGAGCCGCAACTCCCTGCTTGGACAGACGGTCTTCGACCTGCTCGCCGGTCATACGCGGAGCCTGTTCGAGCACGGCTGGGAAGCGCTCGTGAAGCGAGTGCGCGCCGCCGACGAGGAACACCGGCTGGTACGCGCCTCCACGCTGCTGCACGCATCCGGATACGAGGTTCCCGTACGGTTGCTAGTCGAGCGCTGCCCCAAACACAACGGGCACATCCTCCTCGCGCTCCAGGATGCCTCCCACCGGGGGGCTCTCGAGCACGAGCTCGCCCGCCTGAAGGAAAGCTACCGGACCCTCGCCGACACCGTAACCGAAGCCATCGTCCAGATCGATCATGAGTTCGTTATCCGCTTCGCAAACTCGGCGGTGTACAAGGTATTCGGCTACACGATGGAGGAGCTCGAGAATCAGGGGCTCGATCTCCTCTTTCCGCCGTCGCGGGCGGCGCGCTATCGAAAACTGGTCAACAGCTACTTCTTCATTGACGATCCCGATCGGGAGACGTCGGGACTCCAGGGATCGCTCGAGGTCATCGGGCGCCGCAGAGGCGGCGACCTCTTTCCCCTCGAGTTGTCCCTCGGCAATTCGCGCGGGTTCGGCGACAATCGGGTTCTCACCTGCATCCTCCGCGATATCAGCGCCCGCAAGAAGGACGAGCGTCGCCTCAAGTTTCTCGCCTTTCACGACCAGCTGACTGCGCTCGGCAACCGGGACATGCTCGAGATGACGCTCGAGCAGATCTTCGCCGAGATAGAGCGTCATCCCGGTCGACGCGGGGCCCTGCTTTTTCTCGACCTCGACGGCTTCAAAAAGGTAAACGACAGCCTCGGGCATGAGATCGGCGACACCATTCTCAAGGAGACCGCTCGCCGGCTGACCAACTGCCTGCGAGAGCACGACCGTGTCTATCGGTTTCGTGACAAGGACGTGTTCCGCCTCGGTGGCGATGAGTTCACGATCCTGCTGCCCTACGTGGCCCGACCGGAGGACGCGGGCGTGGTTGCCTCGCGCATCATCGAATCGGTGGTGGAGCCGTTTACTGTGGAGCAGCACGGCCCGGTGACCGATATCCGCATGGGAGTGAGCATCGGCATCGCGTTGATACCCGACGACGGACGCGACCGCTCTACGGTGCTGCGGAATGCCGACACGGCCATGTACAGCGCGAAGGAGCGCGGCAACACCTACACGTTTTTCGCACGGGACATGAACAGCAAGGCGATGAACCGGCTGCTGCTCGAGGACGGGGTGCGGCGGGCGCTGCGGAACAACGATTTCGAGCTCTACTACCAGCCCATCAATGACGAGTCGGGACGAATGCTCGGAATCGAGGCACTGCTTCGCCTCGAGCAAGAAGACGGAAGCATCATTCTGCCGGACGACTTCATTCCGGTGGCGGAAGAAACACGTCTCATAATCGAGCTCGGGCGCTGGGTGCTCGATCGGGCTTGTATGCAGATCGCACATCTGCACCGAACCGGCCACCCCGAGCTCTTCGTCTCGGTGAACATATCGCCGGTGCAGCTCGAGCGCGACGATCTTCACTATGTCGTTCATGAGAGTCTCGAACGCGCGGGAGTCGAAGCGCGGCATCTCATCCTCGAGCTCACCGAAACCACGATCATGCGCGATGCCGAGGATGCGATCCGCCGGATGAAGATGCTCGTCGAGCACAACCCCGGCCTGCGCATCGCCATCGATGACTTCGGCACCGGCTATTCCTCGCTGAGCTATCTTACGCGATTCCCCGTGGACTCACTGAAGATAGACAAGGGCTTCGTCATCAATATGGATGAGGAGCACAACTCGAAGATCATCAACAGCATCGTGAGTCTCGGGAAATCCCTGGGGATGACCGTGATCGCCGAGGGTGTCGAGCAGGACCGGCAACTGGAATACCTGCGGGAGAAGGCCTGCACGCGATACCAGGGCTACTATTTCAGCATGCCCCTGCCGTTCTCCCGGCTCACCGAGTACGTGCGGGAGCACGGCTGAGGCGGGCGGTCGCCCCAAAGGTGGCCGCCGCACCCCGGCGACGCGACGCGACGCGCGTGGTATACTGCCACAGAGATGGAATTGTTCAGCTCCAAGCGAGAATCCCCCGAAGAGTTCTGGCGACGAACCGAAGAGGAACTCGGCGAGACTGTCGAGGTGTACACGATCGGCAAGTGTCTCGAAGGCTGCGGCGCCGGTGAGAGCGAGGTCTGGGGCCTGTTCTTCGTAACCGAGCGGGCCCTGTATTTCCGGCACTTCCCCTCGTCGAACTGGCTCTCGGCGATGATGCAGACTGTCACCGACCCGACCTCGCCACGGGAAGGCATCTACTTCTCCATACCCCTCAGCGATATCTCCGAGGTCGAGGTCGAGCGCGAGCCGTCCCTGCTGCGACGGATTCTGCGCTACTCGCCGCCCCGCATTCGACTCCTCTACCGGGACACCCACAACGTGGAAACGGTGATGCGCTTTGTTCCCGAGACGAAGCTCGAGGAGATGCACGCCCGTCTCGCCGCCGAATAACGCATTTTGCATCACGTGCGACGCTGCGTTCCGCCGTTTTGTTTCTTTTTGACACAGTGGCGGCGGCGCAGGTGGCCACAGTGCGCGTGCCGCCCACATTTGACTCAACTCACCACGGACCCGGATGCGCGGGTGTTCAAGTAAACACTTGCAATGAAGTGACTTATAGCTCATCAGATAGTTGGCACGGAAGCTGCTGTATTACTGGTGAAACATGAACATGAATGTGAAACCCATAGCAGGAAGGAGGGCGTTATGAACTTGACCAGTTGGAGACGGGGACTCGATCCGGTCGGCGAGCTCGACCGCCTTCAGAACGAAATCAACCGGCTGTTCGACTACGACTACGGGACGAACGGCGGACTGCTCGACCGTGCAGTTTCTCCGGCGCTCGATGTGGTGGAGGATGACGACACGTTCACCGTCTACATGGACCTCCCGGGCGTCGAAGAAAAGAACGTCGATGTGTCGATCGCGTCGAACGTGCTCACCATCAAGGGCACCAGGGAATTGCCCAAGCTCGGCGAGGACGCGAAGATCTATCGCCAGGAAGAGTGGGAAGGCAGTTTTCAGCGCACGCTGTCCCTGCCGCACAGCGTTGACACACAGAAGGTGCAGGCCCGGATGAAGAACGGCGTGCTGACGGTCACGCTACCCAAGCGTGAGGAAACCAAACCGAAGCAGATCAAGGTCGACGTTTCGAAGTAGAGGGGGCAGATATGGCACAGCAGGAAATGGAAAAAACAAGAAACAGCGTACGCCCGGTCGGCAACATGTGCTGGGAAGCGGATGGGAGCGTCATGCTTCGCCTCGATATGCCGGGTGTCGACAAGGACAACGTGGACATCCGGATCGAGAATGATCAGCTCATCATTCACGGATCGCGGCCGGCCGAGAGTGAAGACCGCCACTACGTGCTGCGGGAGCGCCGCCGGGGCGACTTCCACCAGGTCTTCACCCTCGATCAGACCATCGACCGGGAGAAGATCGACGCCTCGATGGACCAGGGCGTACTGACGCTCACCCTGCATCTGCAGGAAGAGGTAAAACCCCGCAAAGTCGAGGTCAAAGCGGGCTGACGTGATGCTTGGCGCCGGGCGATGCGCGGCGCCGGGCGCGTGCCACGCAGGAATGACAACTGAGCGATATCACGCGGGCGGGGACCAGATGAGTCCCCGCCAGGCGTTTTCAGATAGATTCAGATAGATAGAGACGAACATACATTGGGAGGACATCTATGGCTACGTCCAACAAGATAATCGGTATAGACCTCGGGACGACGAACTCCGTCGTGGCCGTCATGGAAGGCGGCGATCCCGTGGTCATTCAAAACGCGGAAGGGAACCGCACGACGCCGTCGGTTGTCGCCTACACGAACAAGGGCGAGCGTCTCGTCGGCCAGCCGGCGCGCAACCAGATGATCACCAACCCCGACAGCACGGTGTATTCGATCAAGCGATTCATGGGTCGCCGCTTCCACGAAGTGGACCGTGAACGCGAGATCGTTCCCTTCGAGGTCGATGAGGGCCCGAACGGTGACGTGCGCGTGAAAGTCGGCGACAAGCAGTTCTCGCCGCCGGAGATCTCGGCGGCGGTGCTTCAGAAGATGAAGCAGACCGCGGAGGACTATCTCGGCGAGGAGATCGAACAGGCGGTCATCACCGTGCCGGCCTACTTCAACGACTCGCAGCGCCAGGCCACCAAGG
>CAYOFA010000199.1:0-5959 GCA_964402885.1 uncultured Spirochaetaceae bacterium
GCCAATCTCGAAAGCGCCGATACAACCCACTCACCCCAAACAGAGACGCGAGAATAAACACACCGCCGAGAAATGTCTTCCACCCGAGCGGATCGGCGAAGATGAGGGTTCCCAGCACCGCCGCAAACACGATCCGCGCAGCCGACACGATCGCCCCACCGGCTGCGCTTATGTAGCGATAGCCCACGGTCAGCGACACCTGCCCGCCGAAAGCACAGGCGGCCACCCCGGCGAGCGGGAGGGCCGCATGCGCCGGCGGCATGGTGAAGCCGGGTAGCATCACGAAGAAACTCGCGATGGTTCCGAAGAGAAACAGGTGGAAGAGAATAAGGAAAGAGCTGTCGTACTTGCGTGCCTCGCGCAGGGCCGAGATCGCCACGGCGGCGGCTCCCGCGGAGGCAAGAGCCAGCAGGTCTCCGGCGTTCGCACCGGCAAAGCCCAGTCCGTCTGCGGGTGAGAGTACGAGCCAGATCCCCACGAGGGTCATCGTGAGAAAGAGATAGTACACGCCCGGCGTCGACTCGCGATTCAGGATTGGGGCCACGGCAAACACGAAGACGGGGTAGGTCATGTTGAGCATGTTTGCGTGAGTCACCGTCGTGAGCTCCAGTCCCGAGAAGAAGAGCACCACGGCCATGGTGTTGGTCAGAACACGCAGTGCCACCATGCCGGGTGCTTTCGGCCTGATCGATTTTCTGCCGATCGCGGCATAGGCGGTGACGACGGCGAAGCCGAAGAAGAACCGGGCAAAGGCGGCGGTGCGCCCCGAGATTCCGGCGGTTTCGGCGGACAGCTTCACGAAAACAGTTGTTCCGGCAAACAGCAGCGCCGAGAGCAGCAGCATGCCGACTCCCAGCAGCGCCTCGCGAGTATGGCGGGCGCTCTCGCTCTCCATGGATCTACTCCTCGATGTGTCCGTCTTTGACCCGCTCTGAACGCTCGAAGCGCGGGCAGTGCCGTCCGGTACTTTCGTACACCACCCGACTCGGCAGCCGGTGCGTTTTGACGCCGAACACACGGCACCCGCGGGGAAACTGCGCGTCCCAGGTGACGAAAAAATGGCGGCACCGCAGGCAATTCGGTGCGCGAGCAGGGAACTTCAGAAATCCCTCGGCCATTGCCCGGAGTATACCTGAAATGCGGTCCGTGTTTACAGGACGGGCGGCCTGCCGTACACTGGAGGTAGATTCAACCTAACGACATACGAAGAGGCAGTCATGGACATTCGGTATTATCTGTCGGTTAACCCGCTCGAGGCTCTCATCGCATCCCACCTCTCTCCGCAGGAGTTCGGACGCTACATGGCGACGGGAAAAAAGAACGGGTCCTACGAACGGATCATGTTCATAGAGGTCGAAGGCGGCTTCGGCTCCTATTTCGATTGGGACTATGCACGCGAACGCTGCGTCCCGCACGAAGACGGTCGCCCCAAAAACTCGGTGTGGATGTCCGTCTATCGCGCGCTCGAACATGTGGAGCTCGACAAGCTGATGTCGCTGTACATGACGACTCTCGACGGCCGCACGCTGGAGATTCCACGCGGGGAGTATCAGGCCCCGGACGACAGCCGAGACTATTTCGTATATCAGGAGATCTGCCCGATCACGCCCCTGGTCGTGAGCCGGCTCAACCCGAGTGATTTCTGCGCCTACATGACCGACACCACCAATAAGGTGAGCGTGCCGCAGGTGGTATTTGCCGATCTGAAAACCATCGACTTCGAGCATCCGGAGAACACGGGAAACATCGGCGGAGCCTACGACCGGAACATTCAGCATCTGCGCGACTGCATCCAGGACGTCCAGACCCAGAAAGACAAGCCGAACAAGAACGTCGAGCGCTCGGTGAGCTCGTTTTCCTATCAGATCGTCAATAGTGGCGTCTACGTGGGACAGGGATCGAACCTCGTGCAGTACACAATGCCGAGTGTTGCAGAGCTCCGCCAGAAGCACTACGACTGGGCACGGTCGGCGATGATCATATAGTGAGCGACGCTACAACTGACGACAGGGCCATCCTCGTCTCGGTCCGACAGACCCGCGCCGGGGAGAATCATCAGGAAGAGGGGCTGGAAGAACTCGCAGGTCTGCTCGCAACCCTGGGCGTGGAACCGGTAGAGCGTCTCGCGGTGAGCGTCCGCGAGTATCGGCCGCGGTATCTGGTGGGAAGCGGCAAGGCCGACGAAATCATTCGCGCCGCGGAGGACCACGACGCAGGGTTGATCGTCTTCGATAACGAGCTTTCGCCCTCCCAGCAGCGGAACTGGGAACAGCGAGCTGAGCGCTCCACCCTCGACAGGCAGGAAGTGATCCTCGAGATCTTCGGTCGTCACGCCTCTACCCGGGAGGCGCGGCTTCAGGTGGATCTCGCGCGCATGCAGTACCAGCTTCCCCGACTCACCCGCGCGTGGACCCACCTCTCGCGCCAGCGCGGCGGTCAGCGGGGAACCCGCGGCGAGGGCGAGACCCAGCTCGAGGCCGACCGCCGCACCGTCCTCGCCCGCATCAACAGCATCCGCCGGAAACTCTCCGAGGTGGAGCAGCAGCGCGAGGCACGTCGCAAACAGCGGACCGGCGTGCCGGTACCCACCGGCGCCATCGTGGGCTACACCAATGCCGGCAAATCCTCGCTGCTGAACCGACTCTCCGGAGCCGGGGTGCTCGTGGAGGACCAGCTCTTCGCCACACTCGACCCAACGACCCGTAAGGTCGAGCTACCGAACGCGGCACACGTGCTCGTCACCGATACGGTCGGGTTCATCCGAAACCTCCCGCATCAGCTCATCGACGCCTTCCACTCCACGCTCGAGGAAACGGTGACCGCCGATTTCCTCATTAACGTGCTCGACGGCTCCTCACCGCATGTCATGGAGCACCATCAGACCACGATGTCCGTCCTCTCGGACCTCGGCGCGGGAGAAAAACCCATCCTCACCGTAGTGAACAAGATCGACTCGTCGGATGTGCGTCCCGGCGACGTCGACGTTCTCTGCTCGCGCATTCAGGCGACGCTGGACACCACCTGTGTGGCCTGCTCGGCGAGAACGGGCGAGGGAATCGAGGAGCTTCGAGAGGCCATGCGTGATCTCGTCACAGGAGGCTTCGAGAGGGCAAGCTACCGCCTTCCCTACGATCGCTACGATCTCGCTGCGCTCGCACACAGAACCGGCCGCGTCGTCGGGGAGGACCACCGTGCCGACGGCATCCATATCGACGCGTCGGTCCCCCCGCGGACCCGAAACCTCCTCGCCCCCTACCTCGATACGGACTGAGGGTTTCGCCGGTGCCCCGCGAAGCACTGCCCCGACTCGACACCCACCCCGACCTGCACGCCGCCCTCCTGCCCTACTGCCGCCTGGGCGTCGGCGATATCTGGGAAGACGAAGCCTCCGGGCACCGCGTCGGTGTCATCGATGCCGCCGACACCGCGGCGGTGCAAAAGCTCACCCGGGGACATCGCTACGCGCTGTCCATCCACGACCCGCCGTACAACGTGCACATCTCCGGCGCCGCCACGCCCGCCCTCGGCGCGCGCAGTGTCGACGCCTATCTGGCGTTTTCGCGGGCGTGGATTTCCAACGCCGTCGCCGCGCTGGCAGACCACGCGCACTTCTACCTCTGGACCGGAGCGGATCAGCGCGCGGGGTTCCACCCGCTTCCGGAGCTCATGCTCCTGCTTCGCGAGTTCGAGGAGCTCGATGCGCGGAGCATGATCACCCTTCGCAATCAGCGCGGGTACGGTACGAGGAAGAACTGGATGGCGGTGCGGCAGGAGCTTCTCTACTATACCCGCGGCACGCCGGCGTTCGAGGTGCAGTACACCACCATCCCCCGCCTGCTTCGCGGCTATTACAAGACGGTCGGGGGAGAGCGCACGGAGAACGGCGCGCGGAACCGCTCGCCTTTCATCCGTCCCGGGAATGTGTGGGTAGATCTGCAGCAGGTCTTCTATCGTCTCGAGGAAAACGTGCCGGGGGCATACGCACAGAAACCGCTTGGCGCGGTCCGACGCATCGTCCGAAGTGCGCCGACGGCATCGGTGCTCGACCTCTTCGCCCACAGCGGCACGTCGCTCCTCGCCGCCGAGCTCGAGGGCAGGCGCTGTGACACCGCCGACATAGATCCCGTCTTCGCCGAGATCACCATCCGCCGACTCGAGCACTACCGCCGAACCGGGCGCACCGGATGGCAGTGGCACTCCCCGTTTCCGGAAGCAGGCACCTACAACGGCATCTCGTAGATCCGGTGGCGCTTATAGACTTCGCTCCCGAGACGCTCGAGGTCGCTCTGCATGAGCTCGGTGGACTCCGCCACCTGGGTCACATCGGCGTGAGCGAAGTCGCGGCTCTTCGCGGTGCGCTCGAGCTCATAGTACAAAAGCGCGTTGCCGCCGAGACGCTGATACTCGGGCAGAATGCCCGCGCCGTTTATCACGAGGTCTTTCGTGCGCTTGAACTCACGCATGATGTCGAAGACGGCCCATGGCGTGAGGCGGCCGCCTGAGCGCCGCAGTGCCTCGGAAACATCGGGGAAGGCGAGGAGGAATCCGACGTACTCGTCGTCATAGGTGAGAATCTTGATGAGCTCGGGGTCGGCGACGTCGAGCAGATCGGAGGCGAGCGCGTCGAGTTCGGCCTGGGTCAACGGATAGTTCTGCAGATGCCCCGCGAGGGAGCGGTTGAACATCGGCACCACCTCTGCGGCAACGGCCTTGAGCTCGGCCTTCGAGGAAAAGCGCAGCACCGAGAAGCGCCCCCGGGCGAGGACTTTCTCCGCCACCGAGCGCACTTTGGTGGGAAGCTCGAAGGTCGGCGGATGGAGTCTGGAGGAGAGCATATCGACGCGCTTCGCCATCCCCTGCCGCTCGAGATGGTCCCGGTAGTAGGGGTAGTTGTAGCTCATCATCGTCATCGCGGCGCGATGCTCGAAGCCGTCCACGAGCACCCCGTGACCGGCTGCCCCACCGGAGAGCATGGGTCCGGCGATACCATCGCAGCCGCGATCGTGGGCCCACTCCCGTGTCGCGGCAAACAGAGCATCGACTGCCCCGGCATCATCAAATGCATCGAAGTAGTAGAAGTGCGCGTCGCGGCGGTTGTGGTGCTCGTTGTAACGCCGATTCGAAACCACGAGAAGCCGCGCCACCGTGTGCCCGTTTCGCTGGGCAATGAGGAACTGCGCGTCGGCGTGATCGAAATAGGGGTGCTCGCGGCGGATCATCCGCCGAACCCCCTTGCGGAACCGGGGGACCCACTGCGGACATCCCGCGTAGATCTCGTGGGGCAGCGAGATAAACTCACGCTCGAGCCTTCGATCGCCCGGAAGAACCGGCAGGACGGTCACCGTGTCGGCCATGCGGCGAAGTATAACGGAGACACCGCGGCGCAGTAAATGAATTATTCGGTCGACCTGCTTTTCTTTTCGTGAGCTCAGTGCTATCATCCTGAACGAAGGCGTATGGCGAACAGCACGGAGCTTGTCTACACCCATACGTATCCATCCCCGATCGGTAATCTGTACATAGCAGTAAGGCGCAACGGTACTGTCGTTCGCATCGGCTTCGCACCCGTCGACGACTGGGGGGAGGACTACGTAGCGGAGGAGAACAAGTACGCATGCGGCGAGGTAGAGTACCAGCTGAATGAGTACTTCGCGGGGCGGCTGAGGCGGTTCACCCTCGATCTCGAATTCGAGGGCACGGAGTTTCAGCGTCTCGTATGGCAACGGTTGCGCAAGATCAACTACGGTGACGTGGTGACCTACGGAGAGATCGCAAAGAAGATCGGCAAGAAGGATGCGGCGCGCGCGGTGGGCAATGCAGTCGCCTCGAATCCCATCCCCATCGTGGTGCCCTGTCACCGGGTCGTGCCGGCCTCCGGGAATATCGGCAACTACGCGCTGCGCTCGCTCAACGGCAGCGGCGCCGAAGCCAAGCGCTCATTACTCGCCCTCGAGGGCGC
>CAYOFA010000200.1:0-5865 GCA_964402885.1 uncultured Spirochaetaceae bacterium
GTGGCGTGCTCGAAGCGGGAGGCGTCCTCGTGTCCGCGCCAGTAGAGAAACAGCTCCTTCAGCGTGACACCCTTGGCAAGCCACATACCGAGCTCGCGAAACGCGGGTACCAGCCAGTCGTCCTCTCGCAGAAGCATACCGGCAGCCACCTGTATGGCTTCCTGACCGAGGTTGGGGGGATATGTGAACATACGGCCCTGTCGTTGGTAGGATACGGACATGGTATCCGCCTGCCTGGCGAGTAGCATCTGCTTCAGTGCCTCGACGGCCTCTTCATCGGAGACCGGCTGCTTCCAGCCCTTGCGCGTCACGCGCCCGTCGTTGTCGAGCACCGTTACCATATCGTCGGAGAGTGGGTCGAACTCATCGAGAAGCATCTCTTCCTCCTTTGGTCATGCAAATTGTACCGTACCGCCGGCGAGTTAGAAAGTACCATCTTGATTCTTGACGGGGCCATGAGGGTATGTGAACAATCGACGAGGTGCGGGAGCAGGCCGGGCCGGAACCCGGAGCGCGCATACGAGTGGTCATCGAAGCTGAGAGGAGAGAGGCGATGAACATGGTGGATGTGACCGATCTGCGCGTCCGCTACGCCGGCGCTGACCGCGACGCGGTGGGCGGCGTGTCTTTCGCGGTCGAGGAGGGCGAGATCTTCGGGTTTCTCGGCCCCTCGGGTGCCGGCAAGAGCACCACGCAGAAGGTGCTTACGGGCGTCCTGAAGGGGTTCGACGGTGTCGCTCTCGTGGCCGGCCACGATGTGCGCCGCAGCGGACGCGAGATCTATGAGCGCCTCGGCGTGGGCTTCGAGGTGCCCAACGTATTCGGGAAGCTCACGGCCCGGGAGAATCTCGAGTTCTTCGCCCGCCTCTATCACGGGCCGGTGGCGCCACCGATGGAGCTTCTCGAGGCGGTCGGGCTGGCAGAATCAGCCGACGAGCGCGCCGAGCGCATGTCCAAGGGTATGCGCTCCCGGCTCGGTCTGGCGCGCGCGTTTCTGAACAATCCCACCCTGGTGTTTCTCGACGAGCCTACCGCCGGTCTCGATCCGGGGACGGCGGCGCGGGTGAAGGACCTCATCCGAGAGAAGCGCGAGGCGGGGGCCACTGTCTTCATCACCACGCACAACATGACGGTCGCCGATCAACTCTGTGACCGCGTGGGATTCATCGTCGACGGTGCGGTCAGTATCATCGAGGAGCCGAGAGTGCTGAAGCTCGCCCATGGCAGCCGGCGCGTGCGCGTGGAGTACCGCGAGGACGGCCATCTCGTCGCGTCGGAGTTCCCGCTCGAGACGGCAGGCGAGAACGAGGAGTTCCTTTCGCTTCTGCGCTCCCGGCCGGTGGAGTCGATACACAGTCTCGAAGCGAGCCTTGAGGACGTTTTTCTGAAGGTCACCGGTCGCGGACTCACGGAGGACCGGTGAAAACGTCGTTGCTTCGCCTGAAAGCGGTTTGTCTCACGGATCTGCGCCTTCAGCTGCGTCACGGCTTCTATGCCGCGTACGCACTCGTTACCGCTATCTACGCCGTCGCGCTCCACCAGCTTGCCCGCGTGGCAGGTCCCGAAACGCTGCGAGCGGTGGCCGCCACCCTCATCTTCACCGATCCCGCAACCCTCGGCGCCTTTTTCGTCGGGGGGCTCGTCCTCCTCGAGAAGCAGCAGGGGAGCCTGACCGCGGCGTTCGTCACGCCGCTCAGGCTGACCGAGTATCTCCTTTCGAAGGCGGTGAGCCTCACCGCGCTCGCGACGGCCACCTCGCTCGTGGTCGCCCTCGCGAGCGGCCTCCAGCTCCGTCCCGTCCCCCTCGTCCTCGGGGTCGTCTCGACGTCCGTGCTCTTCATCATGCTGGGGCTCGCGGTGGTCTCGCGGGTGCGGACGGTAAACGGCTATCTGCTTGCGACGATACCCGTCGCGGTCATCCCGATGCTCCCGGCCCTGCGGTTTCTCGGTCTCGAAAGCGGGTTCTTGTGGCTCGTGCCCACCCGCGCCTCGATTCGACTGCTCGAGGCCGGCCTCGGCGGTCTGCCGCAGAGCCCTGCGGAGATGCTCTACGCGGCTGTCGTGCTACCGGCCACCTGCGTTGCGGCTGCGGCGTGGGCACGTCGGCGGTTCGCTCGCCACATCCTCGGGGGGCGAGTATGATGCGTGCCTCGATCGTGGGACGGCTCTCACTTCGCGTTCTTCTTCGCGATCCCTTCCTCCGGCTGATGGCGGTTCTGCCCTTCGTCGTGGCACTGGTGTTCCGGATGGGCGTGCCCGCGGCGGACGCAGCCCTGGCAGAGGTGATCGACCCGTCGACGTTTCGCCTGCGCGAGTACTATCCGGTGATCTCGGCCTTTCTGCTGCAGCTGCCGGGCCTCTTCGCCGGCGGTGTCACGGGGTTCTCGATCCTCGAGGATCGGGACGAGGGTATCCTTTCGGCCATGGCCGTCACCCCGATTGGGCGGGCGGGCTATCTCATCTCGCGGTTGCTCTTCCCGGCGGTCCTCGCTGTCGCCGGCGCGCTCGTCGTCGTACCGCTTGCGGGGCTGCATCGGCCCGACACGGTCGCGCTGCTCCTCGCGGCGGCAGCGGCGGCACCGCTTGCGCCGGTTTCGGCGCTGCTTCTCGCGACCCTTGCAACGGACAAGGTCGAGGGGCTTGCGGTCTGGAAGCTCGTCGGGTTCCTCTTCGTCGGTCCCCTTGTGCTCGTGTTGCCACCCGCAGCCCGCCCCGCGGGCTGGCCCCTGGCCTCCTACTGGGCAACGCGCGTGTATCTGTCCGGCCCCGCCGGCGAAGGGGCCGCGCAGGCGGCTCAGGCGGGGCAGGCGGGTCAGGCTGCGGGCTTCGCAGTCCTTGCCCTGCTCTGTGCCGCCCTCTACCTGCTTCCCGTCGCGCGCCGACTGCGCCGGCTATGAGCATTTTTGTTGTCATTCCGACACGCCCCCGGTAGAATAGCGCGGGTGAACACCGAATCGGCCGCCAACAGAAGCAGAGGTATCTAGGACATGTTCGTCATCGCATTGGGAGTAGCACTCGCCGGGAGTTTCGTTGCACTGATTTATGCCGTCGTGCGCACACGATGGATCTACCGACAACCGGTTGAAAACGAGGAACTGCGACGTATCGGCGGATACGTCTACGAGGGAGCAATGGCCTTCCTGTCCCGCGAGTACCGGGTGCTCATCCCCTTCGTGATCATCGTAGCGGCCTTTCTCGCGTTCGCAAACGAGGGTGCGCTTCGCTTCCAGTCGGTTGCCTTTGCTCTCGGAGCCGGCACCTCCGGCCTTGCCGGCTACATCGGCATGAAGGTGGCGACATCGAGTAACTCCCGCACCACGCACGCGGCGCAGGAAAGCCTCGACAAGGCCCTGCAGGTCTCCTTCTCCGGCGGCAGCGTCATGGGCATGAGCGTGGTCGGCCTCGCCCTCGCCGGTATCTTTGCCGTGCTCGCCACGTCGGCCGCAGTGTTCGGATTCACCAGCTCCATCCTCGATGCGACGGTGTTTCCCATTCTCTCGGGCTTCTCCCTCGGAGCCTCCTCGATCGCCCTTTTTGCGCGGGTCGGCGGCGGTATCTACACCAAGGCTGCCGACGTCGGTGCCGACCTCGTCGGCAAGGTGGAGGCCGGCATTCCGGAGGACGACCCGCGAAACCCCGCCACGATCGCGGATAACGTCGGCGACAATGTCGGCGATGTCGCCGGTATGGGTGCGGACCTTTTCGAGTCCTACGTGGGCAGCCTCGTCGGGGCGATGATCCTCGGCGTGTCGGTTGCCGGAAGCGAGGTAACGCGCATCAAGCTCGCCGCGCTCCCGCTGATCCTCGCCGCCATCGGTGTGGCGGCCTCGGTGATCGGTATCGGGTTCGTTCGGGCCAAGCCGGGGCGCTCACCGCAGCACGCGCTGAACCTCGGAACCTTCGGCGCCTCGTTGATTGCGGCGGTCGGTGCCTTCGCGGCCATCATGCTGCTGCTCGGCGATACGAGCTTCGGCGGAGGCTCCGGAGCGATTCAAGTCTTCGTCGCGCTGGTGCTCGGCCTCGCTGCGGGGCTCGCCATCGGAATCCTCACCGAGCAGTTCACCGGAACCGGCACACGTGCGGTGAAGGCGATCGTGCAGTCGAGCTTTACCGGCCCGGCGACGACGCTCATCACCGGCATGGGTATGGGGATGCTCTCGGCCTTTCCGCCCGTCATCGTGATCGGAGCCGCGATTCTCGGTGCCGCAGCCCTCGCGGGGCTCTACGGTGTGGCCGTCGCGGCCCTCGGAATGCTCATCACCCTCGGTATTCAGCTCGCGGTGGATGCCTACGGGCCGATTGCCGATAACGCCGGCGGTCTCGCCGAGATGGCGGAGTTCCCGCGGGGTGTGCGGGAGATCACCGACGAGCTCGATGCGGTGGGAAACACCACCGCGGCGATCGGAAAGGGCTTCGCCATAGGCTCGGCCGCGCTGACCGCCATCATCCTGTTCTCCGCGTTTCAGAAGACGGTGGGCGTAGAGGTCATCAACCTCACCGATACTGACGTTCTCGTCGGCATCCTCCTCGGCGCGGTCATTCCCTATCTGTTCTCCTCGATGGCCATGAACGCCATCGGGACCGCCGCGTTCGCCATGATCGAGGAGGTGCGCCGGCAGTTCCGCGAGCGTCCGGGGATTCTCGAGAACACCGAGAAGCCCGATTATGCGCGCTGTGTCGACATCTCCACCAGTTCCGCGTTGAAGAAAATGATGCTTCCGGGTATCGTGGCAGCCGCAACGCCGCTTCTCGTCGGTTTCATCGGCGGAATCGGCATGCTGACCGGGGTTCTGGCGGGGGTGACGGCATCCGGAGTGGTCCTGGCGATCTTCATGTCGAACTCCGGCGGTGCCTGGGACAACGCGAAGAAGATGATCGAGAGCGGTGAGGGCGGCGGCAAGGGCTCGGAGTCCCATCACGCGGCGGTGGTCGGAGACACCGTCGGTGACCCGTTCAAGGATACCGCGGGTCCTTCGCTCAATATTCTTATCAAGCTGATGGCGGTGGTTTCCCTCGTCATTGCGCCGATCCTGAGAAACTACTGGGGTGGTTAGACATGGAATACAGCAACCGACTCTATGTTGTTCTTTACCCGAATGTTGCGCTCATAGGTTCGCAACTCGGCCCTGAGGACTTCGCAAAGCACTACAGCATCGGCCCGACCCGCTACTACTTCGGGAAGGTCATCTTCGCTGAAATCGATCCCGAGTTTCGCCATCCCTTCTTCGACATCGAGAGCGTCCTTCCGGAGCTCAAGCCGCATGAGGACGGGCAGCCGAAGGCTACGAAGTTCATCTCGAGCTATCGGGTGCTCGAGCACATCGACCTCGACGCCGTGCAGATGCTCTACCTCGCCACCCACGAGGGCTACGTGGAGGCCCTGGCCCCGGCGGCCTATGAGACTCCCGAAGAGGCGGGAACGGTGCGGATCTTCGCCGAGATCGCCCCGATTCGGATGATGGTGCTCGCCGACTACGATTTCGAGGAGTTCGCCGAGCACATCACCGACCCGAAGTACCGCAAGGGCGCGCCGACGATGTTCTATACGCAGCTCGACGTGGACATCGAGAATTTCATCCGCGAGCTCGACGATAATCCGTTTCTGCAGTCGCCGGTGCTGAGTATTCATCCGTCGTCGCTGCGCGATGCGTTCTTCGAGCTCAAGAAGTACCCCGACAAGCACACCAAGGGGCTCAGCGTCGACAGCTCGATGGATGCCATTTCCTACAAACAGATCCGAAACGGGTTCATGTTTGCCTCTCAGGGCAAGACGCGATTCTTCCCTATGCCCACGCTGCGCGAGCTCGAGGATAACAACTATCGCTTCTGGAAGAGCTTGTAGGAGAATCGGGCCGGCACTACAAT
>CAYOFA010000201.1:0-2362 GCA_964402885.1 uncultured Spirochaetaceae bacterium
TAGGCATCGAAGCCGAAATCGGTCATGCCGATGACGGGAAAGTAGCCGAGACTCTGAGTCAGCCCCAGCGCCAGCCCGCCGGCGAAGAGGGCGAGGAGAATGATCAGCGCAGGTCCGAGCATGAGACCGAGGGCAAGGCGTCGATTCATCACCGTTGAAGGACGTTGGACCTCCATCCCTCCTCGATGGCCTCGATCCAGCCGGCCCGGGGCTCGGGAACGCTGTGTTCCTGGAGGACCTCGGGCTCGAGCACGGCCGGCGACCGCGGCAGATTCTCGAAGCGTCGCCGCCACTCCTCGGGTAACCGGTCGATCGAGAGTACAGTCGGATCGCCCCAGACCCCGGTTCTGGACTTCTCGAGCTGGGTCGCGGGCTCGAGGAGGTGGTTCGCAACGACCATCGCCGCCGCCTTGTGCGGCGAGTTGAAGGGGATGGCCACGTAGTGGGTGTTGGTCAGCGTCCCCCCTTCGAAGACGAAGGTGCGGGCACTCTCGGGATAGCGACCCTGCTCTATGAGGTTCGCGGCGTAGCGCGGATTGTAGTCCATATCGAAATCGACCTCGGAGTTCGCGAAGAGGCTCTGAAGCCGCGTTCTCGTCTCCGGATAGGTCTCGCCCTCACGCCAGAGATAGGGCTCGAGCTCGTTCAGTGTCTCCCAGACTTCGGGAGCAATCTCCTCGTAGAGCTCCCGGTCGAAGGGCTGCTGGAACTCTTCGTAGCCTCCGGCAACGTGATACCACACATGGCGCACGAAGGCGGAGCCGTTGAAATCCGGCGGCGCCGGATAGGTGAAGCGTCCCGGGTTCTCCCGTGCCCAGGCGAAGAGGGCGTCGATCGTCCGGGGCGGGTCTGCAAGGCGTGCGCTGTCGTAGACCATAACGAACTGCGCTCCGCCGTAGGGGGACTCGTAGCCCTCCACGGGATAGCCGAAATCGTTCCTGATGACGGGGTTCTCTATGTTCACGTACTGCATGTTGGGAAGCTTCGAAGCGTAGGGGCCGAACAGAAGATCCGCCTCCTTCATGGTGCGGAAGTTCTCTCCGTTGATCCACACGAGATCGACCGAACCGTCTTCGACTCGGCCCGCCTGCTTCTCGCCGAGCACCTTGTTCACGAACACACTCGCGTCGGTGACGGGAACCATGTTGAGATTGATGCCGTATTCCTCCCGCACGCGGCCTCCCACATAACCCTGGACGAACTCGTTTATCGAGTCGGAGCCGCCCCACATGTAGAAGAAGACTTCCTGTCCCTCGGCCTCCGCGACGATCTCGTCCCAGCTCGTGGACCCCACGCGCTCGGCAAAGGGGGCGCGATCGACGCCGGCGCCGCTCGCGCCCCCGGCTTCCCCGCTACCGGCGGGAAACGAGATCCCGGCGATCCATATCAGGAGCATAAATACCAGGAGGGCGGGCTTGAGAGCCGCGCCGCGCATCAGTCCCGAGAAAATGGCCGGTGTCCGCATCACATCCCCCTTCGCTTACGGTAGGGGTAAGGTACCGTCGCCTCTCTGCCGGCGGCAACACGGAGTCCCGAATTCCGGCGAAAAAGGTTGCGCATGCAAGCAAGGCGGTGAAGGCCGTGGCGCAAGCGCTCCGCGTAAACGCCGCCGGC
The DNA here is from genome assembly GCA_964402885.1 of uncultured Spirochaetaceae bacterium. Lineage (GTDB taxonomy): Bacteria > Spirochaetota > Spirochaetia > DSM-27196 > PWMO01 > JAAAOH01. Next base: position 1,615 of record CAYOFA010000201.1, read on the forward strand.
AGCCGAGGCCCCCTACCCCTCAGCTCACCGCCGCCCGCCAGACGAAATCGGGGAGCACGTGCAGGCCTGCGGGATATGAGCTTCCCTCGTGAACGAGAAAGCCGAGCGCCTCGGTCAGCACGGCAAGCGTGACGTCGAAGGCGTTGAGGCTGTCTCCGGCGCCGGCGACCAGGTTGAACATCGACCCGCCGGCGAGCAGATACACCCGCCTGTCGCCGAGGGAGATCTCCTCCACGAAGGGGATGATCTCCCGGTGGTCATGGCTTCTGAGGTAGACGACGTCGATCTCCCCAGGACGATGCCCGACGTTCAGCAGAAAGGCCCCGTCGGGCAACCGATCTATGAGCGCGGCGCCGACAACCCCGTCCGCCCCGGTAGCGGTGGCCACGACATCGGCGCGCGCCGCCGCCTCCGGGAGCTCCGCCACCTCCCAGCCCGCGTACGCGGCCCGAAGCCGCCGGGCGGGATCCCGCTCGGCGACCATCACGTGGGCTCCGTAGGCCTTCGCACTGTCGGCCACGCCGGCGCCGACATCGCCGTATCCGATAACGAGCACCGTCTTCTCGTGCAGGGTGAGTCCGGTGCGGGCAAAGAAGGTATGCCAGGCGGTGAGGCCCACCATGTGGCGGTTGTGCAGCCCCTCCTTCACCGGCAGGTCGTCCCAGTTGAACACGGGATAGTCGAGGTCGAGACCCCGGATTCGACTGATGCCCGAGCCGGTCGCCTCGAGGCTCCCGCGGACGCCACC
>CAYOFA010000201.1:2462-5863 GCA_964402885.1 uncultured Spirochaetaceae bacterium
CCCGGCGCCGCCACCGTTTTGCGCTCCGCCTGCGCTGCCCCCGGCGCCGCCCCCGCCGCGCCCGGCGCCGGGCCGGCGTGCCCGCGCCGCCGAGAGCTCCGCCCCCATCTCGCAGAGGTGCGTAGGCCCCCACTCGAGGGCGGCATCCGCCGCCGCGCGGTACTCCTTCATCGACATGCCGCGATACGCCGAGGCCTCCGCCCCCTGTGCGCGCAGGTGCTCCACCACGTCGTCGCGCACGGTATCGGGGTTGCAGGTCGTCAGGTACGCAGCCCCGCCCCGCTCGAGCACGCCCTCCACGAAGGGAATCATCTTCGGGTCGAGGTGCATACTGAAGGCAATGCGAAACCCCTCGAGGCTCGGAAGGCGCTTCACCGCACTGGCGAGGCGGGGCATCTGCCGTCTCATCCACTCTGCCTGTTGTTCTTTGCCTGCTCCCTGTATCACGGGGCATAGTAGGCAGGAGTCCGGCGTGATCGTCAAGGTACCGTGGTCGTCCTGGTCGTCGTGCCGATTTCTTCACCTCGGGTGACAATCCGGGGCGCTGCGCATATTATTGTCCTACCATGAGAACCTTCTCGAAACGAACAGCAATTCTCGCATCGGCTCTGCTTCTGCTCGCCACGGCGGGCCTCCCCGCCGCCGGCACTCAGGAGCCCGCCGACGCGCTCGACGCACCGCAGACACTGCTCCCCCTCGATGAAAACATCGTCTACGGAGAATTTGCGAACGGCATCACCTATTACATTCGCGAAAACCCGGAGCCGCGAAACCGCGCCTCGCTGCGGCTCATCGTGGACGCCGGATCCGTGCTCGAAACCGACGATCAGCTCGGCCTCGCCCACTTCGCAGAGCACATGGCCTTCAACGGGACCGAGGACTTCGAGGGGAACGAGATCATCTCCTTCCTCGAGTCGCTGGGCATGCGCTTCGGGCCGGACCTCAACGCCTACACCAGCTTCGACGAGACGGTCTACATCCTCGAAGTGCCGACCGACGACGAGGAGAAGATGGTGTCCGGCTTTCACGTGCTCGAGCAATGGGCGACCGCGATCAGCTTCGATCCCGAGGAAGTGGATGCCGAGCGCGGCGTCATCCTCGAGGAATGGCGCGTCGGCCGCGGCGCCTCCGCGCGCATGCGCGACCAGCATCTGCCGGTGATCTTCCGCGGATCACGCTACGCCGAGCGCCTGCCCATCGGGGAACCGGAGATCATTCGCAACTTCGAGCGTCAGGTTCTCGTCGACTTCTACGAGACGTGGTACCGCCCCGAGCTCATGGGCGTCATCGCGGTGGGCGACTTCGACGCGAACCGGGTGGAGGAGCTCATCACCGAGTACTTTGCTCCGATGGAGCCACGCCCCGCCGCGCCCGAGCGCCGGGAGTTCGACGTCCCGGGCCACGAAGAGACTCTCGTCTCGGTCGCGACGGACCCCGAGGCAACGCAGACTCGGGTCAGTGTCTACGTCAAACACGACCCCGAGCCCTTCAACACCGTCGGCGATTATCGCCGGAGCATCATTCGAAGCCTCTACAGCATCATGCTGAACAACCGGCTGAGCGAGATCGCCGACGAACCCGATGCACCCTTCCTCGAGGCCGGGGTCGGACGCACGGGGCTGGTGCGAAACGCCGAGGTGAACGTGCTGACCGCCCTTACCGAGCCGAACGGGATCTCCCGGGGTCTCGATGCGGTGCTCCGGGAGGCACTTCGCACCCGCGAGCACGGGTTCGCCGCCTCGGAGCTCGACCGCGCGAAGCGGGAGCTCGAAGCATCCTATCGCCGTGCCTACGAGGAGCGCTCGAAAACGAGGTCCGCGAGCTACGCGCAGGAGTACGGACGTCATCTTCTCGAGGAGGAGGCCTCACCGGGCATCGAGTACGAGTACGAGCTCGTCACCGCGGCACTGCCGGACATTTCCCTCGACGAGGTGCGCGCGGTTGCGAACGACTATCTCGGCGAGGAGAACCGCGTGGTGACGGTCAGCGCTCCCGAGACCGAGGGATCGGTCATTCCCGACGAGGAGGAGATCCTCGACGTGATCGAAGGCGCGCGGCGTGCGCGTCTCGAGCCCTATGAGGCAACAGTCACTGATGAGCCGCTCATGGCCGACCTGCCCGAGCCGGGAAGCGTCGTCGAAGAGACCACCCGGGAGGAGATCGGGGTCACCGAGTGGCGGCTCTCCAACGGCGCCCGCGTGGTCATAAAGCCGACCGACTTCAGGAACGACGAGATCCTCTTCGGTGCGATGAGTTCCGGCGGTACGTCTCTCGCCTCCGATGAGACCTACCGCTCGGCCGCGCAGGCTGCGTCCATCATCAGCTCATCCGGCCTCGCCGGCTTCTCCCGCGCGGAGCTCGACAAAGTGCTCGCAGGACGCACCGTCGGTATGACACCCTATATCGGCGAGCTCACCGAAGGGATGGAGGGTTCGGCGTCACGTCGTGACCTCGAGACGATGTTTCAGCTCGCCCATCTCTACTTCGCCGAGCCGCGACGGGACGAGCAGGCCTTCCGCTCCTTCATGCGCCGGCTGCGAACGAGCATCGAGAACCGCCGGGCTCAGCCGGAGAACGTATTCTTCGACCGTCTTCGCGCCGTACTTGCCGAGGACGCGGAGCGACGACAACCGCTCACCCCCGAAACCCTCGAGGAGATAGACCTCGATGAGGCCTACGAGTTCTATACCGAGCGCTTCGCCGACGCGGGGGACTTCACCTTCTTCCTCGTCGGCAACATGGAGCCGTCTTTGGTTCGTCCCCTCGTGGAGCGCTACCTCGCAAGCCTTCCCTCATCCGGCGGCGGAGAGAGCTGGGCCGATCCCGGGATCGAGCGCCCCGAGGGCGTGGTAACCGAGCGGGTCGAGAAGGGCATCGAGGCCCGCAGTCGCGTATCGTTCGTCTTCCACGGCGACTACGAGTGGTCCCGCGAGGAGAATCACGTGCTGCGCTCGATGGCGACCGCCGTGGAGACCCGACTCCGCGAGGTCATTCGCGAGGATGAGGGCGGCACCTACGGCATCGGGGTATGGGCATCACCGAGTCGCTACCCCGACGAGGAGTACCTCGTGCACATCACCTTCGGAACCGACCCCGAGCGGGCCGAGGCGCTCTCCGAGCGGGTACTCTCCGTTATCGCCGAAATCAGAGAAGAGGGACTGGACTCCTCCTACGCTCAGCGGGTGCGGACGACGCAGACCGAGGAGTTCGAGAAGGACATCCGCACGAACGGCTACTGGATGAACACCATGCAGGGGCTCTACTTTCACGAGCTCGATCCGTCCCGGATTCTCGAGTACCCGGAGCTCATCGACAGGATCGACACAGAGGTGATCACTGAGGCGGCGCGCCGCTACCTGGACACCGATCAGTACATCGAGGTGGTGCTCTACCCGGAGGAC
>CAYOFA010000202.1:0-5840 GCA_964402885.1 uncultured Spirochaetaceae bacterium
CGGTTCCGCTCGCCGTCCCGCCCGCGATCCGACGCCGGCCCGCATGATTCGGGAGGTCGCAATCGGGATACTCGAGGCGCCGTATGTCCGCGCCGCCGAGGATCTCCATGGCCCGCTCCATCTCCGTCCCGCGGATGGCCACGATGTCGTCACGTTGATCCGACCGGCAGTAGCCCATGCGCCCGTCGGTTACCACGCAGACCGTCGTGCGGACACCGTTGCGGGCTGCCTGCGCGAGGAGCATGCCGGCACCGAGCACCACGTCGTCATCGTGGGGTGTGATGAAAAGCCAGCGCTCACGTGCAGCGTCGGCTACCGAGAAGGCAGCGGCGAGGGTGGAGTGTGTGACCACCGAGGCGCGCCCGTCGCCGCCGTCTTCGCTGCGCCGTCGAATCCTCATGCGCCCTCTCCGGTGAACTCGTTTCCAACTTTGCGTGCTCGCTCGGGCTTGTCGATATTGATGCCGAGGGACACGCCCGCCTCGATGAGGAGGTTCCACCCTGCGGCGAGCTCGAGATAGGCCCTCGTTTCGGTGTCGGCGGTATCGGAGATGCGAATGGTGGGAAAGGACGTCTCGCGGGCGGCAATCGCCACGATCGAGAGCCCAACTCCCTCTTCGAGCACCTCGCGAAATTTCGCCTCGTACTTCTGCGGGGGATCGATCCACACGAGGACGTCCGAGGGATCCATGACCTCCTCGATTCCGTGCACGGCATAGGTGCCGGGAAGAAAGTCCGACCGGGCACGCACGATTTCGTTCGCCTTCAGCGCGAGCTCTTGGGCCACTCCGTCGGTTCGCCCGGCAAAGTAGACGGTCGGCGCGCCTGCGATGCGGCGTGTCACCTCGGCGGGAACGCTCGCCTCGAGCGTGCCTGCCATGTCTGCGGACAGCCGGGCGAGGTCGGGAAGCGGAAGCCCCTCGGTAAGGCGGAAGATGATGTCGTAGACCAGCGCCTGCTCGACCACCGACTTGGTGGCGGCAACCGCCTGTTCGGCACCGCAGGTGAGGATGTAGGCATCGTCGCTTTCGGTGCCGACCGGCGTGTCGGCGGCGCCCGCCATGCCGACGATACCTCCCCGGTGATTCTTCTCCTTGAGTCGCCGAATCAGCTGCACGCACTCCGCGGTCTTCCCGCTGTTGGAGGCGACGTAGACGGTGCGCCCGCCGAGGGCGAGCTCGGTCGCCGCGTGTGCGCTTTCGGTGCGGGGAACGATTCGGTCGCCCCGCCGCAGTCCGGCGTAGACCGTGCGCTCTGCGGGGAAGATGCGCGACGAGCCCTCACCGACGAGAAAGGGCGCCGAAGCGCCGCTACCGCCGGTGGCCGTGCGCGCGGCCGGAGCGCCGACGGGGGAGGGGAGCTCTCTGATGCGGCCGACGGGCAGGTTTCGTACGACGTCGGTGGTCTCGAGCATTTCGCGGATGATCGCATAGTCACGGTAGGCAGCGTCATGTGTGTTCATCGTGTTCTCCTCTGGTCCTTTTTCAGGTTATCGAGTGTCTCGTATGCCGGCAGGTCACCGACGAGTGGGGCGGCGTACGCGCGAAACGCATCGGTGGGCATGCGCGCGGCGGGGTCGTAGAGCGCATCCGGCATGCGATGGGTCCGCCGGGCGACTTCGCTGAGATCTGCCGTCCCGAAGGCGCTCTCGTACGGTGTCTCGTGCGTGCGCACTATCGTCACCATGATCCCCGAGGCTCCGGCCGTGGCGAGCCGGACCGCCTCTTCTCCGCAGCCGTAGGCTTCCCGGCGGTCGACCTCGCTCACGCGGTCTGCGGCGCACATGGGTAGTGACTCGGTAATCTGGAACTCTCCGCGGTAACCGGTGTGCTCGGCGATGAGCCGATGCAGGTTCAGCGCTGCGCTCGAGCCTCCCATCGCCCCGAACTCGATGTTGGAGAAGTCGTCGGTGGTTCTCGATGCCGACACCGGCGTCCCGTCCTGCCAGAGCACGCCCTCTCCGCACACGATGTAGGCGTATCCGTAGGTCTCTACGCAGCGGGTGACGTCCTTCAGAAACTCCTCCGGACTTACCGGTGCCTCCGGGATGTAGACGAGGTGGGGGCCATCGGCTTCGCTTTGCCTGGCAAGGGTGGCAGCGGCCGCCAGCCAGCCCGCGTCCCGCCCGATCGCCTGAAAGATTGCGTACTGATCGACCTTCTGCATGTCCCGGGCAAGGCGCGCGGCCTGTTGTACCGAGAGCGCTATGTCGCGCGCGGCGGAGGGAAAGCCGGGCGTGTGGTCGGTGCCGTAGAGATCGTTGTCCACGGTCTTGGGGATTCCGACTCCGCGCAGCTCGTACGCGTTCTCGCGGCAATAGACTTCGACACGGTGGATCGTGTCCATCGTATCGTTGCCCCCGATGAGGAAGAAATAGCGAATATCCCGGGCCTTCAGCGCCTCGAGGACCGCCGGAAGATCATCATCCTTGAGCTTGTAGCGGGTCGAGCCGAGAGCCGAGGACGGGGTGCGGGCGAGCCGCGCCAGACGGTCTGCGCCCAATGTGGATAGATCGATGAGCTCATCATCGAGCAACCCCCGGATTCCGTAGCGCATGCCGTAGATGCGGCCAATCTGCTCGCCGGCCACAGCCGCCTGGACGGCGCCCGCGAGGCTTGCATTGATAACGGCGGTCGGGCCGCCCGATTGCCCGATGACGGCGTTTCCCCTCATGAGACCCCCTGTACGAATCGTTCTTCGTAGTCGCGTGCGGCAAGGAGACAGGCGCCGCCGACCGGTGCCCGGTCGTCGGTGATGCACTCAATATCCGCAATGCCGCCCAGCTCGTGGAGAATGCATCTGACCTGCTCCGCGAGCGCGGCACCGGATGAGTCGGGGTCGCCTTCCCGGAGGTTGCGTTCCTGGGGTCCGCGTCCCCCGGGGCCCCGCCCCCCGACAACGAGGACGGTTGCCTCGGGATCGAGGACCGTCCTCGTGCTCTCGATGTGGTGCGCAACCCGCCGGGCAAAGCCATCCGATCCGGCCCACAGGTCACCGGTATCCGCGCACGGCGGATGCGGGTCCCACAGTTCCCCCGCCGCCCCGCGCGTGCCGCGATAGAGACGTCCGTCGATGAGAATCCCGGCGCCGACGGTTTCAGCCTGCGGATCGGCGAAAACGGCCAGCATGCTCGCGTATCTCTTCTCGAGCAGCTCCTCGGCATATACCGCGGCACAGTTTGCATTGTTCTCGACGATAAGCGCAGCATCGGCGCCGATGCGGGTGGCAATGCGCTCGCGGAAGTCCGGAAGTGACCACGAGAAGCCTGCGGAGGCCTCGATACCACCTCGCGTCGGAACAACCGAGGAGACAGAGACGCCCGTGCCGGCGAAGTGATGCTCGTCCGAGGCGAGAGAAAGCACCCGTTCGGCGATCAGCTCTACCACGCTTTCGTCGTTCGGGGAGGGCACGGGAACGGTCTCCCGGTATGTCTGCCGCCCGTCGTAATCCATCACGTAAAGGTCGAACTCCTGCTCGCGGACGTAGACTCCCGCGAAGGTCGCATGGGACCCGTTCAGTGCGATGAGCTCCGGGCGCTTGCCCCCGACCGTGCCCGAGTGACCGCGGCCGACGACCTCCACCATGCGGGCTGCCTTGAGCGGCCGCATCAGAGTTGACACCGTTGAGGGTCGGAGGTCACTGGCGTCTGCGAGGGTGGTCTGGGATACCGGAGCATGGCGGCGGATGTATCTGATGAGATTGAGCTGGTTCGCGGATCGGATATCGGTTGCACGCATGGCCGCTTTGCCCGGGTATCATTGTAGTGGGGGTTAGTTCATCTGTCAAACGAACGAAGGGAGCGTGGGCCCGACCCTCCAGTCTCGGCCCTCAGACCGCCGGCGCATCGGGGGTATCAAGAAGCGTGTTGGTGACCTTCGCGTTAGTCTTTGCACTGGAGGGGGATCGGCGGGACTGAGGTCTTCGAATGCTTGCGTGCACTGCGCGCTCGGGCCAAAGTACCGAGCTGATGCGACTTGTCCGCGCTTCTACCAACACGGTTCTATATACCTCAGGTGATTCTCTCTATCCCTTCACCGACCCCGCGGCCACCCCGCGGATGATGTACTTCTGCAGGAACAGAAACAGCACGATCACCGGGAGCATACCCATGGTGAGCGTTGCCAGCGCCAGGTCCCAGCGGTCCATGTGCTGCCCGAAGAAGCGGAAGATGCCGAGGGGTATCGTGTGGAGCTCCCGGCTGAAGAGCACCAGCGCCGGCAGCAGAAAGTCGTTCCAGATCCACAGTGCCTGCAGGATGATCACCGTGACGATCATCACGCGCATCATCGGAAGCACGACGTGGAAGAAGCTCTGCCAGGTGGTGCAGCCGTCGATATATGCCGACTCTTCGAGCTCCCGGGGCACGCCTTTGACGAAGCCGTGCAGGAGAAACACCGTCAGCGGCATCCCGAACCCGAAGTATATGATGATGACCCCGGGGCGCGAGTTGATGATGCCGAGCTCCTTGGCAACCTTGACCATGGGTATCATCACCGACTGAAACGGGATGACCATCGCCGCGACGAAGAGGATGAAGATGACCCGGCTTGCAAGGTGAGGGCGGCGCACCATCCGCCAGGCGGCCATGGCGCCGAGCATGACCATACCGCCGATGCTGAAGGTCGACACGATGACCGAGTTCATCAGCACCACCGGAAAGCGCACGTCCTGCCATGCCTGTATGAAGTTCTGCGCGTGAATCGTCTGCGGAAAGGATGCTGCGTTCGCGACGATCGCACCGAAGGGCTTCACGGAGTTCGCGAAGACGAAGTAGAAGGGAGCGAGAAAGATCAGCGCCACGGCGAGGACCACGATCTCCACAATAAACAGACGGGGAAAGTACTGCTCGCGACTCAACTTTCCACCTCCCAGCGCTTGGTGATGAGTACCTGTGCGGTCGATATCACACCGACCACCAGGAAGAAGAGGATGGCCTTGGCCGATCCGAGACCGTAGTTATTCGAGGAGAAAGCCTCGTAGTAGATGTTCATGGCGAAGGTCTCGGTGGACCCGAAGGGACCGCCCTGGGTGAGCGCATAGATCACGTCGAACATCTTCGTCGTCCATGAGAGGGCGAGGAAGATGGAAATCGTAACCGCCGGAATGACCAGCGGGATGATCACCCGGAACAGCATCTGGGTACCGGTTGCGCCGTCTATTCGCGCTGCCTCCAGGAGATCCTCGTTGATGCCGACCAGGGCGGCGACGTAGATGACCATGAGGTAGCCGGTTCGCTGCCAGAGGAACACGATCACCGAGCCCCAGAACCCGGTTTCGGCGGTTCCCAGCCATGGGGCCTCGAAGAAGCCCAGACCCGTGAGGTCCCCCAGGGTGGCGAAGCTGTTGACGAAGATGAAGCGCCATATGAATCCCAGAATGATCCCGCCGATGATGTTCGGAAGGAAGATGACGGTCCGCATGAAGTTCGCGCTCTTCAGTGCCCGGGTGAGCGCAAGCGCCAGGGCGAAGGCCAGGAGGTTGGCGAATACCACCGAGACGGCGGTGAACCTCGCGGTGAACCAGGCCGACACGCCGGCCTGCTTGTCGCCGGCAAAGATCTCGCGGTAGTTGTCCAGCCCGATCCACACCGCTTCCGCGTCGACACCGTTCCACTCCGTGAAGGAGTAGTAGATCCCCAGCACGAAGGAGATGAGAACGATGCCGGCGAAGAAGATGAAGCCCGGGGCGATGAAGAAGACGTCGGTCCTGACTTCACGAAGCATTCGTCGATCCATGTATGATCCTCAGTGTCCACGATGCGGGGCCGGCCGCCGGCCGGCCCCGGAGTAGTTACTGATGGTGAAGAGGAGTTACTCCGCCCGATCCCGCCAGGCCTCGTCG
>CAYOFA010000203.1:0-3351 GCA_964402885.1 uncultured Spirochaetaceae bacterium
GGGCTCGTAGCGTGAGTCGATGGAGAGCTTCGCGCGAAGCTCGTCCCGGTTCACCGACGCCACGATGCAGCCGCCGAATCCGTCCTCGGTGGCCGAGAGCAGAATGTTCTGGCACGCAAGGCCCATATCACACCAGACGAACTCAGGTTTCACCTTGACCTCGGTATCGTGCAGGACCACGACGTAGGCAGTGGGGCGCTCACCGGCCTCCGGACCGTCCCAGTCGCCCAGGTAGCCGGCCCACTTCAGAAGTGGGAAGATCTGCTGGTTCGTCGGCAGATCCGCCGCCAGGATGTAGCGCAGCGGCTGGGCGTTCATTGCCGACGCCGAGTGGCGGGCGTTGGCGGTCCAATCGCGGAGCTGGGCCATCGTGATCGGGCGGGTTTCGTCAAAGCGGCGATAGCTACGGTTTTTCTGCGCGAGCTCGTTCATCATTGGTGGGCTCCTTGTCTCTGCCAGTGTGGGGTCCCATTCTAGGCCGCCGATCCGCGAATGCCAAGTCCCGCGGCCGGACGCGCCCGCCACTCGCGCCTGCCACCCGCACTCGGCGCCGCCTTGCCCCCCGGGCGCCTGTTATCGTATTATCCGAACGAAACCATAGTAGTAATCTTTATCGTGGCGCACGCGGGTATCACGTGACGCACGCATGTATCAGGAGAGAAGCCGCATGGCCGCACACCCCAATTCCTTCGGTGCACGTTCGACATTCAAGAGCAAGAGCGAGACCTTCGACTACTTCAGTCTGACCAAACTTGCGGACGCGGGTTTCCCCGGCATTCACCGGATGCCGTTCTCCGTCCGCATACTTCTCGAGTCGGTGATGAGAAACGAGAACGGTCGCGAGATAACCGCGGAGCACGTAAAGGAGCTCGCCGCATACAACCCGACACAGCCGGCGGAGACTGAGCTGCCGTTCAAGCCTGCGCGCGTGCTGTTGCAGGATTTCACCGGCGTGCCATGTGTCGTCGATCTGGCGGCGATGCGGAGCGCCATGGATCAGCTCGGCGGTGATCCGGCACGCATCAACCCCGAGCTCGCCGTGAATCTTGTCATCGACCACTCCATCCAGGTCGACTTCTTCAATCGCATGGACGCGATCCAGCTCAACGCCGATATGGAGTTCAAGCGAAATCGCGAGCGCTACGAGTTCCTCCGCTGGGGTGAGCTCGCCTTCGAGAACTTCTCGGTGGTGCCGCCGGCAAGCGGCATCTGCCATCAGGTGAACCTCGAGTATCTCGGCCAGGCCGTCCGGGCGACGGACTCGGAGGACGGCGGAAATCGCCTGGCGTACTTCGACTCTCTCGTCGGCACGGACTCTCACACGCCGATGATCAACGGTCTCGGCATCCTCGGCTGGGGCGTGGGCGGCATCGAGGCGGAGGCCGGCATGCTCGGCCAGCCCATCTTCATGCTCGCACCGCCGGTCGTTGGAGTGAAACTCACCGGCAAGCTGCGACCCGGAATCACCGCCACCGACCTGGTGCTGACCGTCACCGAGATGCTTCGCGCTCACGGTGTGGTCGGCAAGTTCGTCGAGTTTTTCGGCCAGGGCCTTTCCGGGATGACCGTGCCCGACCGGGCAACCATCTCCAATATGGCGCCTGAGTACGGTGCAACCGTGGGCTACTTCCCGATCGATCGACAGACCCTCGATTACATGTACTCAACCGGGCGCCCCCTGGACCTCATCGAGCGTGTCGAGGCCTACGCGAAGGAGCAGAATCTGTTCCGCACCGACGAGACCCCCGACCCGGAATACCAGGACGTGCTCGAGCTCGATCTCTCCACGGTGGAGGCGAGCATCGCCGGGCCCAAGCGGCCGCAGGACCGCATCGCCCTCTCAGACGTCCATCGGGCCTGGGACCACAGCCTCAGCGCACCGGTGAAGGACCGCGGCTTCGAGGTCGCGACGGCGGAGCTCACGAGAACGGCCACCGTTACGCTCGACGACGGTACGCAGACCGAGCTGCGCCACGGAGACGTTGCCATCGCCGCGATCACGAGCTGTACGAATACCAGTAACCCGTCGGTGCTCCTCGCCGCCGGGCTCGTCGCCAAGAAGGCGGTCGAGGCGGGGCTCCACACCAAGCCCTTCGTGAAGACGAGCTTTGCGCCCGGCTCGATGGTGGTCACGGAGTACCTCAAGCGCACCAATCTCATGACCTACCTCGAAGCGCTGGGTTTCTACCTCGTCGGCTACGGCTGCACAACCTGTATCGGGAACAGCGGGCCGCTTCCCGAGCCCATCGCACGGGCGGTCGAGGAGAATGACCTCGTGGTCGCGGGCGTTCTCAGCGGAAATCGCAATTTCGAGGGCCGCATCAACCCGCACACCAGGGCGAACTTTCTGGCCTCACCGCCGCTGGTCGTGGCCTACGCCCTCGCCGGAAACGTCGGCGTCGATCTCGAGAACGAGCCGATGGGGCACCGCGAGGACGGCTCTCCCATCTACCTCAAGGACTTGTGGCCGAGCGATGAGGAACTGTCGGAGTACGTGAAGAAGGCCCTCGACCGCGACGCCTTCATCGAGAGCTACGAGGGACTCGAATCCTCCAACGAGCAGTGGAACAACATCGACGTGACCGAGTCCACCCTCTACGACTGGGACGAGGACAGCACCTACATCCGCGAGCCCGATTTCTTTACCGGCATGAGCCCCGAGGTCGCGCCGATCCGGCCGATCGACGGCGCGCGCGTGCTGGTCTGGGCAGGCGATTCGACCACGACCGACCACATAAGTCCCGCCGGCGCCATCGATCCCGACAGCCCCGCGGGCCGCTATCTCATCTCCAGGGGCGTGGAGAAGAAGCACTTCAACTCCTACGGCAGCCGTCGTGGAAACCACGAGGTGATGGTGCGCGGCACCTTCGCCAACATCCGGTTCCGAAACCTCCTCGCCCCCGGCACCGAGGGAAGCGCTACCACGTATCATCCCACCGGTGAGGTAACCGACATCTACGATGCCTCGGTGCGCTACCGCGAGGCCGGTGTGCCGACCATCGTGATCGGCGGCAAGGACTACGGGATGGGCTCGAGCCGAGACTGGGCCGCCAAGGGCCCCTTCCTCCTCGGCGTGCGCGCGGCAATCGCCGAATCCTTCGAGCGGATCCATCGCAGCAACCTCGTCGGTATGGGCATCCTGCCGCTGCAGTTCAAAGACGGCGAGAACGCGGAATCCCTCGGTCTCGATGGATCTGAGACCTTCTCGATCAAGGTGGATGATGGCCTCACGCCCGGACAGGACGTCGAAGTCGAGGCGAAAAAGCCGTCGGGTGAGATCGTGACCTTTGCGACCCGCTGCCGCATCGACAGCCCGGTCGAGGTCGACTACTACCGAAACGGCGGCATCCT
>CAYOFA010000203.1:3451-5840 GCA_964402885.1 uncultured Spirochaetaceae bacterium
TCTGATATCATCCCAGTGAAACGGTGAGAGCCCCGGTTCGAGATTCTTCTCGCTTCGAAGCGCGGCCGCGTTGTCGTTACCGATCTGCTCGCCCGCTGCTATGTCCCGGGTCGCCAGTATGGAGCGGTTCGACCGCCCGTAGTTCGGCTGCTCCGATCGGGCGAGCCGCTTCACCCCGTCGCCGAGTATGCGCCGTACACGATCCTCGCCGAAGCGTCTGCCGAGCTCGTCGAGGGTTTCCGCCGACGGGCGATGCTCGACGTCGCGAATCCCCGCAACCATCTCGGAGAACTGCGCCGGCTCGAGGGCGATCCGATCATCCAGGCCGCCGCCGGCTTGCGACAGCGTGAAGTGCTTCTCCACTGCCCGGGCCCCGAGCGCGACGGCGGCCGCCGGGACGAGCACCGGATCGAGGGAATGATCGGAGACGCCGACCGGTACCCCCATGACGGCCGCAAGGTTCCCGATCACCCGCAGATTGTAGTCCTCTTCGGGCGCGGGGTAGGCTGTGACGCAGTGCATGATCGCGGTGTCCGGGTGCCCCGTGACACTGACTGCGCGCTCGATGTCGGACAGCTTAGATACGCCGGTCGATAGAATGGCCGCGAGGCCCGCCTCGCGCACGAGTCGCAGGAGCGGGGCGTGATTGAGCTCCGGGGAGGCGATTTTCACGGTGTCGAGGCCGATTTCGGTCAGTACCCGCAGGCTTCGGGGGCCGAAGCAGCTTGCAAGGAATGCTACACCCCGGCTCAGGCAGTGCCCCGCCATTTCCGCGAAGAAATCAGGCGCAACCTCGAGCTCGCGAAAGCGCTCGAAGAGGGGGACCGCCCCGCCGGGGAGCTCTACCGCCCCCGTCTTCGGATGAACGATCTCATCGGCATAGACGATCTGCGTTTTGATGCAGTCGGCGCCTGCCTCGGATGCGGCATCGATGAGCTCCCGGGCGCGAGAGCGATCGCCGCCGTGTGAGGTGCCGATCTCGGCTATCGCGCTGACGTGGTCGGCTGCAAAGTAGCGCGCGAGGCCCATCGTCTTCGATCAGCCCGCGGCGGCCCGCGGTCCGATGGAATCGCTTCCGAAGTAGGGTCGGAGCCCCTGTGGAATGCGGATGCTTCCGTCTTCCTGCTGGTGGTTCTCGAGGATGGCGATTATGGCACGCGAGACGGCGATTGCCGTACCGTTGAGCATGTGGACGAGCCGCCGGTTCTTCTCTTCCCGGAATCGGACGCCGAGCCGCCGGGCCTGATAGTCGGTACAGTTCGATGCGCTCGTAACCTCGCCCCAGTCGCCGGTCTCGCCTCGTCCCGGCATCCATGCCTCGATATCGTACTTCCTGTAGGCGGGCCCACCGAGGTCGCCCGTACAGGTGTCCACCACGCGGTAGGGCACTTCGAGGCCCTGGAAGATCTCCTCTTCTATCGCGAGGAGCTCGTCGTGGATCTTCTCCGATTCCTCCGGTCGGCAGTAGACGAACATTTCGACTTTGCTGAACTGGTGGACCCGGTACAGGCCCTTGGAGAACTGGCCGGCTGCTCCCGCCTCGCGCCTGAAACAGTGCGAGAATCCCGCCATCCGGATCGGAAGGGAATCGGCGTCGAGAATCGAATCGGCATGGTACCCGCCGAGGGTGATCTCCGCCGTGCCGACGAGGCAGGTGCCCTCACCCTCGAGGGTGTAGATGTTGCTCTCTGCTCCCCGCGGGTTGAACCCGATACCGCGGGCCACGTCCTCACGGGCGATGTCCGGTGTGATCGTGGGCGTGAAGCCGTGTTTCACCAGGACGTCCATCGCGTAGCGCGAGAGGGCGAACTCGAGAAACACCGCCTCGTTCTTGAGGTAATAAAACTTGGTGCCGGACACCTTGGTGGCGGTCTCGAAATCGATGAGGTCGAGCTCCTCGGCGATGGTGATGTGATCACGTGGATCAAACGAGAACTCGGTCGGCGAGCCCACGCGCTTCAGCTCGGCGTTGTCCTCATCGGTGCTCCCGATCGGCGCATCGGGATGCGACATGTTCGGGATGCGCGCGGCCTCCTCGTTGAGGTTCGCCTCGATGTCCTTCACCTTCTGCTCGAGCTCGGGAATCTGCGCTTTCAGCCGTTTGCCCTCTTCGATGAGGGAGGCTCGCTCATCGGCATCGAGTGGCTGTTTCATTCTTTTGGCGTTGTCGTTGCGACTGGCCCGAAGGGCCTCGAGCTCTTTGATTGCAGCGTTTCGCTCGTCATAGAGTCGAGCAACGAGCTCGGCGCTCGCATCTACGTTGCGGTTGCGGATGTTGGCCTGTACCGCATCGACGTTGTCGCGGATGAACTTGGGATCAAGCATGGGGCAATGATAGCTGCAGCGCGGCCGCGTTTCAAGCCGACGGTGGGGGCCGGCACGCGGGGCC
>CAYOFA010000204.1:0-5812 GCA_964402885.1 uncultured Spirochaetaceae bacterium
GACCGCGGCTCGGCGATCTCGTTATCGAGGCCGACGGGCTCACCAAGGCCTACGATGAGACGCTTCTCTACCGGGACCTCAGCTTTCACGTGCCCCCGGGCGCTGTGGTCGGCCTCGTCGGTCCGAACGGTGCCGGCAAGACGACGCTGTTTCGCCTCATTGCCGGACAGGAGGAGCCGACCGCCGGCAGTCTGCGCGTGGGTGACACCGTCCGCCTCGCCTGGGCCGATCAGATGCGCGATACCCTCGACGGCGAGAAGAGCGTCTGGGAGCAACTCTCCGGTGGCCACGACGTCATCCGCCTCGGCGGTACGGGCGATGCGCCGGCACGGGAGGTGAACTCGCGGGCTTTCTGCTCCTGGTTCAGCTTTTACGGCGCCGATCAGCAGAAACTCGTGAAGAACCTCTCCGGCGGTGAGCGCAACCGGATCAACCTGGCAATGATGATCAAAGAGGGCGGAAACGTCCTGCTTCTCGACGAGCCCACGAACGACCTCGACGTAAACACCCTCCGTGCCCTCGAGGAGGCAATTGATGAGTTCGCCGGCTCGGCGATGGTGATCAGCCACGATCGTTGGTTTCTCGACCGCGTCTGCACGCACCTGTTGGCTTTCGAAGAAGACGGAGTGTTCTGGTATGACGGCAACTGGAGCGAGTATGCCGAGCACCGGCGGGCAAAGTACGGCGATCGCGCCGACCGCCCGCACCGCTTCGTACACCGGAGCCTTACCCGGTGAGGGGGCTCCGGGCGACGTTTCGGGTTGCATCCGTTTCTTGTATTCGATGACCCACTTGCAGCCAGATGAGCAACGTACTACTATCTCGATAGCATGCCTACACCCGGCGGCGGCGAGACACCGGTTCGAGCCGACGATGCTGAGTTCACCCGATTCCTCTCGCGTCAGACAGGCAGGCTTGCCGGTCTGTGTGAGTTTGCCGAAGAATCGACGGATGTGCCGCAGTTTCCCTGTCGGGATTTCCTGAGTCAACTCAACCGCGAAGCGACCCGGGTCGAGGAGCTGGTCGACGCCCACGGCGCGCAGACCAACGAGAAGTGGTTCCCCTTCCGGGAGGTCATTGCCGCCGCGAAGCTCTTCTCCGCGGTAACCCATGAGGTGCTTCATATTCGGGACGGCATGTCGCGCTACCGCCTCCTTGGGGTCGACAGCGACCTCAAGGCCGCCACCGCTCAGGTGGTAGACGTCATGCAGGATGCGGTCCTCATTGTCTGCGAGACCATCAGGGCCGAGCTGGCCCGCTGCAATCTGGGAACAGACAGCGACTATGAGTTCGAACCATGCGCCACGGAGATGCTTTCGTTCCGGCTGGAAGCCGACCG
Organism: uncultured Spirochaetaceae bacterium; assembly: GCA_964402885.1. Classification (GTDB taxonomy): domain Bacteria; phylum Spirochaetota; class Spirochaetia; order DSM-27196; family PWMO01; genus JAAAOH01. The sequence continues at coordinate 1,340 of CAYOFA010000204.1, forward strand.
TACCGTTCGCCACACCGAGCGCGTGGGGGAAACGGTGGTCTATCTCGCCACGCAGTTCCTCAACCTCTCGGAAGATGGCGACGTGCGGGAAGTGGTGCGGACCCGCAGTGCGGAGTCCTACGACGCCTTCATTCCGGAGCCCATCAGCGAGGAGCGCCTGCGCACCGTGGAGGCCCGGTTTCACAATCTCCAGTCGATGTACGACACCTACATCTTCGAGTCTGATATCGAGGAGCAGAACGGCGACCTCCCCATCCTCCGGGGACACATCAGCCTGATCTACCACCTTCTCGCGGTGGCTACCGACATGGTGCACTACTATGTGCGCCACATGCGCTCACTGCGCCGCGATACCTTTCTCAACACCCGTTTCCCCATGGCGCCGGCCGCCCTGTGTCGATTGCTCTTCGACTATCCGCTGCACTTCTCGCGTCTCTATCTCGATTCTGCCGTGCAGCTGTGCCAGTCGATGATACGAGCCTATTCCGAGCAGACCAGTGTGGAGGTGCCCATTCCGAACTACCGCGGGTTTCATGTGCGCCCATCCACCCTGGTTGCGAAGATCGTCGCTCACTACGGCAGCCGCGTGACGATGAGGCTCGGCGATGAGGAGTATGACGCGGGGTCCTCGCTTGACCTCTTTCGGGCAAACGAGGCGATAAACGCGGCAAAGCGGCGATACATTGCCGATATGCTCAACAGACGGCCTGAGCTTCAGGTGAAGGTCCCTTCAGACAGCGAGGAGCGCACGCGGGAGCTGCAACTACTGTTCGTGCAGCTCATGAACGAGGGCAAAATCGTTCTCTACGACTCACGCCTGTCCTTCGATGAGATCAGGATTGATCCCCAGGCCACGCTTGCCGAGTTTGCTGCACGGTACGTCGTGCACCTCATGTCGGTCGCCAAGATGGACATTCGAAGCGATATCACGGTCACCTTTACGGGGGACAGCCGTGCGGTGAACGATCTGCGCATACTCGCCGAACACGGTTACGGAGAGGACGACATGGGAAACAACATCATGCTTCCCGAGGAGCTCTCCTACCTCTCGCGATAGGAAACGAACTCCGGCCTCTCCTCCATGGCCTCCGCATACTCTTCGGGCGTCATCCGATCCCGCTCGAGCATGATGTCATAGTAGCTCTTCATCCGAATGAACCAGCCGTCGGTGATGCCGCCGCGCTCGTAATACCAGTGATAGCGCTTGGGCGCCGGAAGGATGCTCGCGAGGAACGTCGCCTCGCCGGCGGTCAGGTCGGCGGGGGAGGTCCCGAAGTAGTGTTGGGCGGCGTCATGTATGCCGAATACTCCGGGCCCGAACTCGGCGATATTGAGATAGATCTCCAGGATCCGATCCTTGCTGACCGGCACCTCGTGCTCCATCAGATATACCAGAAACACCTCCTGCAGTTTCCGGGAGAAAACGCGATCGTCGTCGAGAAACAGCATCTTCACGAGCTGCATGCTGATCGTGCTTGCCCCGAGTACGACTCCGCCCGCGTCGAGATTTCGAACCGCAGCCTGTGCCATGGTGCGGAAATTGACGCCGTTGTGGTAGTAGAACTCCCCGTCCTCGGCAGTGAGCACGGCCCGCGCCACCCAGGGCGACATCCCCTCGAGGCGAACGTAGGTGAAGGTGGGATCCGGGGGCGGCAATGCGCGGACCGCGGCGGACGCAACAGTAGTCCCGCGGGCCCTGGCCGCCGGGGTGCCGGGGCGGGCGCTCGCGTCCTCCGCCGACTCCGCCGGCGGGATCCGCACGCGGCGCACGTAGTCGATCTCGGGGTCTCGTATCGTGTGCATGAACGATCCGTTCAGGCCGAACGGGCTCACCGACTCGTCTATATGCACAACGGCGAAATCCCGGAGCCTTGTTTCGGCCTTCCATTGGAGACCGCCGGGGTTGTAACGGGGCACCTCGAGCTCAAGGCGCCAGCGAAAGCTCCCCTGGAGCTCCATCGTGCCCAGAGGCCCCTGAAGCGCGCGGGGAACGACGGCGTGTAGGCGGGAGGTTGAAGTCGGCGGGAGGTCCAGCGTCAGTCGGATGATGCGCGGGAGGAAGACGGGCGCCCCCGACGCCGGATGTGGGCCGCCGGAATGCAGGCCCTGCAACAAACCGCTGAGCCCGAACTCGACCCCGTTAATCGAGGCGTCGCCCTCGCTGATAGCCAGCTCGCCTCGCGGAAAGCGGCGCCTGACCGAGGCCGGCACCGACGTCGGGATCTCCGCGGAGGCGACGTGTGGTGTGTATTCGGCCGCGAAGGTATAGCTGATGTCGAGTGGGCGGATCGTCCCGGCAGCGACGACCGGTGCATCGAGCGCGAGATCGTGGAGCTCAACGCTGCCCGCGGCACGTAGCGGCCGTGCGGGAGAGATCCGCGCGGAGAGAGACGCCGATGCGGTGCCCGAGACCAGGGATGCCGGGGGCAGAGTAATGCGGGGAAGCTCGAGGCGGTCGAGCGCGAGGGTGACGTCCATGCTTCGCTCACGGTATGCGACGGTGAGCCCGGCCGCGATCTCCTGCCGCGGCGGCGAGCCCGCTGACGCCGCCTGTCGCGAGGAGCCGAGTGCCTGCACGCGTATGACCCCGTCGTTCTCTTCGTGGAGCAACCCGAGCTCATCGAGATGCACGCGGTAGGCCAGGGATCTTCCGGTCGCGGCGACCACGATGCCGATGTTCCGGGCGGTTATCGTCTGCGGGATGAGCTGCCGCTCGGCGAGCGTTTCGGCTGTAGTCCAGACCGCCCCGGCATCCATTTGCACCGGTATCCGTGCCGCCCGGCGGAGCCGGAGCAGCCCGCGAAGGTCCACGTCGACATCGAGGGTTTCCGCGCTCGCGCGAAGCGCGGCGTCTGCCGTTGAAATGCCGATGTCCCGCAGGTGTATCCCCCGGAAGGGGTGCAGTCTCGCCGAGCCGATGCCCAGGTCGACGCCGATCGCAGCGGCGGCAGTAGCCTCGAGCCGGTCCACGGCCGCGGGAAGAATGACCGTGTTCACCACCCGCAGCAGAATGAGGGCGAGCACTGAGAAGAGCACGAGTGCCGCCCCGACACCGACAAGGATGCGTCGCATGAAGCAGCGTATCACAGGCGTCGGGTGGACGGAACAGGGGCGGTATCGACGGAATTCGCTTGACGAACTACGGCGCGGGGTGTACTATTCGAACAACGTTTGAAACAATGATTGAAACGATGTTCGACCAGTGTGATCAAAGACGACGGAGGCGATACAGCGATGACACCAGGTGCGGAAGATGTACGGCAGAGGATACTCCACTCGGCAGTTGAGCTCCTGCGGGAAGCTCGCGACGCGGAGTCGGTGTCCATTCGGGCAATAGCCGAGCGTGCCGGCGTATCGGTCGGGATGGCGAACTATCATTTCGGGACCAAGGACAATCTCATAGAGCTTGCCGTGCAGACCTACATCGGCTCGGTGATCCGGGGCCAGGATCCGGACGCGCCGGCCGGAGCGGAGGCTGCCGGTGCCGAGGCTGCCGGAGCGCTGCCTGAGGAGCCACCCCGGCAGGCGATGAAACGTCGACTTCGGGCTGCCGCCCGGTTCGTAGCCGCGCATCCGGGTATCTCGCGGGTATCCATCCTGCGGGACATCAGGCAGGGGCATCCGGGAGACAACAGCAGCGACATCGCGGAGGGAGTGTACCGCCAGTTGCAGGTCGCCCGAAGCGAAGCAGTCGGCGCTGACGCCTCGGACGAGAGTGAGCTGCGGGTTCGCTCCCTGATGCAGGTTGCCGCGGTTCAACACCTGTTCATGCGGGCCGCGGTCATCCGTGAAACTACCGGTCTTGACTTTTACGACGAGGAGCAGCGCGACAGGATGATGGACATCATCGTGGATACCGTCCTCGGGCTGCCTCCGGCGAGTGGTGAAGAGAAGTAATCGTCCGGCTCTCAGGGGGCCGGACGGCAAACATCATATTCGAGGAGGAACACATGAAGATTCTTGCAATCATGGGGAGCCCCAGGGGGAGAGGAAGCGGGTATCGCATCGTCCGCAGTATGGAACTGGAACTGGAGAAACGGGGGGATGTCGAGTTCGAGTATCTCTTTCTCAAGGACCGAGAGCTCGAACCCTGTCGAGGCTGCTTCCTGTGCGTTCGAAAAGGCGAAGAGCGGTGTCCGATTTCTGACGAGCGCACACACATCGAGGAGGAGATCGATGCGGCCGACGGGGTCATCCTGGTGTCCCCGTGCTATGTGTACAACATGAGCTGGCTCATGAAGAACTTCACCGACCGCATGTGCTACACCAATCACAGGCCCCGCTTCTTCGGTCAGAAACTGGTGCTGGTGTCGAACGCCGGGGCAGGCATGCAGAAGACGATCGAGGCGATGCGCCATACCCTCGGGCCGGGTCCCGAGGTCGTATACGAGCTGCCCTATCTCACGCCGCCGTGGCCCCTCGCGCAGAAGGTGCAAATGAAACAGCGCCGGGCGGTCTCGAACGCCGCGCGGG
>CAYOFA010000205.1:0-5763 GCA_964402885.1 uncultured Spirochaetaceae bacterium
CGGCTTCAGCATCTCTTCGACGACGGCATCACGCTGGCGCTTGCCTGGTTTGCAACCGGGGAGCGGCGCTACGCCGAGCACGGGGCTGCGTGGCTCGGGCGCTGGTTTCTGGATGAAGAGACCCGGATGAACCCCCACCTTCGCTACGCGCAGGTTCGCTGGGGGCACGAGGGAAATCGCGGGCAGTCCTCCGGCATCATCGAAATGAAGGACCTCTACTACTATCTCGATGCGGTACGCCTCTTCGAGGGGGCGGATGCGCTCTCGGCCTCAGAGCTCGAGCGCTTTCGCGCCTGGCTTGGCGAGTATCTCGAGTGGCTGACCGAGAGTGAGCAGGGGAGGGGAGAGCGGACCGCCTCGAACAACCACGGTACCTACTACGACCTGCAGATAGCCGCCATTGCCGCATTCCTCGAGGATCGGACGACCCTCTACCGGACCCTCATCCGCGCGCGCGACCGCATGGGCGCGCAATACGCGCCCGAGGGTGTGCCCGTTCCCGAAATGCGGCGCACGCAGACCGCGCACTATTGCTGTTACAACCTCCAGGGTTGGCTGAACCTCGCCGTGCTCGCGCGGCGCTACGGTGATGACCTGCTTCACCACGAGCCGCACGAAGGCGGCGGGCTGCAGGACGCTGTCGACTGGCTCGGCGCCCACTACGGGTGGCCCTGGCCCTACAAACAGATAGAACCCTTCAACGCCGATCGCTTCGTGCCCCTCTTTGCGCTTGCACATACACTCGGCCTCGAGGTGCCGCAGGCCGTAGCCGGCGACATCCCCGCAGTTGCAGAGCGCACGTCCTGCTTCCATCCCCACGACGGTATTCGTCCCTACTGGGCCCTGGACGTCGGGGCGCTCGAGGCGGCGAGATGAAGCTGGTATTCCACTTCGGACAACAGAAGGCAGGCTCCACGGCGCTTCAGAACGCGCTTCATGAGAACCGCGGCATTCTTGCCCGCCACCGCGTGCTCTATCCGAGCCCGAAGGTACCGCATACGGACCACGGCGCGCTTTCCCGTCTGATCTTCGAGGAGGACCGCTGGCCTCGGCAGATCTCAAAGCGCGAGCGCAATAACCCCGGCAAGGTCGAGCACCAGGCGAAGATCATCCTTCGCCAGATAGACGAGGCCCGCCGCAGGAGGAACTACGATACGGTGGTGCTCTCGAGTGAGTACTTCTTCCGAAAGCTCACGCCCGAAAACGTGACGAAGATCTCGCGGCTCCTCGTCGACGGCTTCGATGAGGTGCAGTTTTTCTGCTACATCCGCCACCCCGCCCCGCGGTATCTCTCCTCCTGCCTGCAGCGCGTGCTCCATGCAAGCCGCATCCCGCGCCCCGCCGGCGGGAGGTTTCGCGCGGTGCTGGAGTCCTATGCCGCCGCCCTTCCGATTACCGTGCGGGCGTATGACCCGGTGGCCCTCACAGACGGCGACATCACCCGGGACTTCATTTCCGCTGCGCTTCCGGAGCTGGAGGGGGTGGAACTTCGGCCCTCTCCGCGGGACAACAACGCATCGCTCTCGCCTGAGATCGCCTCGATACTCCAGGACTACCGCTTTGCCGTCTATCCCGACGAGGACGACATGGTCTACCGCAGCGCCAACAGGCTGCGGGATGAGCTTCTGCGCATTGCCGCGGAGGCCGACCTGCACCGCCGCGCCGAGTTGAAACCGGCCGTGGCCCGCTATATCGAGGAGCAGAGTGCGGATGAGCTCGCGTGGCTTGCCGCCGAGTACGGGGTGACCTTTCCCGGCTACGAGCCCGCCCCCGAAGACGCGGAGACCATCAATCCGAAGAAGCTCCGCTGGATACAGCACGTTGCCAGGATGAACGGACGGACCAAGGCGACGCTTACCTCCCGCCTCCTGCACGAGCACGTCACAAGCGCTGTACCCCGGGGCTCGTCTATTGAAACCTTCCTCGACAAACTCAGGCGGCGGCTGCGCGCGGCGCTCAGGTAATGCGCGGAGACAGGTGGCGGTGAACGCGGCACTGAGACGACTTGCCCTTGCAGTGCGCTCCACGGCGTTCGGGCGGGCGCTTCGAAGCGTGCGCCGGCTGCCGCTCGTTCGTGCCCTCGGCGGACCGCGCCTCGATCGCTCCTTTGGTATTGCCGCGGTGACAGGTGAGAAGCCGCCTGTTCCCGCAGACCGGGGCCCCGCCCCGCAGGTCGACCCGGCTGCGCTGAAAGAGCGCTGGGAAGCTGCCGCCGGTCGCTTTGGCGGGTCCGGAGAGTCCGGCGAGCGGGGCGAGGACCGGGGGGGCGACACCTTCTGTCTCTACCGCATCATCGGAAACGACATCGTCCCCCGGCACCGGAAGGGCCAGAGCCGGGAGAACCTGCGCTTCATCCTCGAAAACGAGGCGGAGTTTCCCGGCTGTGACAAGCGCTTTGTTGTGAACCGCATTGTCGATTCCGCGGAGGAGCAGGCGATACGGCAGCTCCTCGCGTCGCATGGCGCCGAGTACCTCCACATTCCCTTCTCTGAGGCTGAGTACGCCCGGCAGCCCTGGGACCTCGAAGGACTGCCCGAGCCGGGCTACACGCTCTCGGCCGAGTACGCACGGCTCCCTGCGGACTTCCGCTCTCGACTCTACAAGCGCCTCTACCGGCACAAGAACAACTATCTCGTAAACAACAACGGGGCGCGAAACGCCGCCATCGAGGACGGCAGGGACCGCGCGCGCTGGGTCCTTCCCTTCGACGGGAACTGCTTTCTCACGCCTGAGGCCTGGGAGGAGATCCGGCGTGCCGCCGCGGCGCACCCGTGGTACCCGTATCTCATCGTCCCAATGGCCCGCGTTGCAGATCGTGAGTCGCTCCTCGAGTCCGGCTTCCGGCCCGCAGCCGACCAGGAGCCGCAGATCGCCTTCCGCAGCGATGCAGGCGAGCGCTTCGACGAGCGCTTCTACTACGGGCGCCGCCCCAAGGTAGAGCTCCTGTGGCGCCTCGGCGTCCCCGGCCCCTGGGACGAGTGGGCCGCCGAGCCCTGGGACCTCCCCATCCCCGATTACTGCGGCGACGCCGGCGCCTGGCAATGGGCCGGCTGGGTTGCCCGCCTCCCCTCAGGCAATGCCGCCCTCGAGACCGGCCGCGGCAGTGAGACCCGCCGCCTCGGCGTGCGCACCGAGGCGGTGACGGCGTTCCTCAGGCGCCAGGACGCGGTGGTACTTCACGCCCGGCTGCAGGGTGCACCGGCGCTTCTCTCAGACAGTGCGCCCGCCGATGACCGCGGCGCCGCGCTGAGTTACGCCTGGGCGCTTCTGACCTCCTTCGAGCAGGCCACAGAGCGGCCGGTCCGCCGGGTACGCCGGCTGCCCCGGGCCCGCCGCCGGGCGATCGAGCGTGCGCGGAATCTCCTCCTCCAACACGCGGAGCTTCCGTTTCTCCTGGACGCCTCGGGAAACGGCCACATCAACGCCTCCCTGGAGACTATACGGGCGTGGCTCCTGTCGGACACCGGCGCCCGCGCAGTCTCCCGGGAGACCGGCACCGCCGGCACCCTCTACAGCCTCTTCGAGGCGACCATCGCGGCCCGTCTCGGCCGCTACGAAGACCTCTCCCTGGCCCTGCTGCACGCCGCAGACAGGGCTTCTTTGGTGTTGGGCCCGGAGCACCGGGCGGCGGTCCTGGCCGACGAGACCCATCGCATGGCGTGGCGGGGGTTGGATGCACTTGCGCGGGCGGCGGGGCAGGACCTATGGGACGCTGCGGCGCGGATGTAGAAACCAAAGACAGACCGGGCCGAGGCTGATATACTACTGTTTATGAGGGGAAAGCTACGTCGAAAACCGTTGCTCGAGGCGATTTTCGAGCTGAAGTGGGACGTACCAACTGAAGAATCAGACAGTAGCGGCGACCCCGACTATTCATTTCTCATCGGGCTGTTCCAGAACGCCCTGAGAGACACGTTTCCCTACGCGGGGAAGCTTCCCGCTGCTCAGATTCCTATCGAACTGGCGAGACACATAGCCCAGTACCAATTCAGGGTTGCCAAAGATCAGTGGCCCTTAGCGCAGCTTGGGCCTGGCGTTGTTACGGTGAATGAAACCCAAGCATACGAGTGGGAGGGGCACTTCGAAGCGTATTGCAAGGCGGTGATACACAAACTCAGGCAAGTTCATCCGCGCGCAGATCAACTGTCGCCACAACAAGCCCAACTGCGCTTCATCAACGCCTTGTACCTTGATGATGATCAAGAGATTCTCCCAACCCTTTCACGAAAATTAAAGACCCAAGTCTCGCTGCCCGACGAGTTGCTCGAGCTCGTTCCCCGAGGCATGCCTGCTAGCGGAATGAATCTGGGAGTGTCGTTTCCAATGGAGAGACCCGAGTCTCGGCTCGCGGTAAGCTTCAACAGAGGCAAGGCTCATGATCGAGACGCTATTGTATGGGAGGTCTCCGTGGTATCCGATGCTCACCAGTTGGAGACTTTCTTTGACGATCACGAGTCGTGGCTAGATAATGCACATGATGTCGCGGAAGCTGCGTTCTTCGGCTTCCTTTCCGATCAGCTCTTGGAGGAGTTCGGTTATGAGCCAGGCGAATGATACGGTTGTCAGAGAAGACTCGGACTACAAGTCTGCGTCGGTGGAGAGGCTCCGTCAATACTATCGCCGCTTCGAGCCCAGTTATGAGTTTTCTCGTCTGCTCGCCCGTCGAACGGCAGCGGACAATAGTACAGTCTTCACTATGCGATTGACACAAGCCCCGAGCCAGCTGATGGAGAACCTGTCGAACGCTGCTGTGAACGCTTGGGAGATAGACATCACGGACCCTGGCGAGCAGAAGGATTCTGTCGTGCGAATGCCAATCGTTGCGCACAAACGCGTACGGATTGGCAAGATCCGTCCGCTGTTTCCAGCGAACACTGACTAGAGTCTGAATTAAAAATGCCGTCGATTTGGTATGAGGAAGTTCGCTCCTCTGACCACATCACCCAGGGAGATCTCGTTCCGGCTTGTCTCCTTCCACTTCCGACAGCACGTTTCTACGAAGATCTATTGGCGGAAACCGAAGAATCGTCCGAGCCGATTGATATCCAACAGGCGGATATTGCTGTCCTTTCACAGGCATGTGATATCGAGAACGACAAGATCGACTCGGTGGTAGTCTGCCCAACGTGGGATATTGAGTTTTTTGCGCAGTTCAACAGTGCCTACAGAAGCACCAAGAAGATTGAGGATCTGCGACAAGGACGCGAACCGGCGTACCACGTTCTTGACCGTTTCGAGGGCACCGATATATCGATGAACTACCGAGTGGTAGATTTCCACCACATCTACTCGGTTCCCAAGGACTATCTTCAGCAGCTTGCTTCACGACTACCTGTTCGTTTGCGACTTGTTCCACCATACCGGGAGCATCTTTCTCAAGCTTTCGCAAGATACTTCATGCGGGTAGGGCTGCCGAGTGACGTTGATAAGCAAGCATTGCGGATTGCAGTTAAGAACGGGCGATAGCAGCACCATGGTAGCCACATAACACCAGCTTGCAGCAGGCATGGCAGTCGCTGGATGCGCTTGCGCGGGCGGCGGGGGAGCCCTTCGAAACAGAACGATTGTCCGTTCCGTTGTAATTACGGTATAATTACTCCGTAGCTCACGTTGAGAGGAACAGGATGATTGTAAACGTGGTACGCATTGGAAACTCCCGCGGAATTCGCATCCCCAAACCGATACTCGAGCAGTGCAACATGGGTTCTCAGTTGTCACTCGAGGTGGAAGACAATCGCATCGTGCTGAAGCCGATTGAGGATC
>CAYOFA010000206.1:0-5692 GCA_964402885.1 uncultured Spirochaetaceae bacterium
CTCTCCATCAAGGAAAACGCGCGGATGTCGCAGGTGACGGCGGTTTCGTAGGGGGCGCGGCAAAACTCAGTCGTTTTCAGTCAAAGACAGCTCGGAAGAACGCATCTACACTGATTTCATACTTGCGGCGGAAGAAACTTCGCCGCCAGACGCACTATCCAAGGAGGTAGGCTTATGAAAAAGCTGTTGGTATGCGTTCTTCTGTTGACGTTTGTGGCTGGCGCAGCGTTCACGTCGGGACAACAGGAAGCTTCGGGTGGCGAAGAATCCGCAAGCCAGGCGGAAAACGTCGTCATTCGACTCTCGCACAGCCACCAGGCCGATGCTGACGCATCCGAGATCCACTTCGCGGCCACCCGGTTCAAGGAGTATGTGGAGGCGAACTCGAATACGCTCGAGGTGCGAATATTCGCCGCGAACGCGCTCGGTGAGGAGCGGGAAGTCTACGAAGGCATGCAGCTTGGTTCCGGCGCAACTGCGGTGATTTCCGGTACGGCCATTCTGAGCAACTTCAACGAGAAGATCGGTGTGCTCGACTTGCCCTTCATCTGGCAGGATTACGATCACGTTCACCGTGTGCTCGACGGCGGTGTCGGTGATGCACTTGCGCAGGACCTCGAGGATGAAGGCTTCAGGGTCCTCGCCTGGATGGATAGTTGGGGATACCGAAATGTCTACACTGCCAATCGCGAGGTCACCGAACCGGGGGATCTGGAGGGGTTGAAGATTCGCACAATCCCCACGCCGATCTACGTTGCAGCTGTCAACGCCATGGGGGCTAATGCCACGCCGATGGATTTTGGCGAAGTATACACCGCGATGCAGACCGGAGTCCTCGACGGCTTCGAGCACAGCGCATCAGTCGTGAAAGCCCAAAGGTTCTACGAGGTTGCCAGCTATGGCGCTCTTACGCAGCACCTGTTCGGACCGCTCGTATTCGCCTACTCTGCGACCGAGTGGGATAAGCTCACTGCCGCTCAGCAGGAAGTTGTGACGGCCGGCGCCGTCATAGCGCGCGACGACCAGCGGGAGCTTGCCCCGGTCAAAGAGGCGGAGGGTTTCGAGTTTCTCGAGGACCAGGGGATGGTCTTCCACGAAATTGACACGACGCAGTTCGAGCAGAATGCCCGATCAGTACAGGATGATTTCGCGGCCGAGCGCGATGCGACCGACCTCCTGAGGCAGATCCGCGCGGCGCGCGACTAATCAGGACGCACGGCACGTGCATCGAGCCGTGCGATGCGGGGTTCTATCAGGAAGAGGGCCGTCTTCGGGCGGTCCTCTCGCCTGTTCCGACTGCGGGAATGGAGGACTGATTGGAGAAGGCGTTTAGGACCATCGATCGGGTTTTCGAAATCGCAATCATCGCCATATTCGTAATGATGGTCTTGGTTGGCGGTATGCAGGTGTTCAACCGCTTCGTGTTGAACCGGTCGCTGAGCTGGAGCTCGGAGCTGCAGCGTTACGCTCATATCTGGCTGGTGTACCTCGCAATACCGGTAGCATATCGGCGCGGACGACACATCGGCATGGACGTGGTCAAACAGCGAATGAGCGTACCGGCTCAACGTTTTCTGGCATTCTTCAATCACGGGCTGTGGATCGTCCTCTCGGTGTCCATCATGCTATTCACGCGACGGATTATGGAGGTTGCGGTGCGGCAGAAAAGCCCGGGAATGGGGTTGCGGATGGATTTCGTGTACCTGGGTCTGGTCGTGGGCTCCGCTTACCTCCTGTTCGTAGCGCTTCGTAAACTCGGCGTAGAAATACGGTCCGTCGTGTCAAACAAGAGAGAGGAATAAGATGGTCGTCGGCATTTTCGTCGCGCTACTGCTTCTCATACTCATCGGTACGCCTGTGTTGCTCGCCATCGGGGCCGTGGCGCTCGCGGGTGTGATCATCGTTCCCGAGCTTGTCACAGCCATCTTTCCCCAGAAACTCTTCGCGATTCTCGACTCATTCGGGTTGCTCGCGATGCCCTTTTTTATACTCGCCGGCTCGATCATGTCTCGAGGCGGGATAAGCGAGCGACTCGTCGAGTTTGCCGAGACTGCGGTCGGCCACCTCCGTGGGGGGCTCGCGCAGTCGAACGTGGTTGCGAGCATGGTGTTTTCGGGCGTGTCGGGCTCTTCCACCGCCGACACGGCGGCTATCGGCTCCATTCTGATTCCGACGATGAAGGAGAGGGGGTACAAGGCCGGATACGCCTCCGCGATAACAGCGACCTCTTCCACGATCGGCCCCATTATTCCACCGAGCATGGTAATGATCATCTACGGATCCATGGCCGGCGTTTCCATCGGCGGGCTCTTTCTCGCGGGGCTCATCCCCGGCGTACTGATCGGAATCGGCCTCATGATCACGATTTACATCCAGTCATTCCTTCCAAAGTATCCGGAGCTCCGGAGCACGCAGGGCAAACTCAGCCTGATCCGCGTGCTCAAGTCTGCGAGAAAGGTGTGGGTTGCCCTGCTGGCACCTGTCATCATTCTGGGTGGGATCATTAGCGGGGTCTTCACCGCAACGGAAGCGGGCGTAGTTACCGTCTTCTACGCACTTATCACAACTTTCTTCGTCTATCGTACGTTCAGCTGGCGGGACCTGCCCGATATCATTCTGGATTCAGCGATAACGACGTGCCAGGTTGTCGGCATCATATCGGTGGCCGGTGCCCTGGGATGGCTGCTCTCCTACCTGAACTTCAATATGCAGGTCCTGCAGTTCCTCGCGAGCGTTTCGACCAACCCCACAATCGTTCTGGTGACGATGCTCGCGATTATGCTGATGCTGACGATGTTCGTGGAGTCACTGGCCATCCTCATCATATTCGTGCCGGTCGCGGTGTTCGTCACAAGTCAGTTCGGGCTGGACCCATACTACGCCGGTCTTTGTATCGTTATGGCTACGCAGATCGGCGCGACCACCCCGCCTGTCGCGGTGCTCCTCTTCGTCTCGACCAGCATTGCCGAGACAACGTATGACCAAACCGTTCACTACGTGTGGCCATTTCTCTTCACGCTCCTACTGGTATTGCTGGCAGTAATTCTGTTCCCCCCACTCGCGACATTCATCCCCACAACCCTGGTCGGGATATAGGGAGGCGATATGAGCTCGGTGTCGTTTGATCTCAATGGTTCGGTTGCGCTGGTTACCGGCTCGAGTCGCGGCTTGGGCTACGTTATCTCCGAAGGTCTCGCCTGGGCGGGGGCCACCGTCATTCTCAACGGACGGGACGAGGCCCGCCTTTCCGCCGCGGAGGAGCGACTGGCGTCGGCAGGGCACCGGGTTGGAGCCTCGGCTTTCGACATCACCGATGAGAGATCGGTCTCGGCGGCTGTAGAGGAGCTCACCGGGCGATTCGGAAAGATCGACGTACTCGTGAACAACGCGGGCATGCAACAGCGTGAATCCCTGGAGGAGTTCCCCGAGGACGGGTGGCGCCGGCTGATCGAGATCAACCTTACCGGCGCCTTTGTCGTGTCGAAGTATGTGGCCCGCCAGATGATCGAGCGCCGAGCGGGGAAGATAATAAACATCTGTTCTCTGCAGAGTGAGCTGGGCCGTAGCACCATCGCCCCGTATGCGGCGAGCAAGGGCGGGTTGAAGATGCTCACGAAAGGAATGGCTGTCGACTGGGCCAAGTACAACATACAGGTCAACGCCATCGGTCCGGGTTACTTCATAACCGAGATGACCAGACCACTTGCCGAAGACGAGGCGTTCGATTCGTGGCTTCGACAACGGACCCCCGCCGGCCGATGGGGAGAGCCGGAGGAGTTGGTAGGCGCTGTGCTGCTCTTTGCCTCTCCGGCGTCGTCTTATATCAACGGCCAGATACTCTACATCGACGGCGGTCTGATGTCCGCCGTATAGCAAAGGAGCGCGATCATGAACTTGGACGATCCGAAAAACTGGTGCTACGCGAGTCCCGAGAACCCCGGCCTTCATCTGGTCGTGTCGCCTGATAACTCGGCGCTGAAGGTTACCTCGGTGTACCGGCTCAATGTTCCCCGAGGAGAGAAGTACAGCCTCTCACATGAGACCCTCGAGCTGAATGCGGCCGTTATCCAAGGGAGTATTACCGCGAAGGGTGCCGCGGGAGAGGGTGTTCTATCCCGTCTCGACTCGTTGTATCTTCCAGCCGGCGCCGAGGCAATATTGCACGCCACTGAGGACGCCGTTCTCTACGTGGGCGGCGCACCGTTCGAGGGCCTCGGGAGCCCCTTTATTCGGCGCTACGAGCCGGACATGCCGCTCGGGGAGATTCACCAGATTCACGGTGAAGCGCCCTATGAGCGGGAGGTATTCATGGTGCTCAACCAGGAAACCGACGCCTCGCGTATGATCAACGGCTTCACCTGGGGTGCTCCGGGCATGTGGACGAGTTGGCCCCCCCATCAGCACTCGGAGCATCTGGAAGAGGTCTACTGCTATTTTGACATCCCGGCACCGCGGTTCGCACTCCACGTCTCGTCGCGTCGGGCGGGTGACGTGGAAGCAGTACATCCGGTGCGCACCGGCGACTTCGTGGTCATTCCCGAGGGCTATCATCCGACGGTGGGGACGCCGGGTACCAGAAGCTCGTACTTCTGGGTCATGGGCGCTCATTCCCTTGAGAGCCGGCGCTACGATCTTGCGAAGGCGGATTTTGGTGTGTAGATGCGGAAACGGCGTTACAATTGAAATATACGGGAGAACGGGAATTCGACCATTGGGGGACCAACATGGATCGCCTTGTCGATGCTTTCTGGATAGCACGTTACGATTACGAGCCGGGGTGGTTCATTGAACCGCACGCTCACGAATTCTATCAGGTCATATATGTTGTAGACGGAACAGGCACCGCCTCTCTCGACGATCAGAAGATGGAGGTGGCGGAGGGCTGTGTGCTTCTGCTGAAACCGCACGTTGTGCATAGCCTCCTCGCGGACCGTGGAGACCGCGTCCGTACGATTGATACCAAGTTCAATGTCTACGGTTCGCGGCTTGTTGCCGATCTCGAGAGGATGCCCTCGATAGTATCCGACGATGCGCAGCGCGTGCGCCCGATTCTCGAGCAAGTTCGCCTGGAAGGACTCAAAGCAAGACCGTGGTATCGACCGCTCTGCAACGCCCTCATGCTTCAGGCGCTCATCACCCTGCTGCGGGAATCCGGAGGACAGGAAGTGTCGGAGCCCGCAAACATCCCGCTCAGATTCGATGACGAAGCAGTGCGGAAGGCGGTGATGATCATACAGCGCAACTTCGCGAAAGAGCTTAGCGTCCGCGATATCGCGGACCGGGT
Organism: uncultured Spirochaetaceae bacterium; assembly: GCA_964402885.1. Lineage (GTDB taxonomy): Bacteria > Spirochaetota > Spirochaetia > DSM-27196 > PWMO01 > JAAAOH01. Next base: position 5,285 of record CAYOFA010000206.1, read on the forward strand.
CGGTTACTCACCAGAGTATCTCTCGAGAAGATTCTGCCGTCGTGTCGGGCTGTCGATCCATCACTACTTGATGTACTACCGGATCGAACAGGCGAAGGAAATGCTGAGCTACTCCGAGGTCAGCGTCAAAGAAGTTGCCTTCAATACCGGATTCAAGAGCATTCACCACTTCACACGTGCCTTCAAGCAGTTCGAGGGGCTTCCGCCCGCGACCTGGCGGCATCAAGAGCGGGAGGGCATCTGGAAGAATGTCGTCATCGCGCCCGGCTTCGTGAACGCCGACATTACCGTTACGCCAAAAGGTCCGCGGCCGGGCACGGCCCAGTCATAGAACGGCGGTTCTCGCTGCGACTCCGTTGACGCCTGAACCAATACGGCTCATAATGCGCTTGACACGCCGATGCAGCA
>CAYOFA010000207.1:0-5609 GCA_964402885.1 uncultured Spirochaetaceae bacterium
GACCCTTGCAGAAAGAGCAGACCTGTCAACGTATCGCGAGCGGCGCCGAATACCCGAGCGCGACGGCGCAGCGATTCATCGAGGTGTCGTGGCTGAAGAGGAGAAGAGAGTGTTCCCGGTAGGACTCTGCGAACACGGCGGCGGTGGCCAGGTGCAGGGCGTCGAGCGTCTTTACGGTGACAGGGAAGGCGCCCATAGCCCGGGTCTTGACGGAACTTGATAACGCGAGAACCGAGACTCCCCCCAGAACCAGCTCGAGACGGTCCGCGGCGGCCACGAAGCCGTCGTCGTCGAGGTGGCCGCTCATTCGGTAACGGTGGAGCACCCGGCGGCATTCGATTTCTGTGAGCTCGCTCGTCACCACCCGCTCACAGGCAAGCGCATGTCGGATTGATTCCTCGCCGAGGAGAATGTGGCGAAGGATAACCGAGGAGTCCAGGTACGCTACCATCGATCCTCCCGCTCGGCCTTCAGCAATGTCGCAGGATCCACATCGGTTAGGGGGTTGAGATCCCGGTACTCGTATGGTTCCGCCGCCTCTCTGGCAATCAGAGTTTCCCCCTCGTAGGGCGCGAGGACGGCCACAGGACGTTTGTGCTCGAGCACCACGATCCGAGCGCCGGACTTGACCTTCCTCAGCTCGCCGCTCAGGTGCGCTTTGAGGGCAGATACAGAAATAGTCTCCATATGGTCATTATCTGACCATTTTTATGCGGTGTCAAGCGACCGCAATGAGCCCGTCTTTTTCTGCTTGCGCGCTCACCGGGGCCCGGCTACTATTGGGAACGAGGTGTGCACACATGAGAGCTACGATTGTCTCCGCGGCCGTGCTGGTGGTCCTTCTGGTCGGATGTGCCGGGTCGCAGGTTTCCGAGGGGACGAGTACTGAGGAAGTCGCCCGGAATCTCGCGCAACAGGTCGTTCCGGGTATTCCCGACGAGGCGTCCGTGCTCATTCTCGGGTTCTACGAGAGCGGGGACGGCACCCTGCATGCGGCGAATGATGCCCTGACGGCCGACCTCACGATCGAGTTCCTGAACGCACCGGAACGCGACATCCGGATCATAAATCGGGACATGCTGAACCAGGCACTCGGCGAGCTGAAGTTCAGCCTTTCGGAGCTCTCCGATTCGGAGAAAGCCCAGCGTATCGGCGGATTTCTCTCCGCGGACGTTCTCGTGAAGGGAACGGTGTCGAGCGATTTCGTGTCGGTGGAGTGCACGGACGTCGAGACGCTGACCCTGCTCGCAGTCGGAAAATACACCGCCGCGCAGCGCATGGTCTTCGGTGCGGACGACGCCGGCGCCGCCGGTGGGGCCGGATCGGGAACTGCTGTCGCCGGGGACGCGACCGCGTCCCGCTCGGATGGCGCCCGCGGGGAGACCGAGCGTGGGACCCGGCCGACCTCGAACCCATGGACCGACGGCGCCGATCTCTCGGGGCGCACCGTAAGGATTCTCGGCGCCCTGATAGGTGCCGATGCGGAGAGATTCGATACGAGCATGGTCCCCTTCATCGAGCAGACCGGGATCGACGTTCTCTATGAGGCCCCCGACGACCTTCATATGGAGGTGCTGAGCCGCGTCGAGGAGGGGGCCCCGCCGGACGTGGTGCTCATCCCGCAGCCCTCGTTTCTCTATGAGATGGTCGATCGCGGTCACGTCCAGGACCTCGGGGAGTGGTTCGGCCGCGACTACTTCGAGGAGCACTACGACGAGAGCTGGCTCGAGACGGCCGAATACGACGGCATCATGGCGGGCGCGTGGTATCGCGCTGCGGTGAAGAGCCTCGTGTGGTATCCGTATCCGGAGTTCGAAGACGCCGGGTATGAGATTCCGCGCACCTGGGATGAGCTTATGGCCCTCTCGGAGGCGATGGTTGCCGATGGCAACACGCCGTGGTCCATAGGCATCGAGAGCGGGCATGCCACCGGGTGGGTTGCCACCGACTGGATGGAAGACATCATGCTTCGCACCGTGGAGCCGGAGACCTATGACCGGTGGGTGGAGGGCGATCTGCCGTTCGACTCGCCGGAGGTTCGCCGGGCGGCCGACATCATGGCTGAGATCTGGTTCACCGATGATTACGCGCTCGGCGGTACGGACGGCATTCTGAGAACACCGTTCGGAGACGGTCTCCTTCCCCTGCTCGAGGCACCGCCGCGGGCGTGGCTCCATCGCCAGGGACAGTTCATCTCCAATTTCGTGCCGCCGGACGTGGATGCCCGCGAGCACATCCGCTACTTCTATCTCCCGCCCATCGACGAGGAGCAGGGGAGGCCGGTGCTCATCGGTGGTGACATCTCAGCGGCCGTGACCGATACCCCGCAAACCCGTGCGATCATGCGCTATCTCAGTCAGGGGATTTCGACCCGCGGATGGGTTGAGAACGGCTCGATGGTTTCGCCCCACAAGAGCACCGACCTCGACTGGTATCCCGATGAGTTCACGCGCGGGTACGCGGAGATGCTCGCCGAGGCGGACACGATCCGCTTCGATGCCTCGGACATGATGCCTCCTGAGGTCGGCGCGGGCTCCTTCTGGCGGGGTATGACCGAATGGACCGAGGGACGCGACGCAGGTGCAGTCTTTCGGGAGATTGACGAAAGCTGGCCGCACTGATAAGGAATGCACCGGGGGAATGCCGGTGACGCGCTATGAGAGACATCGTCCACTGCTCAGTGATCGCGCCTGGGAACGACTTGTCTCCACGCCGGTGCTGATCGCCGGGGTGGGCGGACTCGGCGCGAATGCCGCAATGCACCTCGCCCGGCTCGGACCGCTGCGTATGGAGTTGTGGGACCCAGCTGAGGTGGATGCGCCGGACCTCAATCGCCAGATCCTCTACGGGCCGGGCGATCTCGGCAGCTCCAAGGTAGCCGCCGCCCGCGAGCGGCTCGAGGACATAAACCCCGAGCTCGACCTGACCGCCGTAGCGGCGGCCCTCGATTTCGAGCGGTTTTTCCAGGCGAGCAGCCTCGCCGAAACGGCACCGGTGATCTTCGACTGCCTCGATTCCTTTGCCGCGCGCGGTGGCCTCGATCGAATTCAGCAGAGCCTGTCCTGCCCGATCTTCCACGCGGGAGTGGAGAGCTGGTACGGCCAGGTGACGACATTTCTCCCCGGGGGCGGCGGCTACGCGCGGGCCTTCGGTCCCGACTTTGCCTCGAATCCGACACCGCGCAAGCCCATTCTGCCTCACATCGTCTCGATTGCCGCCGCCTATCAGGTGGGCGAATTCCTGAGATGGTGTGAAAACCCCGAGCGCACGCCGCTCTCGGATGCGCTGCTCCTCGTCGATTCGCGGGATATGCGCACGCGGCGTGTCGCCCTCGGCGGGGAGGCACCGACATCAAAGGTTGCGACGGCATGAAGGTCTGCGACGACGTGAGAGGTGACGCATGAGCACAGTGGTGCAGATAGCCGCGTTCGGACCGCTGACCGATGTACTCGGCGGTGAGCCGATCGAGGTGCACGTTTCCCTCCCCGCCAGCGTGGCCGCCCTCCGCGCGGAGCTCACCCGGCGGTTTCCCGGTCTCGCGGGGCAACGTTACCGCCTCGCCGTCGATGAGCGGCTCGTTGCGGAGGAGGCGAGCATCACCGCCGCCGCCGAGATCGCGCTGTTGCCGCCCTTCGCCGGCGGTTGACCGAATTGCGAAAAGGAAGGAAGCCCGTGGCGCATAGCGAGCTGATTCTCGAACCGGAGCAGTTTCTCACCGACGGTGCTTTGCCGCCGGACCGCATGTCGACCGTGATCGCGCGATGGTCGACCGATGATCGAGTCGGCGGGGTCGCGAGCTTTGCCGGTCTGGTTCGAGCCGACGAAACGCCGGAAGGACGCGTGGGCGCCATCGAGTTCACCGCCCATCGCAGTATGGCAGAGCGCAGCATCCGTGAGATTGCAGAGCGGGTTGCCGCGGAATACGACTCTCCGGTGCTTCGCCTCTATGTCGAGCATGCGCTCGGGCATGTCGCGGTCGGCGGGATCCCCATCGTGATTGTCGCGGGAGCCTCACATCGCCCCGAAGCGTTCGGGCTCTGCCGTGATATTCTCGAGGCGCTCAAGGCGGAGGTGCCGATCTACGGCAGGGAGCTCACCGAGGGCGGCGGCAGGCAGTGGAAGGTCAACCGCTGAGGGTCGACCGCTGAGGCCGGCAACCCCGGCGGCAGGCGACGCCGGCGCCCGGGCGGACAGTGCGTTCAGCCGGCCGCGATTCGCCCCACGATATCCACCGCCTCCAGGATCTGCTCACGTGAGACATCGAGGTGGGTGACCGCGCGAATGCGGGTCGGGCCCATCGGGGAGAAGCGAAGGCCGTGAGCCATCGTTCGCTCGACGAGCTCCTCGCCCGTCATGCCGAGCCCCTCGATATCGAAGAAGACCATATTCGTCGAGACCGGCTCCACCGTGATGCCGTCGATGGCGCCGAGACCCTTTGCCAGCGTGCGGGCATTTTCGTGGTCGTCCGCGAGCCGGTCGATATTGTGGTCGAGGGCGTAGAGCGCGGCGGCGGCAATTACACCCGACTGCCGCATCGCACCGCCGAACTGATGCTTGAACCGCCAGGCGTTCTCTATGAACTCGCGGCTGCCGGCAAGAGCGGCGCCCACCGGGGCTCCGAGCCCCTTGCTGAAATCAACCCAGAGTGAGTCGAAGTGTTTCGCGTACTCCGAAGCCGGCTTTCGCGCCTCTACAGTGGCGTTGAAGAGCCGCGCGCCGTCCATATGCACCGCAAGGCCGTTGCGATGTGCCGCGTCGGCAACCGCTTCGATCTGCTCGAGCGGCCACACCGTGCCGCCTGCGACGTTTGCCGTCTGCTCTATTACAACCACCCGTGATCGTGGAAAGTGATTGTCCGTCCCCCGGATCGCCGCCTCGAGCTGCCGGGCGGTGAACATGCCCGCCTGCCCCTCGATGATCTCTGCATTCGCGCCCGCCAGGGCGCCCGGTCCACCGGATTCGAAGTTCCGTGCGTGCGCGGTGCGCTCCATGATGATCTCATCACCGGGGCGGCAGTGCACGCGGAAGGATATCTGGTTGGCCATCGTCCCGGTAGGCAGAAAGATGGCCGCTTCGGTGCCGAGGAGCTCGCAGACGCGCTCCTGCAGGCGGTTCGTGGTGGGATCCTCGCGGCGTTGCTCATCACCTACCTCTGCCGCGGCCATTGCCTCGCGCATCTCGCGGGAGGGCCGCGTCTGCGTGTCACTGTAGAGATCGATTCGTACGGTTTCCATTGCCCCGCATCGTAGCCCGGCCCGGTCGGATTGCCAACCCCGGTATGCCGTCGCCGCAATCTCTGTTCGCGGTCACGAAGGCCGACGGCGCCACCCCGAGCTGATCTTTGAAGACGCGGTTGAAGGTGCTCTTGGATTGAAATCCTGCGTCGAATGCCAGCTCGAGAATGTTGCGACTGTCGAGGCAGCCGGTTCGCACGCGCCGGATGAAGTAGTCGAGCCGGCAGCGGGAGAGCATGCACGGGAAGCTCTCTCCGTATACATGATTTACAGCACGGGAAAGACGGTTCGGGTGAACGCCGAGGTGTTCGGCAAGATTTTGCAGGGACATGTCGGGGTCCCGGAAGGCGCCCGCCTCGAGCTCGCGTCGCGCTC
>CAYOFA010000208.1:0-1446 GCA_964402885.1 uncultured Spirochaetaceae bacterium
ATGGCACAGGAAACGTTTTTGGTCGGCAGCTACACCATCGTGGACGACTGGATCCCGAACGCCGCGGGTGACGGCATTTCGCGCCTGGAGCTCGACTGCGAGACTGGTGCGTTCGGCGGTGTTGAGCCGCTTGCGCGGGTGGAGAATCCCTCGTACCTGACGCTCTCACCGGACGGCAGGGTGCTGTTCGCCTGCTCGGAGCTCTTCCACGAGGATGGGAACGTGTGGACGCTCGCGGCCGAGTCCGACGGCGGGATTCGTCCGGTCGCGGAGCGAACCTCTTTGGGCAGGGCTACGTGTCACGTGGCCTTCGACGCGGTCCGGAATCGGGTGTTCGCAAGCTCGTATCTGGACGGCCGAGTCGTCGGTTACGACACCGACGGTGCCGAGCTGGTCGACGGCCCGGTCGTTCTGGAATACGAAGGGGAAGGCCCCAATCGCAACCGGCAGGAGAGCTCCCACCCCCACCAGGTTGTCATGAGGGGCGGCTCATATTTCGTAGCGGACCTCGGCGCCGACCGCATCTGGGTCCATGATGCCGGTGCCCCGGGCGCAGTGGTGCGCGCGGCCATCGAAACGCCGCCTGGTTGCGGCCCCCGTCACCTCATCTTCCACCCCGAGCTCCCCGTCATGTACGTCGTCTGCGAGCTCGAGCCTCGCGTTCTCGTTTACGAGCGGGGCGATTCAGACGGCACCTGGACGCTGGTGGGCGACCACGACTCCGAGCTTCCCGAGCGAGCCGCTGAGGCAGCGCCGGCTGCCATCAAGCTGCATCCCTCGGTGCGGTCTCTCACCGTGTCCAACCGCTTTTCGGACAGCCTGCAGCAGCTCAGCGTCGATCCCGATTCCGGCAGACTGTCGGCGGGACGGAACGTGGGCCTGCCGGGAAAGACACCGCGGGACTTCACGTTCTCCGCCGACGGGCGGTGGCTCATCGCCCTGTGCCAGGACAGTAACGAGGCCTTCTCCTACTCCGTCGATCCGCAAACCGGTGTGATGGGGGCCGAGCCGACCGATCGGGTGGGAATCGGAACGCCGGTGTGTATCATCAGCGCGGCCCCGAGCCAATCGGCAATCAGAGGGTAACGGGCACGTGGTCAGCCTGCGACTCCGGTCATTGGTCCTGCCGCTCTGCTGCGTCGCGGCGCTCGTTCCTGGGGTGGCGCCCGCCGCGGCCGGGCGCGAGCACGACCGGCCCGCAGAGCTTACCTTCGGCACGATTGCGTCCATCGAGTTCGAAGGGAACCGGCGGACGAAAGAGGTTGTCCTTCGCCGGGCCGTGAAAACCGAGGCGGGTGATCACTTCGATGCCGAGACCGCGGAGCAGATCGAGGATGATCTCAAATCGCTCGGCCTCTTCTCCAGCGTGGAAGTCGAATCGAAGGCGCGTTCCGGGGGCCCCGGCGGCCCCGGGGGCCTCGGCGAGGTCGAGGTCCTCGTCACCGT
>CAYOFA010000208.1:1546-4117 GCA_964402885.1 uncultured Spirochaetaceae bacterium
TCGGTCCGCGCCGGCGCAGACTATCGGTACCTGGAGGTAACCGACACCGAGGATCCGGATATCGTCGCGGAGGGCGGCTACGCCTTTGTGACCTATCGCACCGAGCTCGGATTCAACCGAACCGAGCCGGAAGAGTTCTTCGACAGCGGGTACACGCTTCAGGCATCGGTGGAGGTGACGCCGGCCGAATCCGGCTGGGGCGTTGCCGCCGCTGCAACGAGCAACGTTCCCATCGCAGGCTCACATCGCCTCGGGCTCAACCTCCGGAGCGGATACGGTGACAGACCGTTCCTGCTGACACCCCGCCTCGGCGGACGGCCGACACAACGCACGCTCACCCCGGGCACGATCGCGGAGGACAGCTACATCTCTCAGGAGATTCTCTACGAGCTTCCGCTGTTTCGATTCTCATGGGGGACCATCACCCTCCTCGGCTTCTACGAGGGCGGCTATCTCGAAGAGGCTGATGTCATCTACCACGGAGGTGGCGGCGGCGCGCGGCTCTATCTGAGCCAGGTGACGTTCCCCGCCGTCGGCTTCGACCTTGCATGGAACGCCGTCGACCGTTACGTTGTGTTCAGTTTCTCCCTCGGCGGGCGGATTTGATCTTCGTTCAGAAGGGGCTCACCGGGACAAGAAGTCAGCGAGAGCCCCCCGGTCGAGTTCTGCTTCGAGCGGCTCGCCGAACTCGGGCGGCAGCTTGTTGACGATGGTCAGCGACTGGATCGCCGTGGCCGGCAGGTCGGTTTGGAAGAACCCCGGATTCGGCGCAATGAGTGGGAGGGCCTCGGGGTGGTCGGGTGGAAGCAGCAGCGACGGCCGCTCGGGGGCGCGGCGCGGCATCCAGTACATCGCCGGGTCGAACTCGAAGCCGTAGGCCGGGGCACGTCTCTCGGCCGCAGACAGCGAGGCGAGCTCCGCCTCCAGGGCGAGCTTGTGCCTGCCCATCATCGCGCGGCCCCGATCCCCGGCGGCTTCCAGGGCGTCGTAGTCTTCGGCCTCGATCGCCTCGGCGAGGAGGGCATATCTCTCTTCGCTCTTTTCGAACCCCTCGCGCATCCGCTCAGCCTGGTCGGCATCGAGAGACTCCATCATCTCGTACGTTCGCTCGAAGTTCACGCGGCGCCGTTGTGCGTCGTTGGTGAGCGTATCGCGGAACGTCGCGAGCTCGCGCTCGCTCTGGGTGATGAGCAGCCGGATCCACCGTTCCTGGCTGACCGCCGTCCATACCTCCCGCCCCGGCGGCAGAAACTTCTCCACTATCGTTCCGGCGTTAATTCGGTAACGCACGCGGCCGTCCCGGGACTCCAGCCGCGGCCAGCCCAGATAGACGCCGCCCTCCTCGTCCTCGAACACGATCCGCCCTTCCATCCACGGGTCGTTGAGCTGCACCTCGAGCGTGCCGATGGAATTGTGCGGGTGGTAATTCGGGCGGTAGATGCCCAGCCTGAACGCGGCGCGAAGGGGGCCGCCGGCGCCGTTCTCACCGCGGGCTGATCCCGCGGGCGGCCACCCCCTCAGGGGATGCTTCGCGGGAAGGACGGTGTCCGTTGTGCGAAGGCCTCGCCGGCTCGTGGCCATGCCGACCCGTGGGAGTATGGTTCTCGTGGGCGATATCTCGGCATCCCTCGGGCGGTTGAGGCACGGAGTGCTGTGTAGAAGTGATCCTATCTCCCCGATCGTAGCAAGGAGCGCTTCGAACTCGGCCTGCTCGAGGCCCCGGGGCGGCCTCGTCTCATCGACGGTCATGCTCCATCGAAGCCACCCCGTCGACTCTTCTCCCACCGGCGCGTCGGCCGCCACCGTCGCCGTTGCGCAGCAGAGAGCCGCTGTGAACCACAAGACGGTCCGTCGAGAGATCATTCCATTCCTCCATGTCGGGGCGTCAGCCGGCCCGGTCGGTCGACATAGATTAACGTCTCTTGTCTAAACAAATGCCAGCGGAATTCGCGGGTTCCCGCTCGCGGGACGGGTTCCGACGCCGGCTCTGACTACTTAACGAAGCGCTTTTACAAACTCACGCGCCGCTTCCTCAAAGCGCTGCCAGTTCGCATCGCCCATCGTCTCCTCGCACACCGCGAGGTGGCTCGTGCCACGTGCCGTAGTGTCCGGCTCCAGCAGCACGAGATGGCCCTCGGGCAGTTGCCCCTCGGCGATCAGCCGCTCGATTCCCCGCCGGGATATGAGCTCGTCGCGCGGGTGCATAACGACCGTGGAGGCGACCGGCATGCTGCTCTCGCGCAGTCTGCTGCGTACCGTCCGGTAGGATGTGTACAGCGCGCGGTAGGCCGCCGCCGGGAGTCGCGGGTACAGTCTGTCCTGCGGGGAGGAGGCGCTCGGGATCGGCAGCTTACGGGTGAGACGGGCGAGAGGTCTGAGCAACTGGGCGCGTGGTCGCAGGGCGACCGCGGGGGAGAGCAGGAGGGCGCGGGCGAATAGCGTAGACGGACGCGGTAGTAGCGGATCTTCGACGGCGGAGTTCCGGGACGCCGCGCCCTCCGCCGCTGCGAGCACGAAGTCGCAGAAGGTGAGCGCGCCGAGGGATTGACCGAGGAATCCCACCGGAAGCTC
>CAYOFA010000208.1:4217-5504 GCA_964402885.1 uncultured Spirochaetaceae bacterium
GCGAGCAGCCGAAGTAAGGAGTTCGGTGGCGGCGCGGTAGTCCTCGAGCCACGTCTCGCGTGTGACCTCTTGAAGCGCGGGGTAGTCGCCGCGGTGCCCTGCGAGGGCCATGCGGACGACGAGAACGCCGAGCGATTGCAGGAGCGTGCAAATGGGCGCCATGCGATCGGGGTGGAGGTTCAGACCGTGAACCACGAGCACGACCGCCCGCGGGGGGACGGTCGGCTCATAGTGCAGGAAGCGTTGAATCATCTTCGGTGTCTGTCCCGGTCGGATTCTACAGCACCTTGACCGGTACGTGAATTGCCACGTGATGTCTGCCCTGCGGATCCGAATCCGGATCGTTGAGGTAGAGCTCGTAGCAGGGGCCCTCGGTGCACTGGTAGCCGCTTTCGGGGAACCAGCCGCCGAAGAGGCTGTTCCAGGCATCCCCGTACTGCTCCGGGCTTGTCAGCAGAAACTCCGCCACCGCGTAGCGTCCGGCGGGAACCGTCATCAAGCCGATCTCACCGCTGACCTCAGTGTCCTCGGGAACGGTCATGCAGACGCTGATTCGCAGCTTGTCCTCCTCGGTAATCTCCGGAGAATCGTGATAGATGGTGAGCATCTCCGTTTTGCCCGGCTCGACGAGGTCCCGCGGACCGGCCCAGCGCATGAGCGCGCCGAACAGCCGCCCGAACAGCTCTCCGTCCCCTGCGTACGGCCCGGTGTGGCGGATGTAGGCCACGGTCTTCTCCGGCAGATCCCGGATCTCCACCTGATACTCGAGCTCGTTCGTTTCGGTCTTCATATGTACCCTCCATTGGCGTTTGATGTAGCTATCGTAGCCAACGGAGACGCGGGTCGCTTCTCTGTAGTTGCCCAGCGGTTGATATCTGTTGCTCTGCAGTTTGGAATTCTTGCCGTGATCCTTCCACTCGCCCCGGCGCCACCGGTTCGGGCTCACGCCGAAGTAGTCGCTGAAGGCGCGGGAGAAGACCGACGGGCTCGAGAAGCCGAGGTCCATGGCGATTTCGGTGATAGGGCGCTCATCCTCCGCGACATGGCCGGCGGCTTTCTCCAGACGCAGCCGCTGGATATACGCCCCCGGCGTCTCGCCCATGACGGCGGAGAAAATGCGGTGGAAGTGATACCTGGAGAACGAGGCCACACCGGCCAGAGTGTCGAGGTCGAGCTGCTCGGTAAGGTGACTGTCGATGTAGTCGATGACGCGGTTCAGCCGCGCCTGATAATCGGCGTTCATTCCGCCGCAAGTGTAGCCTGCGGCTCGCGGGCGGGCAAGCGTTT
>CAYOFA010000209.1:0-5487 GCA_964402885.1 uncultured Spirochaetaceae bacterium
TGAAGAACATCGAGTTGAAGTCCTTGTCGGCGCTTTCCACCGTGATGGGCTCGCCCGGCATGATGACGGCGTAGACTGCGCTCAGAGCATCCTCCTTGGAGGGCTCGTCACGCTCGGAATCCTCCGAGGTGTACTTCGATTCTTCACGCTCGAAGCAGTTCAGCAGGACTTCCGAATGCAGGGAGTTCGGGTTCTCGATCTCGATAATCTCGACCTCGGTCACCCCGGAGTGCAGGAGTTCGTCCACCTCATGGGGATGGATCTTCTCACCCGCGCGGTAGATCTTGCGCATTTCACCGGTCTCCGAAGTCTCGTCCTTCGTGTAGACCGCGCGCGCGAGAACCTGGCCGACCAGCGCGTCACGCTGCTCGCGATCCTCCGAGATCGGCATGGTCTTGCGCTCGTAGAACAGGTCGATGATCTTCTCCCGCGAATCGTAGCCGAGAGCCCGCAGGAAAATGGTGCCGAGGATGCGCTTCTTTCGGTCGATCTTGGCGTAGATGAGCTCCCGCTTCTGATCGATCTCGAACTCGAGCCAGGACCCGCGGTATGGAATGATTCGGGAGGAGTAGACGCCTTTCTCGTGAGAGAAGATGACACCCGGGCTCCGGTGGATCTGACTGACCACGACGCGCTCTGCACCGTTGACGATGAACGTGCCCCGGTCGGTCATCAGGGGGATATCCCCCATATAAATGTCCTTCTGGCGGATCTCACCGGTTTCGAGGAACACCAGATTGATGCGCGCCTTCACCGGAATGGCGTAGGTATGCCCCTTCTGCTTGCACTCGAGCTCACCGAGCTTGATGTTGTCCTCGTCGAGGATATAGTGATCATACTCCAGTCGCATGTCCCCGTTCTGACTCTCTATGGGGAAAATCGACTGGAATACCTCCTCGAGTCCCTGCGTGTGCACACCTTCACCACTGTGCATACGGTCGCGTTGCAGGAATTTCTCGAAGGATGTAATCTGTATGTCGACGAGATCGGGGAGCTCCATGACATTATCGACTTTGGGCCCCACCATCTGTCGCTTTACGGACAACTGAGTATCTGACACGGGCTACCTCCCAATAGCTAACCCTGCGCACCGTTGCGGTGCGCAAGCGAGGAGACGCAAAGATACCACTCCCTCCCCGCGATCGACGGCGCGATCGCGGGAGCGGTGGTATCCTGCGGAGTAGTAACGTAGAGACTGTTGATGCGCCGGACTACTGAACCTCAACAGTTGCGCCGGCCGCTTCAAGCTTCTCCTTGATCTCGTTTGCTTCGTCCTTGGATGCGCCTTCCTTGACAGCCTTGCCTCCCGTCTCAACGAGCTCTTTGGCTTCCTTGAGGCCGAGCCCGGTAATTGCACGGACTTCCTTGATGACGGGAATCTTCTTTCCGTCGTCAAAAGCCTTGAGAATCACGTTGAACTCGGTCTGCTCTTCTTCTTCAGCAGCTTCAGCCGCCGCAGGAGCCGCTCCGGGCGCTGCAGCCGCGGCAACCGGTGCCGCTGCGGTAACGCCGAACTTCTCTTCCATCGCGGAAACGAGCTCGGATACTTCGAGCACGCTCATGTTCGCGATTGCTTCCAATACATCATCTTTGCTGAGTGTTGCCATGTTACCTTCTCCTTTTATGTTGTGTTGTCGGCGATAGCATGCAACACGGACCGAAGACTAACGCCGAACTCGTATCCTGTATCATCCGCCCCGGATCATCGATCTGACAGATCGTGATGGGGCGGTGCTGCGATCCCGGGCCGAAACCTCGGGCCCGATCAACCGCCTTCTTCCTCTCGCTTCTTGTCCTCGACCGCCTTCAGAGTGCGCACGAGCTTGCTCGGCACCGCGTTCAGGGCAAAGACGAGGTTCTGCGCCGGGCCGTTCATCGCCGACATCAGCTTCGCGATCAGCTGGTCACGCGGCGGCAGCTTCGAGAGCCGCTCCGCCTGCTCGGCGGTAAACACCGCGCCTTCGACAAGCGCGCCCTTCACATCGACAGCCGCCTCTTTGGCGAAGTCGAGCAGCGTCTTCAACGTAGCCGGCGCCCCATCCCGCTGGGCGAGAGCAATGGCCGTCGGCCCGATGAGGTACTCCGAAACGTCGGGAAGCTCCATCTGCTCGAAGGCGAGCTTCGCGTATCGGTTCTTGATGACGCGAAAATCCGCCCCCTTCTCTCTCAATTGCTTCCGCAGCTCGGTAATCTGGTCCACCGAGAGCCCGCGGTAGTCTGCAAACACATAGTCCGACGCGCCGCCGAGGCGTTCCTTGATGGCGTCGACGGAGTCTACTTTGTGCTTATGCACTTTCGTCTGGTAATCCGACATCGCCGTCTCCTTACTCCTCAGCCGCCGCAGCGCCGTTGCCTGCGGTCGAGATCCACACACCGGGACCCATTGTAGATGACACTGCAATCGAGGTGACGAAATCTCCCTTGATGTCCGTCGGGCGCCGCTTCTTCACCTCGCCGACAACCGCGTCGATATTCTCCGCAATCTTCTCGGTCTCCATGGAAACCTTGCCGACCGGCAGGTGCAGGACACCCGTCTTGTCGGAGCGGAACTCCACACGGCCTTTCCGAAGCTCGTCGATTGCCGCCTTCAGCTCGAAGGTGACCGTCTGGGTCTTCGGATTCGGCATCAGCCCCCGTCGTCCGAGAATGGGACCGAGGCGACCGACATCCTTCATCATGTCCGGCGTCGCGACCGCAACATCGAAATCCAGCCAGCCGTCCTTGATCTTCTCGATCAGGTCCTCGTCGCCGACGTATGTGGCCCCGGCCTCTTCGGCCTCCTTGGCCTTGTCGCCCTTGGCGAAGACCAGAATCTTCTTCTCTTCGCGAAACTGATGCGGAAGCACCAGCGTGTCACGAACATTCTGGCTTTTCTTGAGATTCAGATTCATCGAGAGCTCGACGGTTTCGTCGAAGCCGGCGAAGGCGTAATCCTTGACGAGTTTCACCGCTTCCTGAGTTGAATATCTCTCTCTGCGGTCGAAAGTAGCAAGCGCTTCGCGATATTTTTTCCCGTGTTTCATCGCTACGCCTCCACTTCGACACCCATGCTGCGGGCGGTGCCTGCCACGATCTTCATCGCCGCGTCGATATCACGGGCATTCAAGTCCGGCATCTTCGTTTCGGCGATCTCCTGTACCTGCGCTTTGGTGAGCTTTCCCACCTTCTCACGATGCGGCTCAGCGGAGCCGCTGTCGAGCCCGAGTGCCTTCTTGATCAGCACCGCCGCCGGCGGCGTCTTGGTCACGAAGGTGAAGCTCTTGTCCTGATACACGGTGATGACCACCGGAATCAGCAGGCCGGGCTCCATGTCTTTGGTAGCGTCGTTGAACTGCTGCACGAACTGCGGCGCGCTCACGCCGTGCGGACCGAGAGCCGGCCCGACCGGAGGAGCCGGGGTCGCCTTGCCCGCCGGTACCTGCAGCTTTATGTACGTCGATACCTTTTTTTTGGCCATGATGGCCTCCTTGGTTTGTGGTACAAGCCCCGATCCCGAGGATCGGGTCCCACCGGCTACGCAACGCGACAGCCGTCGGGGTCCTCAAGACCCCTCAGGTCTTTTCGATCAGATCTTTTCGACCTGGAGAAAGCCAACCTCGACGGGCGTCGAACGGCCGAAAATGCCGACGGTAACCCGCAGTTTGCCCTTCTCCACGTTGACTTCCTCTACCGTACCGGTAAATGATTCGAACGGACCCTCTATGATGCGGACCTGCTCGCCCGCGGTGAAGCTCTGCTTGGGCTTGAGTGACTTCTCGCCCTTGATCTCGCCGCTCTTCTGCAGGATCTCCCGGGCTTCTTCGGCCGAGATCGGTTGCGGCTTGTTGCCCGCACCCGAGCCGACGAAGCCGGTCACGCCGTTGATCTTCCTGATACGCGAAGAGATGCCTTTCCACCCCAGATCGGGGAGATCCATCTCGAGCAGGATATATCCCGGAAGAAACTTCTTGGTGGAGACCTTCTTCTTTCCGTCCTTCACCTCGACGACCTGCTCGGCCGGAACCTTCACGTCGGTTACCGCACCTTCGAACTCGTCGTCTTCCATGAGTTTCCGGATTGTCTTTTCGATCTTATTCTCGTAGCCGGAATACGTATGAAGTACGTACCAGTGCTTCGCCATACCTGTCCTTCTAATCTGAAATGCCCCACGACCACAGGAAACCGGATCATCGCCCCCGCGTCCACCGGAACTGCCAACCGGGTCTTCAGCCCGTCGGGCCTAGAAAATGAGATCTATACCCGTGAGGAATAGAAAATCGAGAATCCCGAGGACGGCGGCAAAAAGAGCCACGGAGACCAGCACGACCTTCGTAGAGGAAGCGACCTCGTCCCGGGAAGGCCATACGACTTTCTTGAGCTCCGCGTAACTGTCTTTAAAAAACTGAATGATCCGTCTCACCACAATCTCCTCGGTGGGTCGTTCAAGAAGCAGGCCAGGTAGGACTCGAACCTACAACATCCGGTTTTGGAGACCGGCGCTCTACCAATTGGAGCTACTGGCCTATGATTCACTTGACCTTTGCTTCCTTGTGAAGCGTATGCTTGCGGTCATGAGGGCAGTACTTCTTCAGCTCCATCTTCCCCTGAAGATTGCGCCGGTTCTTGGTGGTGGTGTAGTTCTTGCGATTGCACTCGGTGCACTGGAGTGCAATCTTCTCTACGACTTTGCTCGCTTTGGCCATGAAGTACTCCCTATGATATCAGCCTGACAAGGCATGAATATATAGCAGTTCCACAGACGTGTCAATGACGCCGGTCTGGGAGGAATGAGCCCCCGATCGGACTTGAACCGATGACCCCATCCTTACCATGGATGTGCTCTACCGACTGAGCTACAGGGGCTTGAACTAATGGTGCGCGAAAGCTACCAGACGCCCTCACCTTTGTCAAGCGCTACGCGAACTGCCGCTTCAGCTGCTCCACCCACTCGCGAATCCGCGCCTCGGTCAGATTCGACTGCGTATCCTCGTCGAGAACGAGGCCCAGAAACCGGCCGTCCCGGACGGCCGCCGACGCGTCGAAGGTGTAACCTTCGGGATCGGTCTTCCCCACGATGTTCGCGCCGCGCTCGGCCGCCTTATCGACGAGCACCGCAAGCGCGTCGGCGAAGTTCGACGGGTAGTTTCGCTGATCACCGAGAGCAACCACCGCGACATTGATGCGGCTGAGGTCGAGCTCGTCGAGCTGCGGAAAGAATGCTTCCCAATCGTCCTGCAGATCACCTCGCCCCCACGTGGATACGGCGAGTATGAGGTTGTCGAACTCTTCCAGGGCGTGCGGATCGATCTCCGCGACGTTCAGGAGATCCGAGTTCTCCGGTCCGACGACCTCGTGAAGTTTTTCGCTGACGTCTCTTGTATTTCCGGTGGAGGAGCCGTAGACGATGCCCACGTGCCTCATAAGGGCCTCCTGAGTTAGTTCCGCTTCCCGTGTCCTGTGGTGGCGCCAAGGTACTAAACATTGCAGGGGATGGCAATCGTCTTGGCG
>CAYOFA010000210.1:0-5467 GCA_964402885.1 uncultured Spirochaetaceae bacterium
CCACCGCCATGCGCTCCTGACTCTCGCTGATCGCAAGCTCGGTCGCGGTAAGTCCGCGGTACTTTACCGGCACCGAGTCGAGGAGAATGTCCACGCCGTCGGCAAGCTCTCCGACCGCAACCGAGACACCGCCCGCACCGAAGTCGTTGGACCGTTTGATGAGGGGCGCGACGTCTGCCCGCCGGAACAGTCGCTGGAGGGCACGCTCGACCGGCGGATTGCCCTTCTGGACTTCCGCACCGGCCTGCTCGATGGATGATTCGTCGTGAGGCTTGCTCGAGCCGGTCGCGCCGCCGCAGCCGTCTCTCCCCGTTCGTCCTCCGACGAGCAGAATCTGATCACCGACGATGGGCGCATCACGCCTGACCTGCGCCTCCGGAGCCGCGCCGCACACCGCGCCGATCTCGAGCCGCTTCGCCACATAGCCGTGGTGATAGAGCTCGTCGACAAAACCCGTGGCAAGGCCGATCTGGTTCCCGTAGGAGGAGAACCCGCGGGCAGCCTCCGTGGTGATGGTTCGCTGCGGAAGCTTGCCGGGGAGGGTCTCGGAGACCGGCGCGCGAGGATCACCGCTGCCGGTTACCCGCATCGCCTGATAGACGTAGGACCGTCCCGAAAGCGGATCCCGGATGGCTCCGCCGAGGCAGGTCGAAGCCCCGCCGAAGGGCTCGATCTCGGTGGGGTGGTTGTGGGTCTCGTTCTTGAACATGAGCAACCACGGCTCCCCGCGGGGACCGGGAACCCGGAGCGAGGCCGCGTTCACCTCTTCGGAGATCTCGAGGTCGTCGAGCATACCCTTCGCGCGCAGCGCTCGCGCGCCGATCGTGGCCATATCCATGAGCGTCTCCGGCCCGGTGCGGCCGAGCTCACGGCGGAGGCTTCGATAGCGCTCGTAGTCCCGACGGACCCCCTGGAGGTCCGACGACGCCTCTATCACGACACCGGTAAGCTCAGTGAGGAACGTGGTGTGTCGGCAGTGGTCCGACCAGTAGGTGTCGAGCACCGCGAGCTCCACATCGGTGGGCGGTCGTCCTTGAGCATCGAAGAAGTGGGCACAGAGCAGGTCGAGGTCCGCCCGGCTCATTGCAAGGCCGAGCCCACGGGCGATCTCTTCCCGTGCGTCGGGATCCCGCAGCGCTTCCACCATGCCACCGGTCTCGCCCGGGGGTGAGGGCGGCGCCGCGGGTGATGGCGCCGCCGCGGGGGAGGGCGCCGCATCATGGTCGCGTCGCGGATCAACAGCGACCAGCTCCGAGTCGACCGGATTCACGAGATACTCGCGGATCCGCCTGAGCTCAGGCTCCCCCACCTCGCCGCGGAGAACGACGACCTGGGCGCAGTGGACCTCGACCTCCATGCCCCCGCTCAAGAGACGCAGTGCCTGAGCGGCCGAATCGGCGCGCTGGTCGAACTGCCCCCGATGATAGGCCCAGGCAAAGGCCGTTTCTCCGGCCTCGAGGACGAGATCATCGTGGACAATGTCGGTCACCGGATCCGCGAGGACGGTCCGCCGCGCCTCGGTCATCACGCCACGTGTCGACATCTCGCCTTTCTGCCCACCCACGTCGTAGCGCTGCAGCAGACGCACCGCCGTCACGCCCCTGATGCCGAGGATGTCGTGGATCTCCCGGTGAACCCCGGAAGCGTCGGAACGGAATCCGGGCTTCTTCTCGACGTAGAGGACGATCATGCGGTCCCCGTGCCTGTCTGACCCAGAAGACGTTCGAAGCGATCGAAGACGGTTGCCGCCGTCTCCCGTGCCTGCCCGTTGTAGTGCTCGGGATGCGAGAAAAAGTCTTCGGCGTCCGCCCCGGTGGTTTTCGCGAGCGTTTCGGTAATACGCCACCAGATGTCCGTGTCGCGCGCGAGGGCGTCCTTCAGGGTGATTCCTTCGCTGTCGGCTGTGAGCGTGGCGCGCCTGACCGCTTCGTGCGCGTCAGGGAGTCCCGACAGGGCAAGGAGGATGTAGGCCGGCTCGGCGAGCACGCTGTCGGCTCGCAGGGAGAGATTCGCCCGCATCCGTTCGTGATCCACCACGATCCGGCCGGCCACCCGCCGCATACGCTCACATGCCGCCACGAAACCGGTCACGTACTCGGCGATGAACCGACTCGATGCGGAGTTGGAGAGATCGCGCTGATGCTCGGAAATCTGGTCCATGTACGCGGTCATTATGCGCGGCGCGAATGCCTTCCACAGGCTCTTCACGTGCTCGCTGTTCCAGGGGTTTCGCTTCTGCGGCATCGTGGAGGATCCCACCTGATGCTCGCCGAAGGCCTCGGCGACTTCGGCGATTTCACTTCGCTGCAGATGCCTGAAGTCGTCGGCTATGTTGGCAATGATGCCGAAGGCCGTGTTCATCCCGTGGAGGAGGTGAAGCATGGGCTCGGGCGGTACGATCTGCGTGGCCACATCCGCCGGCTCGAGCCCCAGGGTCGAAAGCACGCGCCGCTCGAGCTCACGGGGCTCAGCGGTCAATACGGAGGTCGCATTGTACGCGCCCACCGCACCGGAGAGCTTCCCGACGAGGCCGGCGGCGCGTCGGCGTATCTCCCCGATTGCGTTGCCGAGCCGTGCGACATAGGAGGAGACGGCGAATCCGAAGGTGATGGGTACCGCATGCTGTCCGTGGGTCCGGCCGACCTGCGCGGTTTCGAGCTCCCGCCTTCCGAGGCCGATCAGCTCACGCTGCAGGGACTCGAGAAGTGGTAGTACGACATCAGTGACCGCGTCACGATAGCGGAGCGCCGTCGCGGTGTCGAGGACGTCCATCGACGTCGCGCCGAGGTGAACGAACGGACGCAGCGCCTCGGGCAGATAGCGCTGGGCGACGTTTACCACCGCGCGGACATTGTGCTGCGTACGCTCCTCTTCGGTGTACACCTCGTCGGGGGTGACGTGCTGCGGGAGCTCCGCGACTGCGGCATGGAGCTCCGCGGCACCGTCGAAGAAGGCGTCCACATGAGCATCGAGGAGCGCCGCCTCCACGCGAACAATGAAGGCCACTGTCGCGTCTTCGCTGAGGTATCCTGCGAGCCGGTCGAAGAGCTCGCGATTCGCCAGGTAGTAGCGATGATCGAGAGGAGAAAGATTGCTGAAAATGCTTCGTTGCACACGTAACGATGGCCCGAAGCAGGATCGGCTGTCAACGCCGAGACCGACCCGAGCGGCGAAATCCCTGTGCCTCGAGCTCCTGATCGAGCCAGTCGATGAACTCTCCCGCCCCTGTCGGCGGCGCGGTGAACAGGCTCACCGCCACATACAGCACGGTGGTGATCCCGGCACCCCATACCGACGGCCACCAGCCAAGGGGGTAGATGTTGCCGAGATACATGGCTGCAGTCAGAACACCTCCGACTGCCATGGATATGACCGCGCCAGCCGCGGTGCCCCGTCGCCAGAAGAATGCCCCGATGATGGCGGGCGCCATCACCAGTAGCCCGCCGGAAGCCATGCTCGAGATCACCGTGATGAGCCCCGGCCGGAACCAGGCAAACACGATACAGGCAGCCAGGAGCACGAGCATGGCCATCCGTCCGAGCAAGCGCTCGGTGCGCTCGGGGACGTCCGGCTTTATGTGCTTCACCACGTCGCGAACGAAGAGCGAGCTCAGCGTGAGGATGATGGAACCGAGCGTGGACGTCGCGGCAGCGAAAATGCCGATGAAGATTATCAGTCCGAGCAGCGTCGGGACCTGGGTGAGCAGCGTCGGCATGGCCTCATCGGGGTTCTCCAGACCCGGAAGCAAGGCGGCGGCCTGGTAGCCGAAGAGCGTGCTGATAATCGTGTAGAGGAATCCAAATGCGGCGAAGTAGATGATCATCCGCTTGAGACTCACGATCCTGTCCGGCACGTACATCCGCTGCGACACCTGCGGGTTGGTCAGTGCGAAGAACGCCCAGGGCAGGGTGAGGCCGATGAAGAGCTTCGGGTCCCAGTTGAAAGTCAGCAACTCGGGGTTGTTCTCAGTCACCGTCGTAACGAACTCACCCGGCGAGCCGAAAAACTGAAACGCCACGAACACCAGCGCAATGATGGAGGTCACGAGCATCGTCACTGCCTGAAATGCGTCCGTCCATGCGACGCTTCTCATTCCGGCCCACCACGCGCTGAAGCCCGAAAGAAGCGCCATGACGAGAACACCGGCCATGAAGGGGATTCGGCCGTCGGAGAGTCCCTCTACGAGGAATCCCGCTCCCATCAGTTGCACCGAGGAATACGGGATGAGCATGATGAAGGATATCGTGGCCGCAATCACCGCGACGCTCTTGCTCTCGTAACGGTGTGCGAGCAACTCCGGCGGGGTGATGTGCTCGAAGCGGTTTCCGACCAGCCAGAATCGCGGCCCGAAGACGACAAGAAAGATTACCGTGAAGATGAGGTAGGTCATCTCGAACCCGAGCGCACCGACCCCCGAGCGATAGGTCAGGCCGACCAGGCCGACCAGCATGAATGCGCTGTAGGTCGTCGCCGCATAGGTCATCCCCGACACAAAGCCCTGCATGCGACGTCCGCCGATGAAGAACTCCGACGCGCCCGCGCCCATGCGGCGACGTGCGGCCGTCGCGATCCAGGCCGCCACGCCCGTCCACAGTATCATCGCCATCCAGACGTAGATCGGTCTCATTTTTCACCCCAGTGTCGTATGTACTGACCGGCGCCGATGATCACAAGAAGCGTGAGTGCGCTCCAGAAGAGGAAACTCGCCCCGAAGCTCGGTACGTCAGCCAGAATCAGGTAGGGCACAAGCAGATCCACGGCCACCAGAACGACCGCAAGAACCAGGAATGTTCGACCCTTCACGATGAAACCTCCCGCATAGACAAGTGTATCAACGCCGGATGCCCACCATCTACCCTATCTGTGATAGGCTGGCGTGGTCCATGCTCAGAACCCTTGCTTTCTTTGCCTATCTTGTAGTGCTGATGGTGCTCACCCTGCTTCTGTTCCCGATGCTCGGACTTGTCCGCGCCATCGGCGGGAGCAGGGCCTACGACCGCGCCGTCGGCATGATTACGGGCGGATGGGCCCGACATCTGTTGTGGTTCGGCGGCGTCCCGGTCGAAGTCGACAGACGGGGACGCCCTCCCCGGGAAGGGCCACTCTGTGTGGTTGCGAATCACCAGGGCGATGCCGACATCCTGCTCGTGGTGGGATTCGTCCCGCGGCTCGTCGGGTTCATCGCGAAGAGGGAGCTTACCCATTTGCCCATCATCAGCTGGTGGATGCGTGCCATGCACTGTGTCTTCATAGAACGCAGCAGCGCGAGACAGGCGCTTGCGGCCATAGATCGGGCCGTAGGACGCATGCGGTACGGTCAGGCGATGATCCTCTTTCCCGAGGGAACTCGCAGCCGCGGTCGCAAAATGGCGCGGTTCAAGCCCGGCTCGATGAAACTGGCTCAGGACGCTGAAGCGCCGATCATGCCGGTCACGATCGACGGCACCTATCGGCTGTTCGAGCAGCG
>CAYOFA010000211.1:0-5459 GCA_964402885.1 uncultured Spirochaetaceae bacterium
TCCTCGGAGGTCGTGAGCTCATAGGGAGTGCCGGGGATCGGGATGCCCTCACCCCCGGACGAACCGGCCCCGCCGGCACCACCGGCGCCGGTTTCCGGACCGGACGCACCTGCGCCCCCGGGACGCACCCCCGACCGCTCCGCCGCCTCCTCGCGGGCAGGCCCGAAGTTCACGACCATCACCGACTCCCGCCGGGTGACCGTTCGCGAACCGTCCGTGCCGTCAGGCCCGGCCGCAGCCCCGCTGTCGGCAGGAGTGGCGGCGCCACCCCGAGGCCACTGCGCCATCGGTGGTCTGGGAAGAGGTGTGTTCAGGCCGTAGTCGACTACAACGCGCACGGACAGAGTATACCACCGCGAGGGTCAAAGGCCAAACCGGCGTGCCCGTCGCTCAGGCCTCGCCCTCTCCGGCCGGGAGCCACCTCGTCAGGGCCTCCTCGAGACGCTTGAGATCGACCGGCTTGCTGACATAGTCGTCCATACCCGCATCGAGGCATCGTTCGCGCTCCCCCTGCACCACACCCGCCGTCAAGGCGATGACGGGGGTATACCGCTCCGGGCCTTCCGCTTTCCTGATCGCCCGGGCGGCTTCGTAGCCGTCCATTTCCGGCATTTGCACGTCCATGAGCACGAGGTCGAACTCTTCGGATGCAAACACTTCGACGGCGCGCCTGCCGTCATTGGCAGTCACGACCTCCGCGTTCGAAACCAGTCGGTCGATCATGCGCCGGGTGACGAGGCGGTTTATCTTCTCGTCTTCGGCCACGAGGATTCGGACAGGTCCGACATCACGGTCGTCATGCGAGCGCCTGAAGGCATCCGCCGGCGCCGGCTCCACCGGCGCCGCGTCGATACCATCGCCCATCGCAGCCGTGGGTGTCTCGCCGGCTGCCACCGTGCTCACCTCCAGCTCGAAACTGAATGTGCTACCCGTGCCGGGCTCGCTTTCCAGCTCGAGATTGCTGTCGAGCATCTCGAGGATGCGATTCGAGATTGCCAGGCCGAGGCCTGTTCCGCCGAATCGGCGCGTTGTCGATGGATCCGCCTGGGTGAAGGAGTCGAAGATGGCGTCCTGGTGGTGCGGCTCGATTCCCACGCCGGTGTCCCGGACACTGAACCGCAGGCGCGCTCGCTCATCACCCGCCGCGAGGACTTCCGTGCGCAATTGCACGAACCCGTACTCGGTAAACTTCACGGCGTTGCTGAGGAGGTTCACGATGACCTGGGTCAGCCTGTATGGATCCGTCCCGATCAGCTCGGGGAGATGATCGTCGACTGAAAGGACGAGATCCAGGCCCTTAGTCTCGGCCGTCATACGGACGCTCTGCACCGCGTTCCGCAGCAGTTGCCCGAGGTCCACCTGCTGCATCTCCAGCTCCATCTTGCCGGCCTCGATCTTCGAGAAGTCGAGCACGTCGTTGATCAGGGTCATGAGGGTTTCCGCCGAGATGTGTACGTTCTCCACGTAGCTTCGATAGGGCTCGCCGAGATCGCTCTCGAGGAGGAGGTCGGAGAATCCCACGATACCGTTCAGGGGTGTGCGCAACTCGTGTGACATGTTGGCGAGAAACTCGCTCTTCGCCCGGCTTGCCGCGAGCGCCGCTTCCTCGCGCTCGATGCGGTCGGTGACGTCGCGCGCGGCGGCATAGACGAGGCCACGGTGGGGATGGGAACGCCACTCGATATACCGATAGGAACCGTCGGACGTTCGATATCGGTTCACGAAACCGACAACCTGCCGGGTCGCGCGAAGGTCGGCAAGGGCATTCTCTGTCGGCTCACGGTCTTCGGGGTGGACGAAATCCATGAAGTTCATTCCTTCGAGCTCGGAGATGGGAAAGCCGAGGGTATCCTCCCACGCGGCATTGAGCCGCACGAAACGGCCGGCGGTGTCGGCGATGGCGAGGAGGTCGAGGGCTACGGTGAAGAAACGTTCGAGCTCTTCCTTTTTCGCCATGAGCGCGTCGGAGGCCTTCCGCTCCTCCGTTACGTCTTTCATGTGCTCTATGTAGCCGACGATGTTTCCGTTCTCGTCGGTGAGGGGGTGGGTGGTAACCCGCGCCCACATCTCGGAGCCATCCTCGAGCGTCGTCCTGACATCCCCGTGTGCAGTCATCCCGGTTCTGCGGGTCTCGACGAGGGGACAGGTCGCACATGGTGAGGAGTGCTGCTCGTAGACCTCGTAGCATTTCCGCCCCAGTATCTTCCGCGCGGGTCCGTAGTGGTCTTCCATCCACGCATTCGCCCGGACGATGCGCATCTGCGGGTCAAGAACCGCGAGCCCGTCATCCATGCCGTCGAACACGCTCTGCAGCAGGGAGTGACTCTCCGCAAGCTCGAGTTCCGCGGCCTTCCGGCTCGAGATGTCGGTGTGGGTTCCAAGCATCCGAAGCGGCGTGCCCGAGTCATCCCATTCGACAACGCGGCCCCGGTCGCTTATCCACACCCACCTGCCGGAGCGGTGGAGCATGCGCATCTCGCACGAGTACAGCTCCCGCTCTCCGGCAAAGTGCTCGGCGAGAACAGCCTCCGCCTCCGCCAGGTCGTCCGGCTGTGTGAGGTTCTTCCAGGTATCTATGGTGGTCGGTGTAAGCTCCTCGAGCGTGTAACCGAGCATTCCCGCCCAGCGCTCGTCGATCGTGATAGTTCCGGCTTCGATGTCCCACGACCAGGTCCCGGCACCGGTCCCCGCCAGTGTCTCGCCCAGCCGCACCGTGGTGGCGCGCACCCTCTCTTCGAGGCGGAGGCGCAGGAGCGCGCCGGCGACCGTGGAAGCCAGCGTCTGCACGATCTCGATCTCGGCCTCCGACCACTGCACCCGTCCGTGATGCGAGACGAAACCGACCATGCCGAGCGGTGTCGCCCCGCCGTCCCCGATTGGCGCGATGAGCGCCGATCGAATACCCTCCTGCCGTAGCCGGTCGCGCTCCATGGCGAAATCATCGCCGAGTTCTTCGACGTCCGAAATGACGAGCGGGCGCCCCGGCCGAAGACGGTCGCGCCACGTGACCGCACCGGTTTCGGAATCCTCACCCGGCAGATGGGCCAGCGACTCCAGGCCCTGGTCATGCCACTCGAACGCGTAACGCTCGAGGGGAATCGAGGCGTCGAAAACCCTGACTACTGCGCGATCCAGTCCTGCCGCCGAACCGATGCGCCCGAGGGTGTCAGTGATAACGCGGGCCAAAGAGCCGCGGTCGGTGGCTGAGAGAAACTCAGCCGAGGAGCGGGCGAGCTCGCGTTGAAGCGCCGCGTAGCGGCGCAGGCTGTCCTCGGTGCGCCGGGCGGCGGTGATGTCCCGCGCCGTGCAGACCACGCTTTCTACCGAGCCGTCGCTCGCAAAGTGGGGCGTTTTCGTTATGTCCAGCAACCGGAGGTCCCCGTCGGCATTCGCGACCCATTCCTCGCTCCGAAGCCGTTCGCCCCCCTCGAATACCGAACGGTTGCCCGCGACACAGATACGGGCAACATCGGCAGAGAACAGAGCGTGCAGCGGCTGAAACGATGCCGCTTCGGGAGAAACACCGAGAAACTCGGCGTGTGCCCTGTTGACGGCGCCGTAGGTGTGGGGATCCTGAAGAAACCAGACCTGGGTGTCCGTCGTATGAAGAAGGAGACGATTGTGCTGGATTTCCCGTTCCAGGGCCGATACATCCGAGTGCCGGCCCGCCCGGTAGCTCGATTTCTGGTCATTATGCATGATGCTTCGATCCACTTTTTAGAGATTATACATTAAATAGTCCCAAAGGAAAAGCGATTTCGCTGATTACGTGGCGGAAGTGCCGGCCGCCCAAGCAGCGTCTGGGGCTGCCGGTCGAGAACACTCGTGCCGAACCCATTGACAAAAGCTGCAATTCATGGTGCATAAACTTGCAAAGGAGTTACCCATGAATCTCAACCGTCTGCTTGTCGCCACGCTTGCGTTCTGCCTCGTAGCTGCCCTCGGCTTCGCCGGAGGGAGCCAGGAAGCTCAGGAGGACGCGCCGAGTATCTTCGTCTATGCGAACTCGACGACCTTCCCGGATCTCAATCCTGCCACCGGCTTCTCGAATGACATCGTCATCACGGCGCATGTTTACGAGACGCTGACCTATTACAACCCGCCGGGTAGCGACACGGTTGTCTCACCGCGTCTTGCCACCAGCTGGGATGCGAATGAGGACAGCACTGTGTGGACCTTCGAAATCCGGGAGGGCGTCACGTTCCACGACGGCGAGCCGCTCGATGCCGCAGCGGTGAAGGCCGCCATCGATAATACGATCGAGATCGGCGCCGGTGCGTCTTATATCTGGGACCCGGTCGATTCGATCGAGGTTGTCGACGACTATACGGTCCGCTTCAACCTGAGCTATCCCGCGCCCCTCGACATCATTGCCTCGGCGGGATATCAGGCAGGTATCTACAGCATGAAGGCCTATGAGGAGAACGGCGCCGACTGGTTCAACGAGGGAAACACCGCAGGCACCGGCCCCTACGTCATCGACAGCTACGAGCCTGGCTCCCGCGTGGTCATGCGGCAATTCGAGGACTACTGGGGCGGCTGGTCCGAGGACAACTTCGATCGGGTCGTCTACGAAGTCGTGGAGGATCCCGTGGTACGCCAACAGATGATCGAAGCGGGTACCGCCGATTTCACGTTTCAGACGCCTCCGGACAATCTGGATTCCCTCGATGCCCGCGACGGCGTAAACGTCGTCACGACGGCATCGTTCCAGAACCTCGTCGGGCTTTTCAACACGAAGAAGCCGCCGCTCGACGATGCCACTGTTCGACGGGCCCTCTCCTACACGTTTCCCTATGACGAGTTCATGTCCGCGATAATGGGCGAGCGGGCCGTTCAGGCGCGCGGCCCCGTTCCCTCCAACATGTGGGGGCACAACTCGGACCTCAAGCAGTACGAGTACGACATGGACATGGCGCGGGAGCTTCTTGCCGAGGCGGGGCACGCCGATGGCGGATTCGACCTGCTGTATACCTACGCCACCGGAGACCTCGATCAGCAGCAGCTCGGGGAGCTCTGGAAAGCGGAGCTCGCGAAGCTAGACATCGACCTGGAGCTGCGGGCGATGACATGGGAGTCGCAGTGGGATCTCGGTCGCTCGGATCCCCGAAACGCTCAGGACATTTTTGTGATGTACTGGTGGCCGGATTTCGTCTCGCCGATCACCTTCCTATACAACATGTTCGTTTCCTCGGAAGAGACTCTGTTCAACCTGGCCTACTATGAGAACGAGGAGTTCGACGAGCTGGTTATGGAAGCCGATGCCCTGTCCGGCACGAACCGCGAGGAGGCGAAGGAGCTCTTCGGGCGCGCTCAGGAGATCCTCGTGGAAGACGCCGTGTCGATGTTCTTCTACGATCAGGTCAACACACACGCGGTGCGCAGCGATATCGCAGGCTACGTCGACAACCCGGCGTATCCCCACGTCGTGTTTCCCTATGAGTTGAGCCGACGGTAGC
>CAYOFA010000212.1:0-1726 GCA_964402885.1 uncultured Spirochaetaceae bacterium
GCGGGTGATCTCACCGCCGAGATTTCATCATCCCGCAAGGATGAGATCGGCCGCGTTACCGGGGCCATAGGGCGCACGATGGAGCAGCTGCGCGAGGTCGTCGACGACATACTCACCGCCGGGCGGAACGTCACCGGCGGAAGCGACCAGGTGTCGCAAACCGCGGAGGCGATGTCGCAGGGCGCAACCGAGCAGGCATCGAACTCCGAGGAAGTGTCCTCCTCCGTAGAGGAGATGGATTCCAACATCCAGCAGAACGCGGACAACGCCCAGGAAACCGAAAAGATCGCGCTGCAGGCCGCGAAGGATGCCGAAGAAGGCGGCAGCGCCGTGCACCAGACAGTCGAGGCCATGGAAAACATTGCCGAGAAGATTTCCATCATCGAAGAAATCGCGCGCAATACCAATCTGCTTGCGCTGAATGCCGCGATCGAGGCAGCTCGTGCCGGTGAACAGGGCAAGGGCTTTGCCGTGGTCGCCTCTGAGGTACGAAAGCTCGCCGAGCGCAGCCAGAAGGCGGCGGCGGAGATCAGCGACGTATCGCGGAGCAGCGTCGAGACTGCCCGGGGTGCCGGTCAGGTGCTCGAGTCTCTCGTTCCGAATATCCGACGCACAGCGGAGCTCGTTCAGGAGATCAGCGCCGCAAGCGCCGAGCAACGCTCCGGCAGCCAGCAGATCAGCAAGGCCATCGCCGAGCTCGACAATGTGACCCAGCAGAACGCCTCTCAGGCCGAGGAGATGTCGAGCATGGCCGAGGAGCTCACCAGTCAGGCGCAGCAGCTCGAGTCCACCATCTCGTTCTTTAACACCGGGCGAGAGAGCGGCGCCGAATCGCGGCGGCTCGAAGCTCCGGCTCGGCGGCCCGCCGGCACGCATGCCGGCACGGGTGTGGAGAATGCCTCCGATGCGGAGTTCGAGGAGTTCTGAGGCGGTCGGCGGCGAGGGTATTCAGACCTCGACACGCCGCTCGGCTGTTCCCGGGGCACGTTGGTTTCCGCGAGACGGTTTTCGCACAATGGTTTTCGCGTAATGCGCTGTGATATCTTCTTTTCGGGGAAGAGAAAGCCATGCAACAGACGAACGCGGAACTCAAAGAGCGGGTGCTCACCGTCGATCTGACCAGACGTCTGCCCGATGTCAGCAATCTCGAGTTTCTGCCGGAGGATCTCGACTCGTACGGTCGACTCGCCATCATGCAAACCGGGATGATCTGGTTCGGCGACATCCACTCCACTCATCCTTCTACCACCCAGATCGGATACTACTGGGCCCGCTCCGGAGATGTCCTCTACATTTCGCCGCGCGGAGCCGCACTGGGATGGGAAGAGCTGATCGATGCAAACGTCGTGAACTTTCTGGCCGACAAGCTTGGTCTTCGCAGACGATACCGGTACTATCGCGTGGTGACGTAAGACGGCAATCACGAGCGGAGCGTAGCACCATGACCAGGCGCATTTCTTCGGGGTCTGCCTTCGAACAGGACATCGGATACTCCCGCGTGGTGATCGACGGATCGTATGTCTTCGTTTCCGGCACGACGGGTTTCGACTATCGCACGATGACGATCTCGGAAGATCCGGCTGAGCAGGCCGAGCAGTGCTTCCACAACATCGAGCAGTTCCTGGGCGAGGCAGGCGCCTCCATCGAGACGCTCATCAGGGTGCTTCTCATCATCCCGAGGCGCGAGGATCTCGACGCCATGCTGCCGGTAATCCGCCGATACCTG
>CAYOFA010000212.1:1826-5452 GCA_964402885.1 uncultured Spirochaetaceae bacterium
TACGTGCTCGACATCACGCTCAACCTTCCCGCATCAGCGCGCAAGCCGGATCTTCAGCGGGAGATGGAAGGGCATATTCTCCAGTTCGGGACCCTGACCGGGACCTTCGGCGGCGGGCGGCGGTCGTGAGAGACGGCAGGAACCGGGGACGCCGTCGCGGCCCGGCGAAGGCGCGGGGCCGGACGGCCGTTATGCTCATCGTTCTCGCGGCGCTCGCCGCCGCCTCCGGCGCCGGCTGCGACGCCGGCGGAGCGGGGTCGACGACGGCGCCCGGACCACGGGCTTCGGTTACCGCCTTCTCGCAGCAACTCGACGACAGAGTGCCGCGACTCATGGACCGCTACGACATTCCCGGAGTGAGCATCGCGGTGGTGGAGAACCGCGAACTTGCCTGGGCAGGTGCGTACGGCTACGCAGACCTCGCCGAGGAACGCCCAATGACCACCGATGCGATCTGCCGGGCCGAGTCCATCTCGAAGTCCGTCACCACCCGGGGCGTGATGAGGCTCATCGAGGAGGGGCGAATCGATCCCGATGCACCGGTGGAGCGCTACCTCGAGTCGATCGACATTCCCGACGGGAGATTTGCAGCGAACGGCGTCACCGTCGCCCGCCTTCTGAGTAATACTGCCGGCTTGCCTCTCGGCAGGGTCGGTCCGGCGGTTGAGTACGCGCCCGGGAGCAAGATGCCGTCGAAGCGCAGCTATCTGGCCGAAGAGGTTCGACTGGTACAGGAACCGGGCACAGGTTTCATCTATTCCAACGTCGGCTTCAATCTGCTCGAGCTCGTGGTGGAGAACGTTACCGGTCAACGATTCGAGTCCTACATGAAGGAAGCCGTGCTCGAGCCCCTCGGGATGCGTGACGCGAGCTACGCATGGGAAGAGCGCATGGCGGCACTCATGCCCACCGGATACGAGCTCGACGGCACGCCGGTCCCGCCCTACGTGTATCCGGTGAACGGCTCGGGAGGGCTCTTTGCCGACACCGAGGATCTGGCCCGCTTCGTGATCGCGACCATGGGGCACGAGCACACCCCGGTCGTGGCAATCCCCGGATTATTCGGATTCGCCGCCGACGCCTACGGCTTCGGGCATTTCATCGAAACCCTGCCCGACGGTCGCCGAGCGGTCTGGCACGGTGGACAGGGACACGGCTGGATGACGCACTTTCACGCGATTCCCGAAACCGGCGACGGCATCGTCATCCTCACCAACAGCCAGCGCAGTTGGCCGTTCATGTCCTACGTGCTCACGGACTGGGCGCGGTGGAGCGGCGCGGGTCGCGTCAAGTTCGGTATTATCGTGTGGGCGAGCCGCGTGCTGCGCGCCGCGCTTGCGCTCGTCGTTCTCGGGAGCCTCGCGCGGGTCTACCGCCTTGGCCGGGAGGTGATCAGGAAGGAGCGACGAGTGACGCCACTCTCGCCGGCGCGGCGGGTGTCGCGAGCCATCCAGGCCGCCGCCGGCGCGCTCGTCATCGCATCGCTCGCATGGGCAGTCTCGCAGCCATATATCTTCGCATCGTGGATCTTCCCTGCCACGGCCGGGCCGGCGGGATGGGCGTTGCTGTTGGCCGGTATCGTTCTGCTTGCCGGTTCGATTTTGCCCCGGAACCTCAAGGACCGGGCAGGAGCATAGCCCGTGCAGCACGTAGCATATCGAACCGTCGACATCGCGCGCAGCTGCGGGATTCATCCCAATACGGTGCGTTTCTACGAGCGCATCGGGTTTCTATCACCTGTGCCCCGGGACCACCGCGGCTATCGCGTGTTCACAGACCGTCACCTGCTTCAGGTTCGGGTGATCCGCCTCCTCTATGCTGAGGAGTGGCCGGGTCCCGTAGTGCGCCGGAGGGCCACACGGATCGTCGCCGCTCTGCGGGATTGGAATCTCGCCGCTGCGCGTTCCGCCCTCTCGGAGTATCTCGCGGCAATCGATGTCGAGCTCGCCAATGCGCGGGAGGCGGTTCGGCTGCTCGGGTCGTGGGGCGGGCCGGCCACCGGCACGCGAGGGTCCCCCGCCGGTCCGGGCTCCGCCGACGAACGGGAGTACACGGTGGAGGAGGCCGCCCGAGAGCTTTCGGTCACCCGCGAAACCATACGCAACTGGGAGCGAAACGCCCTTCTCGAGATTCCGCGCCGGGGCCCCAATCGTTCCCGCTACCTCACCGACCGGGAGCTCGCCCGGCTGCGCATCATCTCCGTCCTCCGGAAGTCGGGACACAGCATCGCCGTCATTCATCGTGCCCTCTACAGACTGCGGCGGGATGGAGTCTCGGAGGCACTCGCCACCTTCGAGGAGCCCGAGGACCTCGAGATCTACACCGCAGGCGATCACTTCATGGCCGTTCTCGAGCGCACCCGCGAGAACGCCTCGCGCCTCGAGCGCCTGCTCGATGAGTCGGAGGCGCTTTCGTAGGCCTCCACTTGCACACCACCCTCCGGGCGCGGGCTACGATCCGACCCATGAATCGAACAGAAACAGTGCTGCGCACGCTTGCGGAAGACATCGGCGCGCGGGCGACGGGGACGGAGGAGAACGAGGCGGCAAATGCCTACCTCGAAGGAATGGCACGGGAGCTCGGCTATGAGGTAACTGAGCTGCAGTTCGACTGCCGCCGGTGGGAGTACGGCCCCTCGAGCGTGGTGGCGAGTTCGACGACACCCGTGCCGATTCAGCCCGGCCCGTTTTCAGCCCCGCTTCGCGGAGAGTTCCCCGTGGCGGTGGTTGAGACCCTCGATGATCTGCGCACCCTCGAGGCTCGCGGATGTCTTCTGCTTATCCGCGGCGAGTTGGCCGCCGAGCCGCTCATGCCGCGGGACTTCCCCTTCTACTACCCCGACGAGCACCGGGAGATCCTGGACCTGCTTCTGGACAAGCGCCCGGCGTGCGTGCTCGCCCTGACCGGGAAGCATCCACTCTGCGGTCTGTCGCCCTACCCGCTCTTCGAGGACGGAAACCTCGGGCTTCCCAATGCGTACACGGCCGATCTCCGTGGCGAGATCGCCGGTGTCCGGGACGTCCGCATCGAGCTCGACTCGGACTCTGTACCTGCCACTGGTCGACAGCTTATCTTCTCTCGGAAGGGCCGCGGCGGCGCCGGCGGCCCCCGCATCGTGCTTGCTGCTCACGTGGACACCAAGTACGGGACCCCCGGTGCTCTCGACAATGCGGCCGGACTGGCAACGGCGGTGGCGGTAATGGAGCGCCTGCGCGACGCCGAGCTTCCGTTCGACCTCGATGTTGTTCCCTTCAACGGCGAGGAGTACTACGAGGTTTCGGGACAGCTCGCCTACCTCGCCCATCGAGCGTCTTCCGCGGAGACAATACGGCTCATGATCAATCTCGACGGCCTGGGTCACTGCGATTCGCTCGGCGCATTCTCGTTCTACAACCTGGGCGAGGACGCTGCAGCGGCCTCGCCGGCTGCCAGGCGCGAGGCTGCGATGCGTGCGTTGATAGGGCAGCACCCCCGTGCGGCTGTCGGCGACCAGTGGATTTCCGGTGACCACGCGATCTTCGCCTTTCGCGGCATCCCCTGCGTAGCCGTCACCTCGACCAACCTGATGGAGCGGGTCGTGCACCTGACCCACACGCCGGCCGACACCGTGGAGGAGGTGGATGTCG
>CAYOFA010000213.1:0-5373 GCA_964402885.1 uncultured Spirochaetaceae bacterium
AGGTCGCGGCCGAGCTCGTCGGTTCCGAGCCAGTGTTCGGCGTCGGCGGGTTGCAGACGGTCGACGACGGCGGTATCGGTGGGGCTGTGGGTCGCAATGACGGGGGCCAGAAGGGCTGCCGCGATAAAGGTGCCGATAATGACCAGTCCGACGACCGCACCCCTGTTTCGCACGAGATGACGAAGGACGGCACGAATCTCACTCTGGCGCTTTCGGCGCTCCTGTTCCCCCGACGGGGCCTCGCCCCCCTCGCCTTCGACGGCGGGTTCGTACTGTGCCGCTGCTCCGCGCTGAGGTACCTGCGCTTCGCTCATATCCGTCCCCCGTTATGCCTCGTCCTGACCCTGGTAGTGAATACGCGGGTCGAGGAAGGCGTAGATAATGTCCACCACGAGATTGATGATTACAAAGAGAAATGCGAGCAGCATGACCGTCCCCTGCACCACGGGGTAGTCCCGCCTCAGGATGGAGTCCACGAGCAGGCGTCCCACCCCGGGCCAGGCGAACACGGTCTCCGTGAGTACTGCGCCGCCGAGCAGGATGCCGAACTGAAGGCCGAGGACGGTGACCACCGGAATGAGGGCGTTCTTCAGCGCATGCTTGTACACGACCACGCGTTCGGCGAGGCCCTTTGCACGTGCGGTGGTGATGAAATCCTGTCGCAGCACATCGAGCATGCTCGAGCGTGTAATGCGCGCCATCAACGCAGCGCTCGCGAGGCCGAGCGTGATGCTCGGAAGAATGATGTGGCGTATCGAGCCCATGCCTGTCGGTGGCAGCCAGCGTAACTGCACTGAAAACAGCAGCTGGAGCATGAGCGCGAGCCAGAAGACGGGTGCCGCCACACCAACGAGGGCGGCAAGCATGCTCGCGTTGTCGAAGAGTGAGTTTCGCCGCGTCGCGGAAACGATTCCCGCCGACACTCCCAGAACGGTTGCGATCGCGAGCGAGACGCTCGCCAGGAGGAGTGTTCGCGGAAAGCGTTCACCGATTTCCGTGGTCACGGGTCTGTTGCTGAAGGTGGATCTTCCCAGGTCTCCCTGGGCTGCGCCCGATACGAAGTTCCAGTACTGCACGTAGACCGGCTCGTCGAGACCGTAGCGCTCCCGGACCTGTTCGATGTACTCGGGTGTCGCCTGTACACCTGCAAGCGCCCGCGCGGGGTCGCCCGGCAGGAGCCGAATGATGCCGAATACGATGACCGAAACGCCGATGACGACCGGAATGGTGAGCAGAAGCCGTCGCAGGATGTACTGATACATGCTTGGCGTCCTTTGCCTGAAATAGCCTGCCGCCCCCGAAGGGGCGGCAGGAAAGACTGTGTGTTACTCGCTGAACGAGGCGTCCCACGCGCTCAGGTTCTCGAGCGGATGATGGATCAGGCCTTCCACATAGGTGCGGTTGGCGTTGATCTGGCCCTGGTTGTAGAGAAAGATCCAGGGTGCATCGTTCCAGATGAGCTCGATCGCCTCGGCGTAGAGCTCCTCGCGGGCGGCCTGATCGGTGGTCACGCGCGCCTCGTCGAGAAGTGCGTCAACCTCGTCGTTTTTGTAGAAACCGCGGTTGTTGCCGTTCGGATTCCACTGCCTGCTGTGAAGCAGGGCGTAGAGACCGTAGTCGGCGTCCAGGGTAACCGTGCCCCAGCCGAGCATGAACGAGTCGTACTCAGCTTCCTCGGGCGGCTGGCTCGTGAAGTCGAGGTAGCTCGACCACTCCCGCGTCTCGAGAGTGACGTCGACGCCGACCTCAGAGAGCTGGTCCTGAATGACCTCCGCTACCGTCGCATCAAGAGGATAGCGGCCGGTCGGATGGTGGATCGTCATTTCGAACCCGTCGGGATAGCCGGCTTCGGCAAGCAGCTCACGGGCCCGCTCGGGGTCGTACTCGTAGGGGCCGACCGATTCGTGGCCGAATACTGCCGGAACCACGGGTGCGTCGGCTACGGTGAAACCTTCGAAGAGGCCGTCCACGATCTCCTGCTTGTTGACCGCGTAGTTGAGCGCGCGGCGAACACGTTCGTCGTTGAAGGGCTCCTTCTGGTTATTGAAGCCGATGTAGATCGTGCGCACACTCGACTCACGGACTACCTCGATGTCGGGGTCGTCCTCGAGGCGTTCTACTTCCTGCGGGGGTACGCGCATCATCGCGTCGACCTCTCCGGTCTCCAGCGCGACGATCTGCGCCGAGGACTCGGGAATGAACTCGAAGCGGACATTCGGGATGTCCGGCGTGTCGCCGTAGTAGTCCTCATTGACCTCGAGCGAGATGCTGTCACCACGGCTCCAGTCGACCATCTCGTAGGGGCCGGTGCCGACCGGGATCTCGATCGTGTCCTCCGGTGCGAGGCCCTCGAGCTGCGCCGGACTGACGATTCCGATGAAGCTGTGCGAGAGGTGGGAGAGAATCGGGGCGAAGGGCTGAGACAGGCTGAGCTGCAGCTCGTACTCGCTTACCGCCTCGATCTCCTCGACCGTACCGAGCAGGAAGGCATAGGCTGCACCAACGTCCGGGTTCACGAACCGGCGCAGGTTGGTCGCCACCGCCTCCGCGTTCAGCGGCTCTCCGTCGTGGAACTCAACACCCTCGCGGATGTCGAACGTCCATACGGTACCTTCGTCATTCGACTCCCATCCCGTTGCAATCATCGGGGTGAGCGATCCGTCCTCTTCCATGTAGATGAGGCGCTCGACCACATGCTCTCCCACGGTGGCCGCCGGTGCCGATGTCATCCGGACCGGGTCGAGTGACTCGGGCTCAGCGCCGATGGCGATCGTGAGTGTGTCGCGCTCTACCTGGGCCTCCTCCTGCTCCTGCGCTTCTTCCTGCTCTTCCTCCTGCGGGGCGCAGCCTGCAAGTAGCAGTACACCGGCGAGCAGAACCGCTGCGAGCAGCAGTGCGACTCCCTTGAATCGGCTGTCATTAAGACGACTCATGTTCCCTCCTTATACTTAAAGAACGTGGCGGCATCATAATTCCGGTAGTCATCTTCGGTCAATACTATTGACGACACGCACTTGTCGAGAGAGACTTGGAATTTCGCGGGGGCGGGGAGGGTTCGATGAGAGATTCAGGAAGATTCATGGCGTTTATCGCACTGACGGCGTTTTTGTTTGCAGGATGCGCGAGTACGCCGCAGTCCACACTTCCGGAATATCGGAGTTCGAGTCTGCGATCGGGTTCCGTTGTTCGGGCGCGTATACCGGACGGCGATGTCTTTCGAGTGCAGGTGAGTGTCGAGAACCTGTCGGACAGGTCGCTGAGCTTCGAAACGGCTGACGCGGCGTTCATACATCGGCGGACCTGGTACGCGGCCAATGATCTTCGGGGCACACAGTTTCATATTTTCGCTCCCGTCGAGGATCGAAGCGTCGACGTACCACCACGCAGAACCACGTCGCAGGATCTCACCCTCGCGTACGTCACCGGTGGCGCATACATCACCAATCTCGACACCGGACGGACCACCGTCGCCGGCGGCGGGCTCACGCTGTCGACACTGAAACGCCTCGAGCTCGACCCCTCATATTCGCTCGTCGTGATATCTCCGGACGGGGACTCGGCTGATTGGAGGACCGCGGAAGAGCCGACGGCGGCGGGCCGTCGCCGCTCCGGTGTGCTCGTACTTCGCACCGGAGCGGACACCCACGCGATCCCTGTGGAGGTCCCATAGCACTCGCCCGGGGCAGACGGGTTGGCAAAACTGCCCGTGGTAGCAATAGTAGCGGAATGCACGCAGATCCTCGCCTGAACAAACGCTGGGACCTCGTTGTCATCGGGATCGTGGTCAACGCCTGTCTCGGAACGGTGTATTCGTGGTCCGTCTTTCGGGAACCGCTCGAGGCGGCGCTCGGCATTACCGCCGCGCAGAGCGGCCTGCCGTACTCGGTCTTTCTCGGGGCGTTCGCCTTCTCGATGCCCCTCGCCGGTGCATTGATCGCGCACATCGGCCCCCGCGTGACGCTGCTCATCGGTGGCGTGCTCGTGGGTGCCGGATGGATGAGCGCCGGTTTCATCGACGGGTTCGTACCACTGGTCGTCACATACGGAATCATCGGCGGCGCGGGCGTCGGCTTCGGCTACGGCGTTCCGCTCTCGGTGGTGGGAAGCTGGTTTCCCGATAAGCGTGGGCTCGCGATGGGGCTGACACTCGCCGGTTTCGGGGTATCGCCGTTCGTCACGGCGCCGCTCGGAGAGATCCTGATCAACCGCTTCGGCGTGCAGAGCGCGATGATCGTGCTCGGTGCCGGCTTCATCGTGGTCATAGCGGGGCTGACCGTTTTCTTTCGTCGTGGTCCGGAGGCCGTCAGCGCCCCCGATCCCGAGGAGGCTGAGGCGGAGGCGGTGCCGGGGGTGACGGTGCCACCGCGTGAGCTCTCCCCTCGCGAGATGCTCGCAACGCGGAGCTTCTACGGTCTGTGGATCTGCTATGCGATCGGAACTCTCGCGGGGTTGACGGCGATCGGCATGACCGCGCCCTTCGGTCGTCAGGTTGCGGGACTTTCCCCATCGGGCGCGGCGGTGGCGGTCTCGGCCCTCGGCGTCCTGAATGGCGTCGGGCGGCCGATCTTCGGGGCCGTGCACGACGCGCTCGGATCGCGGGCGACGGTGGTGCTGTCCTATGGCCTTATCGCGATCGGAGCCGGGGTATCACTTCTGGCGGCACCGGGGGTTCCGCTGCCGTTCTTCATCGGGTTCGGCATTTTCTGGCTGATGCTCGGCGGGTGGCTCGCGATTGCGCCGGCCGCGACGACCAGGCTCTTCGGCCCGTACCACTACGCGCGGAACTACGGTATCATGTACACAGCATACGGGGTTGGTGCGCTCGTCGGCGGAAGCGCCTTCAGCGCGCTCTACGGGAGGTTCAACTCCTACAGTCCGATGTTCGTTTTCGTGATCGGCCTTTCGGCGGTGGGCGTGGTAGTAGCCCTCATCATGCTACGGCCGGTGACTGGGCCCAGAAGGACTTGAACCTTCGACCCACGGATTATGAGTCCGCTGCTCTAACCAACTGAGCTATGGGCCCGGGGAATATCTGCGCTGCGGGCCATATCATACGACTTGAGCTTTCGGACGGTCAAGTGACGGGTTGCCCCCGAGAGGCGGCGTCGGTACCTTCAGCACACCTATGGCATCACCGACCGCCCGATCCGGCATGCTCGACTGCGGCCTTCCCTTCGCCAAGATCGGCGACGAGGGAACCCCGCTCGTAGTGTTCGACCACTTTCGTGTCGAGCACCGTGCCGCCGACGGCCTGGTGCTTCAGGGGATGATCAACTCCTACGAACGCTACACGGAGAGCGGCAGGACGGTGTACCTCCTCGAGCGACCCATCGAGATGCCGTTCGACTACAGCTTCGATGACATTCGCGACGA
>CAYOFA010000214.1:0-2787 GCA_964402885.1 uncultured Spirochaetaceae bacterium
AGGCGGCACCCCCAGGCGGCACCCCCACGCGGTGGCCCGCAATCGGGCGCGCAGGTCGCCGGCGTGAGCTTTACTGCATCCGTCAACTTTTATATCTTTTGAAGTATGGAACAGACAACCGACACAAAGAAAGCCATATTGGATCTCGAGGGGGCAAACTGCACCTCATGCAGTATCGCCATTGAACATCTCGGCAAGAAGCTCGACGGGGTTCACGACATCATGGTCGACCGCGGCACGAGCACGGTCCAGGTCGAGTACGAAGGGGATATCAAGACTCTGGACAAGATCTGCGACTTCGTCGACCGCCTCGGCTACCACGCCTCGATTCGCCAGACGGAGGAGTAGCGCCCGCTCGTTTCAGGTCGGGATGGCCTCACCATCTTTCATGCCCGCAACGCGCGCATTGAGCCTCGACAGACGCTGTGCGAGCAGCCTCGCGAGGAAGATGCCGTAATGCGGGTTTTCTTTTATCGCGTTTACGAAACTGTTCTTCGAGATGCGGATGAGGCTGCTCTCTCCACGTGATATCACCGTGGCCGACCGCCTGTCGTTGAGCAGAAACGACATCTCCCCGAGAAACATGTCTTCCGGTCCGAGGCTGGTGATGTGCTCGCCGCCGGAGTACACGTCGAGCGTTCCCGAGACGATGTAGTACAGGTAATTCGATTCCTCGCCTTCGGTGAAAACCACATCCCGGTCCGAAAACGGCGTCTCCTCCTGGTCCTGGAAGATGCCGGGCACCGCGTTGACCTCGTGAGTCGCATGCGAGAGCTCGAAGGAGACCTCGTTTCCGACGTCGTTGTACTGCAGGTTCTCCATGTAGTGACTGGTCATGGTGATGCCGTGACCGTGCAGTGCCAGGTTGGGTCCGTGCGAGTTGGAGGCGATCCGCGAGCGCCAGTCGAAGCCCCGCCCCTCATCGCGAATACGGAAATAGGACCGCTCCGGCGTGATGCGGTAGGTGAAATGCACCCGCTTGTTGCGGACGCCCGGCTCACGCGCTTTCTGCCGAATGAGATCGATGATATCGCCGTGCTCTTCGAGCCACCGGGTCTTCTCTTCGTAGGAGATCTCGCAGTTCCCATGCTCCACCGCATTCATGAGCATCTCGAAAAGACCGACGTGCAGCCGTTCCTTGCGGTCAATGTCGATGTAGTGAGAGTTGTAGAGGAAGTTCGTGACGAGATTCGCGTAGGTGTGGACGTTGAACGGATCATTGTCCATGACGAGATTGCCGGAGATGCTCCCGGTGAGGTAGCTCTGTATGCCCCGCTGAAAGAGAATCTGGCGATTCTGCACGATGATCCGCAGTACCCGGAAGAAACTCGAGACGAACTGCCCCCGGGGGATGAGACTGATGATGTTGGAATCGGGCATCTGCTTGGAGAGCTCTTTCTCCTGACTCCCCACGTGCACACCGATGATGCCCCCGTAGTGGAGCCACGGATCGGACTTGATGAGATCGAGAATGCTCTCGGCGTCCACGTTTGCGTCGCCGAAGTTGATGACGTTTACTTCCGGAAGTTCGTACTTGAGGTACTCGAGGGCTCGCTCCGCGTCGTCGAAGAACACGGGCTCGAATACGTTGTGGAACTTCCCGCAGATGCGGAGAATCCGATCATTCACTTCGTGATCGGAGCTTATAACCGGCATTTTGCGCATGGTCGACCTACTCCCCGGTTTGAGTATCGGCATGCTGAGGCAACAGCCCGAGCCGCCGATAGATCTCCTTCGCCACCGACGCGCGGTTGAGAATGTAGAGATGCAGCCCCCGGACGCCGTTATTGAGAAGATCGGCCGCCTGCTCTACGGTCCACGCGATGCCGACCCCGGCGGCCTCCTCGTCTCCGTCACAGGCCGCCATGCGCCGTTGCAGCTCCGCGGGGTAGCGTGAGCCGAGGGCAAAGTCGGGAATGCGCCGATAGCTCCGCAGCGACGTGACCGGCATGAGCCCCGCCACGATGGGGACGTCGATCCCGGCGATCGCACATCGCTCCCGGAAATCGTAGAAGTCGTGATTGTCGAAAAAGAGCTGCGTGCAGATATAGTCGGCGCCGGCGTCCACTTTCTCCTTCAGATGCGCCATCTCCTCCACCCTGTTTGGCGTCGCCGGGTGACCCTCGGGGAAACCAGCCACGCCGATACCGAACCCGCGGGGGTCGGCGTGCGCGCCGCTCGCGTTGTACTGCCTGATGAGGCGAACGAGGTCGATGGCATGTTCGAAGTCGCCGTGGTCACAGCCCACCCCGGAATCGTCCCTCGGCGGATCCCCCATGAGCGCCATCACGTTGGAGATGCCTCGCGCGGCGTAGTCGTCGAGCATCGCCCATACTTCCTCCCGCGAGTGGCAGACGCTGGTCAGATGCGGCACCGGGAGCAGATTCGTTTCGTTCCTGATACTGAGCACGAGCTGGTGTGTGTTTTCGCGGGTGGTGCCGCCGGCGCCGTAGGTAACACTGACAAAGCTCGGGCCGAGCTGCTCGAACTCCCGCATCGAGGACAGCAGCCGCTTCCAGGCCGCATCGGTCTTGGGCGGAAAGAACTCGAAGCTGAAGGTCGTCCCGCGCGCGGCGAAAACATCCGCGATGTGGGTGTGCTCGGTGTATCGGTCCGGGGTAGTAGGCATAGTGCAGAGACTATGGGTTTCGGGCGCTCATGGCAATAAAAAACGCCCTCCCGGAGGAAGGCGCCCTGCGTGCACATGATGCGCGTGCGGAATTACTTCGAGTAGAACTCAACGACCGCCTGCTCTTCGGCAATGGTCGGAATGAGATCACGAGTCGG
>CAYOFA010000214.1:2887-5360 GCA_964402885.1 uncultured Spirochaetaceae bacterium
CGACTGGTAGCCATCCCGAGACGGTACACGACGTTGTCGAGCCGGCGCTCGAGCAGCACGAGCATATTGGTGCCCGTTACGCCCTTCATTCCTTTCGCGTGGTAGAAGAGGTTTCGGAACTGACGCTCTGACAGGCCATAGGCCCACTTGAGCTTCTGCTTCTCGGCGAGCTGGCGTCCATATTCAGTCTGCCGGATACGTCCCTTCTTGGGCTCACCGGGAGGCTTGGGCTTCTTCTTGAGTAGTCGATCGTATTTGTCGTTGCCAAAGATGTTTACGCCGAACCGGCGTACAATCTTACCCTTGGCTTTCTCGTTCCTGGCCATCCAAAAAACTCCTCACAACGTTAACACAGATAATTGGCGTGGGAAATCAGCCTGTGGAATCCCAAAGGTATGATAGCCTCTGCAAAGTGTCAAGACCCTCCGAAGATCCGGCCGATGCGTCGCCACACCGATGAATCGTCGCCGTCCCGGCGCTCCTGCTTCGAGCGATCCGTCGCGCTCTCGTCGGAACCGGCGTTAGCGCTGCGCCCGGCGTCGCCGGACCGGCCACCGTTAGTGCCGCGCCCGCCGCCACCACCGGACCGGCCGCCACCACCGGACCTGCCGGCGGTCGACTCGCTCAGCTCGAAATCCTCGCCGTACTTGCGCCGGTAGTACTCGAGCCGATCCTCGACCGACGTCCTGGCGGTTGGTTTGTGATGGTGGGTCTGCCGCGTGGGCTTGTGATGCGCCTGCGGATGCTTTCTCTCGCCGCCGGTCCTGGCAGCCCCTTCGGCGCTGCCGGCGCCACTCTTTGCGGCGTCGTCGTTTCGGCTGCTACTCTTGCGGGCGCTCGATGCCGCCGCTGCCGAGCCGGCGTTCCCCGCGGCTCCAGCCTTGGCGGCGTCGTGGTGACGCCGCTCATCACCGCCGCGGGTTCTCTCCCCGCCACCGCGGGACCGCTCACCGCCGCCTCTCTCGCCGCCGCCCCGCCGGGCGCTCTTCGAGCTCCTGCTCGAGCTCCGACCGCCGTGACTTCCGCCGGCCGCCGGCGCCCGCTCGTGCCTGATGCCGAGCTCCTTGCGAACCTGCCCGAGGTACTTGCCCGAGCTCGCATCATTCTTGAAGTCATCGTCCGTCACCCGGCCGACGGGAATCTTCATGCCGATCAGATCCTCGATGGACTCGAGGCTGTACACGTAGCGCTCGCATGCCAGGGATGCCGCCCGCCCGCTCGCGCCCGCGCGCGCGGTGCGCCCGATGCGGTGAACGTAGTTTTCCGGGTCCTCGGGAAGGTCGTAGTTGATGACGATATCGAGGTTGTCCACGTGCAGCCCGCGTGCAGCCACGTCGGTTGCCACGAGGAAGCGCACACTGCCGTCTTTCATGCCGTCAATGAGCTTCATCCGCTTGCGCTGCGGAAGATCGCCCATGATGAACTCCGCTGAGAACCCGTTGTACTGCAGCCGCAGCGCCACCTCCTCGGCGGCCTGCTTGGTATTCGTGAAAATGAGCCCGTTTTCCGGCTTGTAGCGCTCGAGCAGACCGAGGACGAGGCCGAGCTTCTCGTTTCGCGCAACATGGAAGAGCTCCTGCTCCACCGTGTCGACAGTGATATGCTCGGGCTCGATGTCGACCTCTTCGGGATCGTTCATGTACTGCCAGGCGATGTTTCGCACCTTGGTGCTCAGCGTCGCACTGAAAAGCATCGTCATGCGCTGATCCTTCGGCAGCATGTCACGCATCATCCGGCGGATGTCCGGGTAGAACCCCATGTCGAAGAGCCGGTCGGCCTCGTCGATCACCACGATACCGATGTTGTCAAAGGGCAGCTTCCTCGAGGAGTGAAAGTCCAGCAGCCGCCCCGGCGTACCGATGATCACGTCCA
This sequence comes from uncultured Spirochaetaceae bacterium, assembly GCA_964402885.1. Classification (GTDB taxonomy): domain Bacteria; phylum Spirochaetota; class Spirochaetia; order DSM-27196; family PWMO01; genus JAAAOH01. Next base: position 4,760 of record CAYOFA010000214.1, read on the forward strand.
CGCCCTCTTTCAGCGCCTTCTCCTGCGGACCGTATCCGACCCCGCCGTAGAAGTTGGCAATCCTGAAGGGCAGATGCGCCCCGATGCGCTGTGCCTCACGCTCGATCTGAACGGCCAGCTCTCGCGTCGGCGCCACGATATACGCCTGCCGCCCCTTGTAGCGCTCGTCCTCGGAGAGGAGCTGGAATATGGTGATGAGGAACGCCGCCGTTTTGCCGGTTCCCGTCTGGGACTGAACCGTCACGTCGCGGCCCTCGAGGGTGTGCGTAAACGTCCGTTCCTGCACCGGCGTGCAGTCGACGAAACCCATGTCGTCGATTCCGCGCCGGAGGTCGGAGTGTAACTCTAGTTCGGTGAATTGCATCACGCAAAAATATCCAATATTTCGCTCCGAGACAAGGGGCACGTCCCCACCGTCGTAATCCCCCCGGCCACGTCAGGCAATCAATCTCAACGCGGCCCTTGCCTCGCCGCATGCCCATCTGGACCTCCCTGAACAAGTTCAAGGTCGGTCGATGGACATGCGCCGGGCGCAGGGCCGCCTCGAAACCCCATCGCCTGACGTGGCCGGGCCGGACCGTCACATGTGATGGTGCCATTC
>CAYOFA010000215.1:0-5335 GCA_964402885.1 uncultured Spirochaetaceae bacterium
ACGAAGGGGTAGAAAAACCAGCGATGGTACAGGCGCTTCACCACCGCTATGACCCAGCTGACCAGAAAGTCGGTCAGGAAAACAGCAACGAAGACGAGGTCTACGAGGATGAAGCGGTATTGCTCTTGCGGACCACTTGCTCGCCTCATTTCGCCTGCCTCATTCCGTCCGACTCATGCCGGCCTTTCAGTCTACCCGCAGACCACGTTTTCGACCACCGGGAGAGTCTGATATAGTGAGGCGTGGACAAGAACATGTCGGAATCGCCCGGGAACGATAATCGCCTCGACGAGGCCAACAAACCAAAGGAAGAGGCGCTTCGCCTCCATCCCTTCTATCGCGGCAAGATGGAGACCGTGCCGAAATGCGCGGTGCGCTCCCTGTCGGACTTCTCCATCTGGTACTCACCGGGCGTGGCAGCCCCCTGCAGCGAGATCGCGCGTGACCCCGAGCTCGTCTACGAGTACACCAGCAAGTGGAACACCGTGGCGGTGGTCTCCGACGGCAGCCGCGTGCTCGGTCTCGGCAATATCGGCCCAAAGGCGGGCCTTCCGGTGATGGAAGGTAAGGCGCTCCTCTACAAGTATCTCGGTGGCGTGGATTCGGTGCCGGTGATGATCGACTCCGAAGACCCGGACGAGATCATCCGCACGGTGCTCCTTCTGCAGCCGACATACGGCGGCATCAACCTCGAAGACATCGCCCAGCCGAAGTGCTTCCGCATTCTCGAGACACTGCGCCGCGAAGCGGAGATCCCGGTATGGCATGACGATCAGCAGGGTACGGCCACCGTCACGCTTGCCGGCCTGGTCAGCGCGCTTCGGTTTGTCGGCAAGCGCCTCGAGGATGTGCGCATTGCGTTTGTGGGGGCCGGTGCCGCGAGCGTCGCCGGCGCGCGGCTCATTTTCGGCCGGGGCGCCAATCCGGAGATCGCAACGGTGGTCGACAGCAAGGGCATTCTCGGCCGACACCGGGACGACGTCGAGCGTCAGAGGAATCACTTTCCCGAGAAGTGGGCGCTCTGCGAGCGCACCAACGCCGAGGGTCGCAGCGGCGGCATCGAGGAGGCGCTTCGCGGCGCGGATGTGGTCATATCGCTCGCAACGCCGGGGCCCGGAACCATCAAGCCCGAGTGGATCAGAGCGATGACGAAGGACCCCATCGTCTTTGCCTGCGCGAACCCCACGCCGGAGATCTGGCCCTGGGAGGCGAAAGAGGCGGGGGCCGCGGTGGTAGCCACCGGACGATCGGACTTCCCGAATCAGGTAAACAACTCGCTCTGCTTCCCCGGAATCTTCCGGGGCGCCCTCGACGTTCGCGCCACGACCATAACCGACCAGATGTGCTTCGAGGCGGCCGACACCCTTGCCGATTACGTCGCCGACGAGCTCGGCCCCGAGCGCATCATCCCGACCATGGACGAGTGGCAGGTATTTCCCGAGCTCGCTGCCCGTACCGGAATGAAGGCGCAGGAACAGGGCATCGCGCGGCTGACCCGGACGCGCGAGCAGCTCTACGATCAGGCGGAGGCGATGATACGCCGCTCGCGCAGCCTTACCGCGTCGATGATGGACCAGGGCTTCATCGCCGCCCCACCCGACGCCGGGCCCGAAGCCCGGCCGGAGGAGGAATGATGCACGACCTCTTGATTCTCGGTGCCGGTCCGGCCGGCCTCGCCGCCGCCTCCTATGCGCTGCGAAAGCACCTCGACGTTCAACTCGTCGCCCGCGATCTCGGCGGCAAAACCAATCTCAGGGTTGAGTTCCCGGATACCCAGGCTCACCAGGTGCTCAGAGCGCATGAGCTCGTCCACGGCTTCAAGAACACCGTAGAGTATCTCAGCCATGCCCACACCATCGCATCGGCGAAATCGGTAACCGCGCATGACGGGCAGGTGGACCTCGAAGTCGCCGGGGAAGGCGGCGCATCGCGCACCATCAGCGCCCGCTGCCTGATCGTCGCAACGGGCGCCCGCCCGAGACCGCTTCGCGTCCCCGGCGAGACCGAGTTCTTCGGCAAGGCGCTCGGCTACTCATCGATCAGCTACTCCCATATTCTGGCCGGACGGCGAGTGTTCCTCGTCGGTGACAGCCAGCGCACCGTCGACGATGCGCGGGAGCTTGCGTGGCAGGCGCAGGAGGTGGTTCTGTTGCTGCATCATGCCGGCCGCTACGAGTCTCTCTACCGGGAGCAGCTCGCCGAGCTCGACAATGTCACGCTGATCGAGGGAATGCAGGTATCGGAGTTCCGCGGCGGGGACTACTGCGAGGAAGCCGTGCTCACAGATCCGGAGGGCTCTGAGGAAGTCATCGAGGCGGACGCGTTCTTCGTGCAGTTACAGCCCGAGCCTCAGTCCGCGCTGGTTTCGGAGATCGTGGAGACGGACCCGGAGGGCCGGATCGTGGTCGACATGCGAAACCGCACCACGCGGCCCGGCGTCTTTGCAGCAGGGGACGTGACGAACGTGGGCTTCGAGCAGATCCTCATCGCCCTCGGCGAGGGCTCGAAAGCGGCCCTCAGCGCCTATCAGTATCTCATGCACCGCCGGTGATCATGCGGCACCGGTGATCGACGTCACGTCGGCGACGATCCGGTCGATTTCGCCCTCATGGATGTCGCTGAGATCCGAGCTGACGTTTGCGACCTTCTGCATGATGATCCGGTCGACCAATCGCAGGCGAGAGATCTGTACGGCGCCACCGACATTGTAGCGGCCGAAAGCACGGGTCAGCAGCCACCCCGGGAAGTTGGCGCCTATCTGATCGCCTCCCTGCGCCCCGTCATAGAGGCACGAGATGAACACGCCGACACGCGTCGCCGTGAGGGCCTCCTGATGTCGCTCGCAGAACTTCGTGACCTCCGGCCGAATGCGACCGGCGTAGATTGATCCTCCCACGAGGACGACATCGTACTGTTCGACCGGCGGATCGGGTGTCATTCTCAGGTTCACGAGATCCACCTGTCCCGGCAACCTGTCGCGCACGCGCGCGGCGATGTCCTCGGCTGTGCCGTATTTGGTGGCGTAGGCAATGAGCACTCTCACGAAAACCCTCCTGTTGCGGCGCCGTCCAAATGTCAAAAACCATTAATGTCATGCGATACGGGTTGACGAATTTCCGCGCTTGCGCTATGTTCTGGTCGTATTGAAACAAATGGAGTTCCAACAGACTCCGTTTGGGACGTTACTCTGATTATTTCGCCGGTCCCGGGTTGGACGTACCTTCCAGACTGTCCCGCCCCATGCATCGCCCCACAAGCATGAGTACACCCGGGGCCGGCTTTTCTTCAACCGATTCACGGGTCCCGCCGGCGCACAGCCGGCGCCGCCACCCCTGGCCGCTATTCAGCTCCCGCAGCCGGAATCCGTGCAATTGCCTGTGCAATCTCCTCCCCGAGCGTGTTCACCATGTTCCGCACTTCCGCATCAACGGCGCTTCCGTACTGGGAGAAGAGAACCTCTCCGGTTTCCAGACGGATGACCCGGACATCGAGCTCTATGCGCTCGCCGAAGCGGCTCACGCTCCCGAGTATGATGATCTCAGCATTCAGAATGTTGCCGATTTCTATGGAGTCCTCGGTACTCGTCACGCCCGAGAGCTGAAACCTGCTTTCTTCGAGAACAGTCTCGACCTGGCTGCGCTCGATCACCGTGACCGCCGGGCTGTTGGCCACCGCGGTAACGAGCATCTCGGAGAGTGCCGAGCCGAGCCCTTCTCCGCCTGCCGCAGCATTGACCTCCCGAAAGGGAAAGACCACCGACCGGCGCGGGGTCACGCTCTCAGAGGCGCGCTGCGGCGTAGACCCGGATTCCGGGACCCCGGTTGTGTCGGTAACCGGCGCATCATCGGCGGCCACCGTTTCGTCAGCATCCTCTGCTTCGGTGGCATGCGGCGCCGTGCCGTCATCAACCTCGTCGCCTGTCGGGCGTCCGAGGGCGGTCCCCAGCCACGCGGCGATCTCACCGAGCACCCCTTCTCGGCCGCCGGTATCAGCTCCGTCACGAGCCGCCGCCGCGGCGCGCATGTAGACGGTCGCCGGCTGCACGGTAACATTCCCGTTGCTCGATTCGACTTCGAGCCAGCCCGCATCTTCGCTGCCGATGAAGCCTTCGAGCTCCTCCTGATCACGGCTCAGAACAGTCACGGGAAGGTTATTGACCCGAAAGCCTCCGTTGGAGGTTTCCAGGCGGAGATTGAGGTCGCCCGCCGGGATGCCGACATGAACCGGGGCATTCGAGGTTTCCAGGGAGTATTCATCGAGGCGGCCCTCTCGCTTCACGAGGAGAATCGGCGCGTTGGACGTTTCGATGTCCACGTACTCGCCGGCCTCGTAAACGAGGATGTCCGTGTCGGAGAGCTCCGCGTAGACATCGCCCCGGGTACCGGCGACCACCACGCTGCCGTTCGTGTTCTCGATGTACAGCTCGGTCCCGTACGGGACGGCGACCCGGAACTGCTCCCCACCTTCGACGGTGAGCTCGAGCTCCTCGTCGTCCTGCTCGAGCGCCGTATAGCCATCATCAAACACGATGTCCGACCGCTCCATCCCGCGCACGAGGACGCGGGTGCCCGTGGCGTATATCGACACCGCGCGAACGCCCGCGGCGGCGCCACGCGCGTCGAGCTCCTGCTCTTCGGATTCCCCGACAGTGATACACGAGGCAAGCACGAGCACGACGCACGCAAGCGGTATCAGAAGCAGACGTTTCATTGGTTGTGATTATACCCTCGCGGCGTCCCTTGGCAAGGCGTTGCCCGCGACGTACGCCGCCTCACCGCCCCCCGAAGAACTGTTTGAGGATTCCCTGCTCACCCTTCTGACAGAGCAGGTTTCCGCCGTACTCGGAGAGCTCGATCGGGAGAATCTTCCCCGGAAAGCGCGCGGTGCCTTCGATCCCGTCCTCCATGTAGTTCATCGCACCGGCCGGCAGGCCGAAAACTTGCGTGCCCCCACCCTTCATGCTATATTCAGTGAGCATCGCTCTCAGCAATAAGGAGAGAAAAAAATTGACACACGAATTTGACGCAGTGATCGTCGGGGCCGGCGGCGCCGGGCTCTATGCGGCACTCGAAGCAAGCAAGACAGCGAAAACAGCCGTCCTTTCAAAGCTCTACCCCATGCGCAGCCACACGGGTGCGGCTCAGGGCGGCATCGGCGCCGCGCTCGGAAACGTGGACGAGGACAGTCCCGAATGGCATGCCTTTGACACGGTGAAAGGCGGCGACTATCTCGTGGACCAGCAGGCGGCGAAGATCCTCGCCGAGGAGGCCGTCCAGGCGGTCTATGATCTGGAGAACCGTGGTCTGCCGTTCTCCAGAACACCGGAAGGCAAGAT
>CAYOFA010000216.1:0-5271 GCA_964402885.1 uncultured Spirochaetaceae bacterium
CGCTCGCGCTCCTCTTCCGCCCATTCCTCTTCGGGCCGCCGCACCGCCCCGACCTCGACTGCGATCTCGAAGAGCTCGATGCACACTGCCGCAAGCACCGTCTCGCGCTCGAGCACGTGACGCGAGAAATAGTGCTCGAGGAGGGCGCGCACGTTGGCCGCCGCGAGATCGGGCTCGGGGTAGCCCGCGAGCTCGACGTACTCCCGGGCCGTATCGGCGATGAGCGCAGCCAGCGAAAAGTACTCATCGAGGTAGCGGCCACGGGCGCGGCGGTAGGAGCCGAGGCGATCGAGCATTGCCTCGAAGGCGCTGCGATCGACTGTGTGCGCGGAGGCGGCCTCGCCGGCACGACGAAGCAGTCGGCTCGTGATTTCGAAACGCGTTTCGTGGGAGAAAAAGATTCCGGCGTGTTCGAGCTCCTGCTCGGCTGTCGTCCCCTCGAAGAGCTCGAGGAGTGTCACGAGCTCTCCGGCGTTCTCCTGCCGGAAGCGGGCGGTCGTCATGGAGAGGTCGACCATGCGATTGCCCCGCATCGCCTCCTCGTAGATCCGGCGGTAGAAGTCCGCGTGATCTATCCCGAGGAGCTCCCGCACGGTGTCGGCGGAGAGCTCCCAGGCGCCGGTTTCGCGCTGTTGTGCGAGGATGGAGTCGACAATGGCGTTCATCGGGCGAGAGACCTGAGCTCCTCGTAGAATGCCCGCGGAATCGAAACGCCCTCACGGTCCGACCGATCTCGCGCCGCATAGCGTCGGTCGGCCGGCAGGCGGGTTCCCTCCTGGGTGAGCACGCGCTCGAAGAGGCGCTCGGCATGTTGCAGGTGGGCGCCGCGGTTGCCGGCCCCGTTACCGTCGCGATTGCCGTCGCCGTTGCCGCCGGGCACGAAGCGCTCGGGTGCCATGGCGATAATGAGCTCGCCGCCCCGCGGAACACCAGTGCCCGCACGGTCGATCTCGGTGGCCTCGAAGCTGAAAAGGTCACCGAGCAGCGCGCCCGCGAGAAGCTCGATCATGAGCGCGATGGAGGAGCCCTTGTGGCCGCCGAAGGGAAGCTGGGCGCCGGCGAGGGCGGCTGCGGGATCGGAAGTGGGCCGGCCGTCGGGGTCGATTGCCCAGCCTTCCGGAATCGAGTCTCCGTCGCGCATGCGAACCTGGATCTCGCCGCGGGCGCTCGCACTCGACGCCTGGTCGAAGACGAGGGGCGGGCGCCCCTCCCGCGGCCAGGCAAAGGCCATCGGATTGGTGCCGTACAGCGGCTCCCGTCCGCCGGCCGGCGCAACATAGGAGAGCGAGGCGGTGAACGCCATGGCGACGAGACCGTCTGCGGCAAGGCGCTCAACCTCCGGCCACAGCGCAGCCACGTTGTAGGCGTTGACAACCGACAGCGCGGCAATGCCCGCATCCCGGGCCCGTGCCGCGAGCCGGGGCGCGCCGCGCTCGAGCGCAAGGGGCGAGAACGCGTATCCGCAGTCCGCACGCAGGACCGCCGGCGCGGTCTGTGAGAACTCGGGCTCCGCGTCCGCAGACACTCCGGCTTCCCGCAGGGCGCGGACATAGAAGGGGATGCGGAAGAGGCCGTGGGAGACTGCCTCATCACGTTCGGCGGCCGTCACCGTCCGGGCGATCGCGGCCGCGTGGGCGGGCGAGAAACCGGCGGACAGGCATGCGCGCTCTGCGAGCTCGTGAGCATCGTCGAGGCTGATGCGGATCCGATCATCGCTCATGATTTCAGCCTCCCGGGCACCGCGCTCCGGTCGGTTTCGCCGCAGATGGGACAGGCGGCGATGGTGTTGCGCCCGGCGTCCTTGGCGGCGTAGAGGGCCTCATCGGCCATACGCACGAGATCGGCGGCCGTATACTGATCGCCGGGTTGCAGCGAACAGTAGCCCGCGCTGATGGTGACCTCGCGTGCCACCGGCGAGTCCGGATAGGAAAGAGCGCGTTGCTGCACCTGCTCGCGTATACGCTCGGCTACGCGGGCCGCGCCGGCACAGTCGGTGTCTGCAAGCAGCACCGTGAACTCCTCGCCACCGTAGCGGGCCACGAAGTCACTGGATCGCTCTACAGCCTCTGCAAGTGTACTCGCGAGGCTCTTGAGGCACTCATCGCCCTGGGGATGACCGTAGAGGTCGTTGTAGCGTTTGAAGGCATCGATGTCGATCATGATGAGCGCGATTCTCGTCCCCGAGCGTCGGGCGGTAGCGAACGTATCCTGCAGCTTCAGGTCGAAATACCGCCGATTGTACAGACCGGTGAGACCGTCCTTCACCGAGATCTCACCGAGTGTACGGTTGGCCTGCTCGAGCTCACTGCGGCGGGAGTCGAGCTCCACGACCCGCCGCGCGAGGACCTGTCGCTCACGCAGACGTACCACGATGTAGAGAATCAGTACGCCGAAGAGGATGTAGCCGGCAACCGCCCACCACCTGCGCCAGGGAGGCGACTGCACGATCAGGTGGACGCGCGCCGGCTCCGCACTCCATACCCCGTCGTTGTTGGCACCTTCAACGAGAAAGGTATAGCTGCCGCCGGGAAGGCGGGTGTAGTTGGTGTAGTTCCGCGTTCCGCTCTCCGTCCACTCCTCGTCAAAGCCCTCGAGCTTGAAGCGATAGGTATTCTTCTCCGGGGATGCATAGTCGAGCGCGATGAACTCGAGCCCGACCGAGCGCTCCCGGTGCGAGAGCTCGATGCTACTCTTATCGAAGGTCACGTCCTCGGGCTTCAACGATTGTCCCCACACCGACACATCCACGATATGCATGCGCGGGCGATGAGTGTTGGGCTCGCGGATCGGTCCGTCGAGCACCGTGACACCGTGGCCACCGCCGAACCAGAGTGAGCCGTCGGCATCCTGCATAGCGCCGCCGGAGAATCCCAGTCCTCCGAGGCCGTCCTCCTCGTCGAGATTGCGGAAGTGCTCGCGGGCGGGGTCGAAGACCGAGATGCCGTTGCTCGTCGCAAGCCACAGCCGCTCGTCCTCGTCTTCGAGCATGGCGATCACGGTGTTCGCCGGAAGACCGTCGGAACGGGTGTAATGAACGAATGCATCCCGCTCTCGGTCGTAGCGATTGAGGCCGCCGCCGGTGGTTCCGATCCACAGCGTACCGTCGGCGGTCTCGTAGAGTTCCCGGCAGGTGTTGGAGCTGAGGGTGCTGCGGTCTTCGATGTCGTGGAGGTAGCGGACCCAGGAGCGGGTGTCACGGTCGAAGCGATTGAGGCCACGATTCGTGGCCACCCAGACATCACCCCTGTGGTCTTTGTGAATGTCATAAACCAGGTTATCGCTGAGGCTCGACGGGTCATCGGGGTCGTGGGGAAAACTCTCTACCGTGCCCCGCGATGTGTCCCAGAGAAAGACACCCGCTGAGTACGTGCCGATCCACAGGAGGCCCGGTGCTTCCTGTTCGAAGGCGTAGATGATGTCCGCGGGGACGGAGGTGGAATCCGCGGGGTCGCTTCGAAACGTCTCGAACCTGTCGGCAGAGCGGTCATAGCGGTTGAGCCCGTCGTTCGTGCCCACCCACAGCGTTCCCGATTCGTCCTCGAAGATGCCCGTGACGATATCATCACTGATCCTGCGGCCGGGATCCGCCGCGCCGGCGCGGTAGTGAATCATGCGGTCGTCCGCGGGATCATAGCGATTCAAACCGCCGTTGTAGGTGCCTATCCACAGGGTGCCTGTGCTGTCGCGCGTGATCGCGGTGACGTTCCCGCTCGAGAGGCTCCTCTCGCGCTCGGGATCGTGCTTGAAACGCACACTATAGGTGCGGCGCCGGGAGAACCGGTTCACGCCGCCGCCGTTGGTGCCGATCCACAGCGCTCCCGCATCGTCGTAGGCGAGCGAGTACACCGTATCGTGGGAGAGGCCGAAATCCGTGCGGATCCGCCGTGTGAAGTTGTCGACGGCACCCGTTACGGTGTCGAGGCGAAACAGCCCGCCGCCCCAGGTGCCCGCGAAGACATGGCGACCGTCCGCGCCGGCAACGGCATAGGCGCGGCGATCGCCGAGCTCGTACGCGCGGAGGTGGTCGCTTTCGGGGTCATAGCGGACGAGGCCGGTATCCCAGACGGCCAGCCACATCGACGACGGTCCCGACTCCATGATGTCCATCACCGCCGGGGAGTCCAGGCGACTCGAGTCGATGGGCGTGTGAAGCGTTTCCCGGTCGGCGTCGAGCACCGAGAGCCCGCCGTAGGTGCCGATCCACAGGCGGTTCTCCTCGTCCACGAAGAGAGACCTCACGGTCTGATGGGGGAGCTCCCCCGGCGCGGACGAGAGACCGACCCTCGCGATCTCTCCCGTTTCCGGATCGAGGCGGTTGAGTCCGCCGAGGGTGCCGACCCATACCATACCGTCGCGGTCGCGAATCACCGAGGTGACCACGGCGTTCGAGAGCGAGGCGGTACCCTGCTGTGTTCCGTAGTTGGTGAATTGCCGGGTGCGCATGTCGAAGCGCGAAAGTCCGTCGTATGTGCCGACCCAGAGAACGGGCTCCTGCGGATCCTCGTAGAGTGTCTGCACGAGATTGTGCGGAAGCGAGTTCTCCTCGAACGGAACGTGCTCGAACACTTCAATGGATCGACCGTCGTAGCGATTGAGCCCGGCCTGTGTGCCGAACCACAGAAAGCCGTAGCGATCCTGCACGATGGCCGAGATCGACGAGTTGGACAGGCCGTCTCGGCGACCGAAATGGTCAAAGTATGCCACCTCGGGAGAGACAGCCTGCGCCGCGGAGATGACGGGAACCAGCACAAAGATGAGGGCGGCGAGGGGGTAAAGCATGCGCATTTTTGACATCTGCGTCCGGGGCGACTGCCGCGGCGCCATCCCGGTATTATAGCGCGCAAAGCCCCGGCCGACAACGACACGTTTGTCGTTCGCGCCCGTCGGAGAGCTACCGAGCGTCCTTCAGCGATTGTATCCGGTACACAATCGCCTGCCCGAAGACCGACACGCCGGAGTTGAGAACCACCAGCCCGAGTGTGCCCATCACAAACCAGGGCTCTGCCGCCGCTTTGCGGATGACGGCCTCGCCGACGATGCTCACGCCCGCACCCACGAGCAGAAGCCCGAGAACCGAATAGAGTAACCAGAGTGTTCGTACCTGCATTGGCTCAAGGTAGGAGTTGCGCGTCCACGCGGCAAGCGGGTTCATGGCGCGATCTTTCACCGCTCGCACGCGCAGCCGCGAACCGGCCGCACATCCCTCACGTGTCGGGCGACAACGTCTCGTCGGCGAAGAGATTGCCGTCGAAGACGGCGAGCGCCCGCGTT
>CAYOFA010000217.1:0-4059 GCA_964402885.1 uncultured Spirochaetaceae bacterium
GGACTCATCTGGCAGCCCTTCACCTACATGTTCGCCCATGCGGGCATTACGCACATTCTGTTCAACATGCTCGGTGTCTTCTTCTTCGGCACGCAGGTGGAGGCGAGACTCGGCAGCTACGAGTTTCTGCTCTTCTACGGGCTCACCGGTCTTCTCGCGGGCCTCTTCTCGCTGGGCTTCTACCTCATGACCGGCAATGTCAGTGTCATCCTGCTGGGCGCCTCCGGCGCGGTGTTCGCGGTGCTGCTGGCCTTCGCAACGCTCTACCCCGATGCGGTGATCTTTCTCTTCGGCATCATCCCCATTCGTGCGCCCATCCTGGTGATCGGCTATACCTTCATCGAGCTCTTCTCCCAGATCGGCGGCACCCGCGGCAACGTCGCGCATTTCACCCACCTGGCCGGGTTCTTTTTCGCGTTTCTCTATTTCGTCGTGCGGTTGCGCATAAATCCGATTCGGGTCTTCATGGACGACCTGCGCTCCTGAGCTCACCGGCGGGCGTCTTTTCGTCGATATTCTGAATACGATGGCTCTCCGCCGCCTCCCGTGGATAATGCTGCTCCTCACCGCCGCCGCCGCTGCCCCGGCGCAGACCCAGCTCGATCGCAGCCCGCAGTACCTCACCGAGAGTTTCTGGGTCGACCTCGAACCTCCCGTTGCCCGCGAGGGCGAGGAGTATCCGCTCTCCGAGGAGGACGCGGTACGGCTGATGCTCGAGGAGGCGCGCTACATCTTCGGCGGGATGATCTACGGGTTTCGGTTTCGCTACGTCCCTTCGGACCGCCGGCGCGAAGTCTCCGAAGAGTTCGAGCTCGAGCCCATCGCTGAGCTCCGCTTCGGGGATCCGCGACTGTCGGTGCTCTCGACCCGGGTCGAGGATCTGCGGCTCCATGGCCGCTTCGAGTACCGGCTGGCGGACTTCCAGCGCTCACGCCTTGCCGGCTGGCTCAGCGGTGATGTGCCGAGCGTCGGGGCCGAGGGAGAGGAGCCGATCTGGGCAGGGCACGATGCGCGCATCCCCGCCATCGAGGACGCGATACGACTCGCCGTTCGGGGGCTCCTGCAGACCATGACCGACAACAAGCCGCGGGAGGCGCGGGGAAGCCTCATTCTCCTCGGCTCACCGCGTATCTATGTGCGAAGCGCCGCCTACCGGGCCCGTGTGGATGTCAAGGTGAAGGTGGACGAGATCCGGCAGTACACCGTGTACTGACGGTGCGGCCGGGGTCCGGCGCCGCCCACCGGACCGGCGCGGCCGCTCCGGAGCCCGGCTACCCCAGGCCGGCGGCTGCGAAGGCGGCGCTGACCGCGACGGCGAAGACCGCGCCAACGACGATTCCCGCGATGATCTCCCCCACCGAGTGTCCCACCATCTCCGAGAGCTCCGTCTGTTCCTCCGGCTGGAGGTGCCGCTGCAACCGATTGAGCACCTCGGCCTGCCTCTCCACGTGACCGCGCAGGCGGTAGGCGTCGTAGATGACGATTGCGGAGAATACGAAGGCCACGGCAAAGAGTTCGGAGTCGAAGCCGCGCGCGATGCCGACCGAGACGGCGAGGGCGGTGACGAATGCGGAATGGGAGCTCGGCATGCCGCCGGCGGTTGTGAAGTAGTGCGGGGAGAAGCGGTGGTCGCGTATGGAGTACGCGACCACCTTGAAAATCTGACAGAGTATCTGGGCTGTAACCGCTACGAGGAGCGGCACGGCGACCGGCATGGGCTATCCCGGGCCTACATCAGCCGTGCGCGGATCTCCGCGCTGACGTAGTCGAGTACGGCGACGGTGATCGCGATGAACCACACCGCGATACCGGCGGCGCGGTAGTCGAGCAGCCTGATGTACTGCACGAGCAGGAATCCGATACCACCGCCCCCGACCAGACCGATGACCGTGGACATGCGGACGTTTATGTCCCAGCGGTAGATCGAGAAGCTGATGAAGGGTGAAATCATCTGCGGAATCACCGCGAAGACGATGGTCTGGATGCGATTCGCCCCCGTTGCCTGCACTGCCTCGATCGGGCCATGATCAATGCCCTCGATGGCTTCCGAGTAGAGCTTTCCGAGCGCCGCAATGGAGTGCAGGGTCAGCGCCACGATACCGGCAAAGGGCCCGAGACCGACCCACACGACCGCGATGAGCGCCCAGATGAGCGGCTCGATGGAGCGGACGATGTTCATGAAGGTGCGGGCGACATAGTAGATCGCCATGCCCACCGGCGAAGCGCCCATGATGTTGCGCGCGGCGAGAAAGGCGAGCGGAATCGCGAAGACGATGCCGAACATGGTGGCCATCATCCCCATAAAGATGGTCTCTATCATCCGGCCGATTGTCAGGCGAAGCGGCTGACTCGGCAGAGGCGGGCCGGTTTCGCTGACCTGCCGGGCCTGTATCTGATGGATCTGGGGCCCGGTGGAGCTCGGCGGTACGACCCGGTAGGGCATGGTGATGGTTGTCTCGAAGGACCCCTCCTCGTCGGTCATGACGGTGACGTACTCACCGCCCATCCGGAGTTGAAACTGGTTTCCGATAGGGTCGAGCCACCATAGGTCTGTCTCGGTGTTCGGCTCGAAGTTTCGCCCGTCGATCTCGAGCTCAGTGCCGGGAATTATGTTTCCCTCGGCGTCCTGTTCGGAGAGATCGCCGTAGTAGCGGTCCGACTCCAGTACGGGCTCTCCCGGCTCCGGTTCCGGTTGTTCCGGGGGCTCGTACTCGTCGCCGATGAGAATCTTCGCCGCCGCTTGCACCGTGTCCGTTTCGTAGGTGATGGCGGCTTCCCACGGCCACACGACGCGGGACAGCGGCGGCAGGGCCTCGGGCGCTTCCCGGATGAGGCGCACGACGTCGATCTCACTGATTTGCCAGCCGAGAACGAAATAGGTGGCGATGAGCGCGAGGAAGACACCCGTCCTGCCCCGCTTGCCGTCCCGGGCGAGAATGAAGGCATCGAATATGTTCAGTGCCCAGAGCAGAAGGATGAAGAGCAGCACCAGGAGGATGAATCCGGTGGCGAGGTCGAACGACTTCGTGAAGCGATCGACCAGCGTGTCGTCTCGGCGGGCGATGTCGTGGAGCCGCCACACGAAGAGGGCAATCGCGGTAGCGAAGCTTGCAAAGAAAAGGAGCCCGCGATAGTACTCGCGCGCGAAGGCCTGGCCGAGACCCGGTATGATCGAGAGCACGGCCGCCACGGGGGCGGATACGAACGCTTTCTTTCGTTGCCGGGAGATTGGTTTGATATCGCCCATGTCAGCCTTCCTCCACCTGGCGTTGCGCGGCGCTTACGCGCTCGGCTTCCTGGCCGTAGATCTCTTTGAATTGCTCGTCGGTCATGCGGCGAATGTCTTCCCGCGTGCCCTCGTAGACGACTCTGCCGTCCTTCAGGCCGATGACACGTGTGGCGTAGCGCTGCACGAGGTCGAGATAGTGGAGGCTGCAGATCACCGTCATGCCGTCCTCCTGGTTCAGCTGTTCGAGGTATCCGAGGATGGTATGGGCGAGCACCGGATCGAGGCTCGCCACGGGCTCATCGGCGAGGATCATCCGCGGCTCCTGCATGAGCGCCCGAGCGATGCCGACGCGCTGCTGCTGGCCGCCTGAGAGCTCGCTTGCGCGCTTTCTCGCCTGGGGTTCCAGCCCCACCCGATGGAGCGCGGCCTGTGCCTTCTCCTTGTCGGATTCCGGGAACTGAAGGAGGGCGCTCTGCCAGGTGCCCACATAGCCGAGACGTCCCGAGAGAACGTTCGTCATGACGTTCGAGCGCTTCACGAGGTTGAAGTGCTGGAAGATCATGCCGATCTGCGACCGGATACGGCGCAGATTCTGGCCCTCGGCCGCCGTCACGTCGAGATCGTCCCAGAGGATCTGTCCAGCGGTCGGGTCGATGAGACGGTTTATGCAGCGAAGCAGTGTTGATTTACCGGAACCGGAGAGACCGATGACGACGAGGAATTCTCCCTCCTCGACATTGAAGCTGACATCTGTCAGCGCCTCGGTACCATCGTCGTATACCTTCGTCAGGTTTTTCACCTGCAGCATGGAAGGCCTCCAGGGAGGTGGG
>CAYOFA010000217.1:4159-5261 GCA_964402885.1 uncultured Spirochaetaceae bacterium
GGGGACCGAGGGGTGGTACTGCACGCCGTCATTCGGGATGTCCTCGGAAACGGCGATGACTCGTACCGCCTCCATGACGTCCGGGCTGTCCTCTTCGATTTCCCCGCGGGCATCCACGTAAGTGGCGCCGGCATCGACGTCCCCGTTGTAGACGGCCGCAACAACCGCGCCGTGCCCACCTGCGTCGACGATTTCTTCCAGGTCCTCGTCGGGGTTCAGGCCCTCGGCGCGCATGGTGATCGACGGGATGATCCAGCCGGAGGTGGAGAAGGGGTCGGGGCGCGCAAAGGTGGCGCCTTCGAGATCGCTGACGTCGGCAATGCCGCTTTCACTCCGCGTGATGATCTGGCCGTTGTAGGTCGGGCTTCCGAAGCGGACGGCCACCAGTGCGGCCTCGGCAGCATCACGCTCCGCTGCGACGATGTAGGAGAAGGTCGCAAGGGAGGCCATGTGCGCGGACGGCGGATCGCTGGAGAGCGCCTCGATGACACCGGCGTACTCGGTGGCAACACTGACCTCGACCACTATGTCGGTCTTGTCGTAGATCATGTCGGCGACGGCTTCTCCGCCTGCCACGATTTCTCCGGTGTCACCCGACGGTACGAATGACCAAATGACCGGGTTCTCCTCGGTTCCGAGCTCGGGCTCAGCCGGCTGACATCCGACGAGCAGCACTGCCGAGATACCCAGCACGAGAAGGGCAATGAGCGGCAGGGATAATGACTTCTTCATTTCTTTCACGCCTCCTAGCGGAATGTTGTGGTCGAGAACGACCGTGGGGAACGTACGCCTCTCAGGTTAGCATTTTGTTAGCGATTCGTCATGCAGTTCTTTCAGTCGGTTGGCGACCGAGATGTTGACATTTCGGCGCAGATATGGAGAGTTTGACAGTTATGACGGCTGAGATTAGCGCTGTAGGCGCGTACGTTCCGGAGAAGCGAGTTTCCAACGATGAGCTCGCAAAGACCATCGATACCTCGGATGAGTGGATCCGCTCTCATACCGGTATCGGCAATCGCCACATTTCCGCCGATGACGAGGCATCCTCGGATCTCGGTGTGAAGGCCTCGCGCCTGGCCCTCGAGCGGGCAGGTATGGAGCC
>CAYOFA010000218.1:0-5224 GCA_964402885.1 uncultured Spirochaetaceae bacterium
TTCCGAAAAGGTCAAGCGCGAAGTCAGCCAGTCGATCCGGCGCGTGTGTGGCCGCTTACGCTTATGCCGGGCATAACGCTCTCCTCCATTATATGGATAGCACGTGAAAGCACCGCCGGCAACGACCGCCGGACCGCAACGCTCAGGCGGCCGCGAAGCCTACTCCTCCCCTTCGAGCTCAGCCCGCAGAAGAACGTCGCGGGTGTGATTGCCGAACTTGCTCCCGAAGAGGTTCATGCCGCCGCGATTCTCCGCATCCTCTTTGACGCCGATGCACATCCGTACTTTGGTTTTGTCTGAGAGATCGAGGTCGGCCATGGAAACCGAAGAGACCTGCGTTCCATCAAGAAACGTGCCCTGCGATGTGATCCGCCATTCTTTGAGGTACCCGTACTGCGTGTTTTCGAGTTTCCACCACGAGGGGGTGTTCTGCCCGCGCACCCCACCCATGTCGCCGGGAGAGTGCCAGGTGCCGACATCCACGTTCTCGACCCACAGGGTGATTTCGGACGGCCAGTCGTTTCGGAAGCCCGGGAACTCCGAGCAGATCTCGCAGCTGAAGGCAAGCGAGGCGATCCGCTGCGATTCGCCGAGCTGTATCGGGAAACTGTACTCGAGCCAGCCCGAGGTGAACCATATGAGCTGCGCTGACGCGCGGTGGGGGTCCAGGAAACTCTCAGTGCGATCGAAGCTGCCGATGATGCCACTGTCGGATACGAGCCCGCAGGGGGCTGTGACCTGGCAGTCGGTGTAGAGACCGATGGGCATCTCCACCTCCAGGCGATCGGCCGACACCGCGGGTGTGGAGGAGTGGAGCGGAATGACCGCGTCGTCATAGGTTACCGAGCACACCTTGCGCGCTCCCTTTCTTCCTGCCTCCGAGCGCGTCTCGATCAACCCGGCCCGCTCGAGCGCCTGGACGTTCACGGTGCAGCTCGACTGGGGGATACCCATCCGTACGGCGAGCTCCTGTATCGAAAGATCACCGTCGCGGAGGGCGTTGAGGATGCCCCGGCGCACGCCGGAGGAGAGGGCCTTGGCGATCACCTCGACCTGGTCGTGGTCGACTGTCAGTACGCGGCGTTGCATGGGGTCATACTATCATCTTTCCCGTCGTGTGCCCGTGCCGGCGACGACGGACGCGACCCACTCGGGGTCGAACTTCGGCACACGATCGGGGGTGGCAAGTCCGTTTATTTCCGACTCCACGTCGGTGAGTTGAGTGTAGACAAAGCCGGCGAGGTGATCATCATCATCCACCGTGGCGAAGAGCTCCCGGAAGCGACGCTTGAAGTCTTCCGCGGATTTCGGGATATCGTCATAGCTCCACCCCTCCTGATCCGGCGCGGTTCGAAACCCGATGCCGCCGAACTCCGTAAGAAGCAGCGGCTTGTCCGCCGCCGGTGGTGTCTCTTCAACCATGAATGGTCTGCCACCTGAAAGCAACCCGCCCTCGCGAGCGGCGCGGAGGTCCGCCTCGAGGGCAGGGCTGTCTGAGGCGTAGGAATGAAGGCCGTACATATCGGAGTCCACATGCTCCCATCCGTCGTTGTCGACGACGAGCCGTGTGGGGTCGAGGGCACGCACGTGGGCGGCAAGATCGGCGAGCCACTGGCGGCTCGCGAGGTCGGTGTCGAGATGCGGCAGGCCCCACGACTCGTTGTAGAGCGTCCACGCCACGACCGAAGGATGACCCCGGTGCTGGGAGACGATTTCGGAGAGCTCGGAGAACACCCGGTACTGTACCTGAGGGTCGAGGTCGTATGGTGATGGGAACTCCGACCACACCAGGTAGCCGAGCGCATCGGCCCAGTAGTAGAAGCGGGCATCCTCGGCCTTGACGTGCTTGCGGCAGCCGTTGAAACCCATCGCCATGGCAAGCTCGATATCTGTTTTCAACGCCTCTCCGGACGGGGCGGTGTAGTGTCCGTCCGGCCAGAACCCCTGGTCGAGCACGAAGCGCTGATAGACGGGCTCATCATTCAGAATGAGCATGCCATTGCCGACGCCGACCGTGCGGAATGCGGTGTAACTCGAGAGGTGGTCCACGCTCCCGTCGCGGGAGATGAGCTCGAGTGACACATCGTAGAGTGTCGGGGCCGCCGGGCGCCACGGCTCTATGTCATCGAGTCTGTGCGTGATGCGGGTCTCGGGATACGCCGCCGGCGCCTCGCGCACGTCGAGCTCCACTCCGCGCAACGATACGCGGGAGCGAAGCCGACCGCCTGCCGCCTCGGTCGGCTTGACGCGGACGTCGATACGGCGGTCGGCTGCATCACTGTCAATGCGGACCGTATCGATGGCCTGCCGCGGGACGAACTCCAGCCACACACTCTGCCAGATGCCCGTGCAGCCGCGGTACCAGCATGAGTACGGCGCCTGCCACGATTGCTTGCCCCGCGGCTGGCCGCGGTCGAGGAGGTCGATCGCCTTCACCTTCAGCTCGTTTTCTCCCGGGCGCACGAGGCGTGTAATATCGAAGTGGAACGAGGAATGACCGCCAAGGTGCTCGCCGACCCACGTTCCGTTTACGAACACTACCGCGCGATAATCAACTGCCCCGAAGTTCAGCCGCACGCGATTCGCTGCCTCGTCCCGCGTGACCTCGAAGCTCCGGCTGTACCAGACCGCGGGATAGTAGCCGTCGTCTCCGAGGCCGGAGAGTGAGCTCTGGTAGCAGTAGGGGACCGTGATTGCGTGCTGCAGCTCTTCGTGGGCGAGAATGCGCGTCGGGCGCAGGGCGTCTTCACCGTGCAGATGAAACCGCCATGTGCCGTCGAGAAGACGGTAGTGCTGCCGCACGGCGAGGGGCTCGGGAAACGTGGATCTATGCGCTGACACGGGCGTGCTCCTCATGGTGAATTCTTCCTTGATTTTACATCAATACAATGGTATAATCAACCATAAATATCAATCAATATTGATATAAAGGAAGTGCAGGTCATGGTCAGACGATTCGAAAACCGCACGGCGTATCTGTTCCTGTCGCCTTTTCTGCTTGTCTACGGCGTGTTCATGCTCTATCCGATTTTCCAGGCGGCCTTCATGAGCGTCTTCGAGTGGGATCTCCTGTCTCTGCAGCGCGACTACATCGGCCTGTCGAACTTCACCGAGATGTTCACGAAAGACGCCAGGTTCTGGAGCTCACTGTCGAACACCGTGGAGTTTGTTCTTCTCTCCTCACCGCTCATTATCATCTTCGGGCTCTTCTTCGCGCTTGGGGTGGCCAAACCAAAGACCGGGGCGATGCGGACGATGCTCTTCAGTCCCTATGTGCTCTCGGTCGCCGTCATGACGCTCATCTGGGGCTTTCTGTTCAACCCCGATCAGGGCCTGATTGCCGAGGCGTTTCGCCTGTTCTCACTCGAGCCGCTGTCCTGGCTCACCAATCCGAGCCTGGCCATGCACGCCATCGTGATCGCAACCCTGTGGTGGACGGTGGGATTCAATATGGTCCTCTTCGTGGCGGGTCTTCAGGATATCGACCCGTCGCTCTATGAGGCGGCACGCATCGACGGGGCAGGACCGGTAAGCCGGTTCTTCAATATCACCATCCCGGGACTGGAGCGCACCATCGCCCTCGTCACCATTCTGCAGATCATCGCCTCCTTTCAGATATTCGGGCAGGTCTACATCATGACCCGCGGCGGCCCGGGCGGCACCACACGCGTTCTTATCCAGTACATATACGAAAGCGGATTCCGTGACTTCCGGCTCGGATACGCCTCGGCCATGTCCATCATTCTTTTTGTCGTGATGTTTCTGGTGTCCATTGTTCAGCTGCGGCTTTCGCAGAGGAGGGAAGCATGAGCTCTCAAACGCTGCAGGCCGAACCCGTGGTCAGTGCGCCGGCAGTCAACCTCAAGCCGCTCATCGGCAAGCTCCTTCTGTTCATCGTGGCACTTCTGTGGATCATTCCCATGCTCTGGATGCTGGTGCTCTCGCTCACGCCGAACACCATCCTGCAGGAGAACCCGACCATTCTCATTCCGCGCAGCCCCACGCTCGCGAACTTCATCGCTACGTTCCGTGTCGGGCTCACCATGCGGTGGTTCGCGAACAGCGTCATTGTAACCGGCGTGACGACCGTCGCCACCATCGTGCTTCAGTCGATGGCCGCCTACGCGGTTGCCAAAATCCCGTTTCGCGGCAAGTTCATCGTTTATCCGACGCTGCTTGCCGGTATGATGGTGCCGAAAGAGGCAATGTTCATCCCGCTGTTCCTGATGTTTGCCGAGGTTCAGATGCATAACACCTACCTCGCCCTCGTTCTCCCCCGGGTGGCCATTCCACTCGGCGTATTCCTCGTGACGCAGTTCATGATGGCCATTCCGCGCGAGATAGAGGAGGCGACGGAGATAGACGGGGCGGGGCGCTGGACCATTTTCTGGCGCATCATCATGCCGATGTCCCGGCCCGCGCTCACCGCGCTCGCGGTGTTCACCTTCATCCTGACCTGGAACGACTACCTGTGGCCCCTCGTCTCGGCAACGGAGAAGGAGATGTTCACCATTACCACCGGCCTCGCATCGCTGCAGGGGAACTTCGCCCAGGCAACCGAGCTCGGTTCGCTCATGGCGCGTGGTGTCATCGCAGCACTGCCGCTCATGGTCCTGTTCCTCGTCTTCCAGAAGAACCTCATTCGGGGAATTTCGATGACGAGCGGGGGGAAATAGTCTGCACGTTTCTGTCGCCGTTGGCGGCATACAACACGCACGAAAAAGTATGGAGGAAAACATGTTACGACGAACGCACATGCTGCTCATGGCGGCAATACTCGTTGTGAGTCTGCCGGGGCTCGCCCTCGCAGGCGGAGAGCAGGAAGGCGGCGGAGAGGGCGATGTAACCGTGCTCCGGCTTGCCAGATTCTTCGGTGACTGCGACGACACGACCGAAGGCGTCACCGACGTCAGCCAGGCAACCACCGAATGTGAGGTCATACAGATACTCACCAACAAGTTCAACGCGGAACACGAGGGAGAGATCCGCATCGAGCGTCTCGGTGGCGCGGAGTGGGGGACCTACTACGACGCGCTGAACACGAGCTTTGCCGGTGGGAACCCGCCGGACGTGGCGGTCATGCACGGCTCGAACATGCCCGACTACACCTCTCGCGACCTTCTGCAGCCGGTCGAGCAGTACTTCGACGCCTACGGCATCGATCCGGCGACTGGACCGCTCCCGCGCGGGGCGCCGTGCAGAACGACGGCGAGTACTACGGGGT
>CAYOFA010000219.1:0-2141 GCA_964402885.1 uncultured Spirochaetaceae bacterium
CCGGCGCGAGCCCGGCAGCGGCGCCTCGCGAGACCTACGAGGCCCTCGATGCGGGCACCGCCGAGCGGATCGTCGGCGAGGTGCGGGATCACAAGCCGACCCTCGCCTCCAACCTCGAGAAGGCGGTGCGCTGGGAGATCGGCGGCGGGTCGATACGAGTGCTCTTCGAGAACCAGTATCCGGCCACGGCCATCGAGCAGGAGCGCGACTACGTGCGCTCGGTCTGCGAGGAGATCACCGATGAGGAGCTTGCCCTCGACGTGGTCGTCGTACAGAGTCGAAGCGCACACGAACAGAACTCGCGGGACGAACGGGTAGAGCTCGTTAAACATGTGTTCCGCGGTGAGGTGGTAGAAGGACAATGAGTTCAATGAATCCCATGGACATTCTAAAGAATTTCCAGAATATCCAATCCAAGCTGGGCGAGGCCCAGGAACGCCTGAAAGACGTTCGCGCAACGGGTACCGCCGGTGGCGACATGGTGCGCGTGGAGATGACCGGGGAGTTCCAGGTCACCTCCGTTCAGATCTCTCCGGAGGCGGTGGACCCCGACGATATCGAGATGCTGCAGGACCTGATGCTTGCCGCCTTCACTAACGCGACCGCCAACGTCAAGGAGAAGATCCGCGAGGAGATGTCCTCGTTCACCGGCGGTATGGACCTGCCTCCGGGAATGTTCGGGGGCTGAGGTGACCATTCTGGATAGCCTCACCGAGGCCCTATCCCGTCTCCCCGGCATCGGCAAAAAAAGCGCGGTGCGCATCGCCTACTATCTGCTGCAGGCGGACTCCGCTTACAACGAGCGACTTGCCACCGAAATCCGGGAGCTCAAGAACCGCATCCGCCGATGCTCGGTCTGCGGCAACTACACAGAGCACGACCCCTGCGATATCTGCACCGACCCCTCCCGCGACCGCACGACGATCTGCGTGGTAGAGCAGCCCCAGGACGTCGCCGTTCTCGAGGCCTCGCGCGAGTACCGCGGCCTCTATCACGTGCTCGGCGGGGTGATCTCTCCCATAGACGGCGTGGGTCCGGAGGACCTCTCGATTTCGACCCTCGTGGGACGTCTGCACGAAGAAGGCGTGCAGGAGGTGATTCTCGCCACGAACCCCACGGTGGAGGGCGACACCACGGCGCTGTATCTCGTGCGCATGCTCGAGAAGCGCGGGGTGAAAACATCGCGCCTTGCCCTCGGGCTTCCCGTCGGTGGTGACATCGAGTATGCGGACCGCCTGACCATTGCGCGTTCACTGCGCGGGCGCACGCCGCTTTCCGCCGACGAGTAATCCGTCAATTCCCGTCCCGAATCGATCGATATACCTAGCTGAGGGACTATGCACCGCACACACCGCTTCTCCGCGCCCATTGTGACCCTGATCCTCGCTCTCGCCGCCCACGTGCTCGCGCCGTCTTCCGCCTCCGCCCAGGTCTGGCTCGACTCCTACGATGAGGGCCTCGCCGCTGCGCGCGAGAGCGAGCGACCCCTTGTGCTGTTCATAACCGCGCCGGGCTGGTGCGAGCCCTGCGAGCGCTTCGAGGCCGAGGTCCTCTCCGACGACCTCGTCGGCGACATCCTGCGAAAGGAGTTCATCACGGTACGGCTCACCGACCGGGACCCCGGGCACGCGCGCTTCGAGTTTCCCGGATACCCCTCTTTCCTCGTCTTCCACCCCTCCGGCCGCCGCCTCGGCGCCTTCCATGCGCCCGACTCCATCCGTGAGCTCCGAGCCGAGCTCGACCGCTACCAGCGCCCGCTCGCCGAGCTCCTCGCCGAAGCGGGCCGCAGCGAGGGGGCAGACCCGGCCGAGGCTGGCGACTCCGGCGACGAGAGCGCCCGCGGCGCGACCTACCGCTATCCCGGCGGCGTGTTCGTGCGCCTGCAGGACGGCACCTGGGTGCGCGAGGCCGATGGGGTGCGAGCGCTGTTCACCGCATACCGTGAGGATGACCGCTACGCCTACCTCAAGCCGAGTGACGCCGATGATGCCGACGCTGATGACCAGGCCGGCGCCGACGACGGCGGCGGGGCCGCCGGAGCCGAGGGGTTCTTCGCCATCCCGAAAGACGGCGGTCAGGCCTTCCGCTGGGATGCGGAGCGCGAGGCCTGGGAGTCGGCCTGGCGCGTGAGGGCGCCTGAG
>CAYOFA010000219.1:2241-5207 GCA_964402885.1 uncultured Spirochaetaceae bacterium
CCGCCCGCCACGCCGTTTCGGCCTCACTCTTCCCGCCTTACGATTCAGTAGGCAAACACCACGCGCCGTCCAACCTCTTTCGCAACAGTTTCGAAGCTCTCTACACTCAACCGCTCGATGATCTCCTCCACTCCGCGTTCGAGCTCGTCGAGTCGTGCCTCCTCGTCCGGCGAGAAGTTTCCGAGCACATGTGATGAGACATCACCATGTCGGGGACGTCCGATGCCGATGCGAAGTCGGGCGAAGTCCTTGCTCGAGAGGTGCTGGGCAATAGAGCGCAGCCCGTTGTGCCCGGCGAGCCCGCCGCCGCGGCGGAGCTCGAGCGTACCGAAGGGAAGCTCCACTTCGTCGTGGGCGACGAGGACATCACGTGGGCCGATCGAATGATAGCGGGCGCAGGCGCCGGCGCTCTCGCCGGAGCGGTTCATGTAGGTTTCAGGCAAAAGGACGAGGAGCTTGCCCGGCGTGCCGGTGCGTCCGCCGGTACTCCGTAGACCGGCAGCCCCCGCAGCGTCTCCCGTCCCATGCGGCGGTCGGATCGTCGCGAGCCGTCCCTGGAACTTCTGCTGGAACTGTTCGCCCCGACGCTCTGCGAAGGCCTCGGCCATCCGCATGGCGATGTTGTGTCGGGTGCGCGCGTAGCGTGATCCGGGGTTTCCGAGGAACACTGCAAGCTCGATCATGGTCTTTGCCCTCCCCTTTCGATTGGACTATACTACGGGGCAACCGCTCCGATCAGGGGGTCTGCCGCGCTATGCGCCGGATCGTTTCGAGCCTCGCGCTCGCGTTTCTGCTCGCTCTGCCCGCCACCGCCCAGGATGCAGCCACAGAAACCGCGGAATCCGGGGATGCACCCGCCGCGGAGGCGGAGGCCGCCGGTCCCGGCCTGACCCTTTCCGGTCCCCTCACTATCGTCACCGTAAACGCCTGGAGCAGCCTCGAGGCGGGCGGCTTCTTTGCCCGCGGATCCTATGAGGAGCCGGCGGCACGGGAGTTCCGCCTCGGGCTCCTCGCCGACAGGATCGCGGCGCTCGAGCCCGATATCGTCACGCTCGGTGAGGCAAACCCCGTGCACGGCATGGCCGCGAGTTTTTCCGAGACGCTCGGGATGTCGGCGGTGTCCCACATGGCCGAGGGCGGGGTGCGAGTCGGCCCGGTCGGGTTGCCGACGAACCTTCGCGAGGGCGACATTATTCTGGCAGTGGATGCGGCGCAGCCGAGCTTCGCTGCCCGCCGGACGCTCGCCGGGGGCTACGTGGGGCGCACGGTGTCGCTTCAGACCGACGCAACCACGCAGGTGCTCGGCGCAGAGCTCGTAGTCGGCGGTCGCAGCGTCTACGTGTTTCACACCCGGTGGTTCGCGAGCCCGTTCTCCACGCGCGACGATATGGTGGAGCTCATCGAGGCATACGGCGCCGGTGAGCTCGCCTCAGCGGAGCTCATCGACCGCATGGAGCGGGCGGTACACGGTAAGGAGCGGCGCCTCGAGGAGGCACGACGCACGATAGTCGCCATAAACGAGGTGGCCGGAGACGCACCGGTGATCCTCACCGGTACGCTCAACGCGCTTCCCGGCTCCGAGGAGATCGCCGCCCTCGAGGAGGCCGGATTCGTCGACGCCTTCGCCTGGGCGCGGGGCAGTACGGCTGCGTCCGGGGTGAGCGCCGGAGCAACCTGGGATCCGGGACGAAACACCCACATCACCCGACACGGGCTCGGGACGTGGGAGGATGAAACGGCGGCCCGCATCGACTACGTCTTCGTGCGGGGCGCAGGCGTCGAGGTGGAGGAGGCACGCGTGGTACTCGATGAGGCCACCTACGGCGTGTTTCCATCATCCCACTTCGGCGTGCTCGCACGCATCACAATACCGCAAGGGGGAACCCCATGAGCGTACGGATTTTCACATCCGAAAGTAACAATCCCTGGTTCAATCTCGCCACGGAGGATTGGATCTTCCGCGATATGGACCCGTCCTACCGCATTCTGTTTCTCTGGCGAAATGCCGATACGGTCGTCATCGGCCGCCATCAGAACCCGTGGAAGGAATGCAACCTCGAGAAAATGGAGCGAGACGGCATCTACCTTGCCCGCAGGCAGTCGGGCGGTGGTGCGGTCTATCAGGACCTCGGGAATACCAACTTCACCTTCATGACGAGCCTCGATCAGTATGACCAGGAGGAGAACTTCCGCATCATCATCGATGCGCTCGCGGAGTTCGGCATCACCGCAGAGCGCTCAGGGAGAAACGATATCCTCGTCGACGGGCGAAAGGTCTCGGGGAGCGCCTTCAAGCGCGCGAAGGACCGCGCCTTCCACCACGGCACCCTGCTGATCGGCGCCGATCTCGGGCGCCTCGTCGATTACCTGAATCCGGCCAAGAAGAAGCTCGTCTCCAAGGGCATCGAGTCGGTGAAGTCGCGGGTGGCCAACCTCACGGAGTTCAACGACGGGCTCGATCACGACAAGCTCACTGCAACCATCATCAAGACCTTCCTCGAGCACTACGGCGAGGAGGCAGAGGTCGAGCACCTCACCCGCGATGATCTCTCGGAGATTCCATCACTTGCCACTCACTTCGAGGAGCTCAAGGACTGGAACTGGCGCTTCGGCCGTTCGCCGGACTTCTCCCATCACATGAACGAACGCTTCGACTGGGGAGAGATGGACGTGCACATGGAGACCAAACGGGGACGCATCACCGAGGTTGCCGTGTTCTCCGACACGCTTCATCCGGAGATGGTGGAATACCTCGAGCAGCATATGGTAGGTCTGAAGTACGAGAAGGATGACCTTCGCGCATTTTTTGATACGATGAAGGCCGAGATGCCGGACGTCGCCGAGCTCACCGAAGAGTTCGGCGCCTGGCTCGTCGACCAGATCTGAGCAAACGAACATCATGGAGGAACAATGAGCGTACACATCGGAGCAAAAGAGGGAGATATTGCGGAGACGGTGCTGCTGCC
>CAYOFA010000220.1:0-1815 GCA_964402885.1 uncultured Spirochaetaceae bacterium
GAACCCGCAACAACCAGAACCACAATCTGGTGCTCTACCATTGAACTACATCCACCGCGCTCGTGAGCACGAAGGATGCCCACTCCGGGCAGTTTTGTCAATACAGACGTTCCTGTCGATGCCCGCGGTAACTTACTACGAATGCCCGGCCGCCGTCAAACCTCGAGATACGCGACCGTAGTCGGCCAGTCGATTTCCCCGTCACACAGCGCCGCACAGAGCACCGAAACGAGTTTCTCGCGCGCCTCAGCGGAGAGCTCGGCGGCAAGGTACGCCGCGTAGGAGTGCGGCTCGGGGGCGGCGCCGGCGCCCGCAGCGCCCGGCGCGCCGGCCTCACCGCGGGCCTGCCCCTGCGGCGCGCCGCGGCCGAAAACCCAGACCCGGAGATCCCCCTCTGCGATCCTCCGCCGGTCGCCATACTCCCGCGTTTCCACCGTCGCCGTTTCGAGCCCGGCTTCGCGGGCGAGCTCGGCGAGGTCCCCGGGCTGCCAGGCAAAGAGCGGGCTCTCGGGGTCGGCGAACAGCCGCGCTTCAGCCCGCTCCACACCCTCTCGAAGCGCCCCGGGAGCGTTCGCCTCGGCGGCAAGCTCGGAGAGACGCGGAAAGGCGGCCGGGACGCTTTCTGCGAGCATGAGCCGCCCGCCCGGTGCGAGCCGTCCCGCGAGGAGCCCGAGCAGCTCGCCCCGGTCCGTCCGGCGCCCGAGAAGGTTTCGCCCGATGATTCGGTCGAAGGTCGACGGCCAGTCGGCCGCGCCGCCGAGCACGGCTGCGACGTCGCCCTCGGCTATCCGGGGACGCTCGAGCTCGGAGAGCTCGGCGGCCTGCCCACGGGCAGCCTCGAGCGCCCGCGGGGCCGAGATGACGGCGAAGACCCCGCCCTCGGGCGCACGCCGCACCGCCTCCCACAAAAGCGGCAGCGGAGAGACACCGGCGACGAGCACGGTGTCGTGGCGCGCGAGACCCGCCGTGAGCCGATCGCGGGCCTCGGCGAGCAGGCGTCCCCGAGCTTCGGCAAGCCGCGCAAGCCACCGCTCCCGCGCCCGGCCGGTGGGCGTGAAGGTCAGTACATCATCATCCTCGCCCTCGGCGGTCATGAGCGAGAGCTGGATGTCGCGGCGGCGCTGCACCTCCAGTCTTACATCACCCTCCCATCCCTGGTCGGATGGCCGGTAGAATACGCGGTCGCGAAGCGCCCCGGGCAGGTAGTTCTGGGCCACCCAGTGGTCCCGATAGGCGTGGGGATAGAGGTAGCCCTCGCCGTGGCCGAAGCCCTTGGCGTCTCGGCTCGCATCACGCAAATGCTTCGGCACCTCCGCCTGACGCTCCTCCTGCACGGCGCTGAGGGCGTCGAAGAAGCCCATGGTTGAGTTCGATTTCGGGCAGTTCGCCAGATAGAGCGCCGCGTGGGTCAGGTGAAACTGCCCCTCGGGCATGCCGACGCGATCGAAGGCCCGCGCCGCGGCCTCCACGATGACGAGTGCCTGGGGGTCGGCGAGACCCACGTCCTCGCTTGCGAGAATGAGCATGCGGCGGAAGATGTAGTGGGGGTCTTCGCCGCCTGCGATCATCCGGCCCATCCAGTAGAGGCCGGCATCGGGGTCGGAGCCGCGGAGGGACTTGATGAAGGCGCTGATGGTGTCGAAGTGATAATCGCCTTCCTTGTCGTAGAGCACCGCCTTGCGCTGTATGCTGTCCTCGGCGACCTCCCGCGTGACATGGATCTTCGTGCCCGGCGGAGGCGGGAACTCATCGGGTGTGGTCTCCACCGCAAGCTGCAGGGCGTTCAGGAGCGACCGCGCGTCGCCGTCGGCCACG
>CAYOFA010000220.1:1915-5141 GCA_964402885.1 uncultured Spirochaetaceae bacterium
CAGCGCGTCCTGCTGCGCCTTGTTCCAGCGATGGACCTCATCGACGAAGAGAATGGTGCGCAGGCCGTAGTGCTCGCGGTAGCTCTTTGCCTGCTCGATGGCGGCCCTCACGTCCTTCACTCCCGAGAGGACGGCGTTGAGCGAGAGGAACTTGCTCTTTGTCGTGTTGGCGATGACGCGGGCGAGGGTGGTCTTCCCGGTTCCCGGCGGGCCCGCGAAGATGACCGAGGTGAGCATGTCGGCCTGGATGGCTCGGCGCAGAAGGCGGCCCTCGCCGAGTATGTGGTCCTGTCCGACGAACTCGTCAACGCTTCGCGGTCGCATCCGCGCGGCAAGTGGCTCCTCGGATTCGTCGGCCTGGAAGAGGTTCTGCTGCTCGCTCACGCTGCCGCCACGTCGGCCTACAGGTTCTCCGCCGGCCCGCGCGCCTTCTCGAGGCGTCGCTTCTCGGCCTCGGCGTTCTCCAGCTGCTGCTTCAGCTCCTCGAGATGCTTCTGACGCTCGGCGATGTCCTGCTCCTGTCGGCTTATCTGCTGCTCTATCTTCGGGATCGATTCGGTGACGTCTTCGAGCTCCACGGCCGCTCTCAGTCGGCGCAGACGGTCACGCTCTTTGTTCTGCGCCTCCTCCGCGGTCTTCAGCTCGTCGACCGCCGCGCGCACCTCATCGGGAAGGTCCGGGTCGCCGTCGATTCCCGAGGCGGCCTTCTCCCCGATCTCGCGGTCTATCGCGCGGAGCTCGTTTTCGGCGCTTTCCTTCGCTTTTTTGAGGCGACGCTCGGCCCCGACATTGCCGGTGAGTTCGGCGAGCTCGGCCCCGACTGAGCGCTTCTCGTCATCGAGTGACTGAATATGCTGCTCGAGGTCCTCGATCTCCGCTCGTTTCTGGAAGTAGGGTTTGGCGGCCGCCGAGAGGCTCGGATCCTCGACCCGCGTTATGAAGTTGGTTGCGCAGACCGCCTCACCCGCCTCGCGGTAGAGCCGGGGCAGGGCGTTCTCCCGCGCGGATTTCTTGCCCTTGAGAAATGCAAGTCGGCCGCGGGACATGAGCTTGGCCACGGCCGAGCGCTGGGCGAGCTCCGACTCCTGCTCGCCGATCTGTCGGTCGAGTTCTCTGAGCTCCTCCTCGTGCTCGAGCAGGGAGGAGAAGATTTCCTCGATGGCCGGATCGACGAAGGGATTCTCCCGGTAGGTCTTGAATGCCGCCTTACCGACGTCCTGGCAGAGGGGCTTGATTTCCTCCGACATCCTGTCGACTTCGGCCTGGGCATCGGTGATCTGCTCCTGCAGCTCCTGACGGCGATTCTGCAGATGTTCGAGTTTCGCCGCCTGCGCGGAGGCCTCATCGAACTCCTTCTGCCTGGCTTCGGCCTCTTTTACCTTCGTGCGAAGGCGCCGTTGCTCCACGAGGTCGCTGCGATGCTCGCGTACGTAACGGCCGATCGTCGCCTGCAGCGTGCCCATATGGGCTTCACGTTCCGAGATGGATCGGTCGAGCTCGGTAATCTGTTTCTGGTATTCACTCATGGTTTGCGTCCCCCGCCGTTTCAAAGATTCTAGGCAAGCGGATGCGGCGTTGTCAATCAGTTCAGAAGATGGGAGAGATCGCCCTTGAGGCCCAGCGTCTGCCGGGCGTCGCGAATCATCTCCCGCTGGGCGATACTCTGCTCGAGCCTGCGGACTTCCTCGCTGAGACGCTCCTCGGTGGAGCGCATCTCGAGAAAGCTCTGCCGGTCTTCGAGGGTGAACACGCCGGAGGCGCCGATGATGAACGAAAGGCTCTGCGGGTCGAGACTCTCGAGCGGGTCCCGCTCTATCTCGTGCCCGCTGAGATCGCCGAGCACCTCGATCCGCTCGACGGCGGTCCGAGCAAGCTCCCCGATGCGCTCGCGGGCCCCGTCGATCGCGTCCCCGTCGATCCCGTCCCCGTCGACCCCGTCATCGTCGAAGTAGGAGACCCGGGCCTCGATGTAGAGTTGCTCCTCGAACATCTCGTCGATGTGAAAGCGGCGTTCTCCGAGGGTGAGAATGTCGGAGCGACCGTCGTCGTACTCCTCTATCACGCGCTCCACGCGCGCAGTGCATCCGCTGGACTGCAGCCGTGAACCGGAGGCGTACACCACCCCGAAGGGAATGTTCTCATCGATGCAGCGGGCAACCATCTCTTTGTACCGCTCTTCGAAGATGTGCAGGGGCAACGGCATGCGGGGAAGAAGCACCACGCCGAGGGGAAATAGCGGAATCCGTTGCTGTTCCATGCGAGAATAGCCTCCACAGCCGATATCGTCGGGCCTAAGATAATACCGTCGACCCTCGAACGGTAAAGGAATCATGAGTAGATATCGGGGTGTTTTGCTCGTTCGGGGGCGTCCGGGCGCGGCCGGACGCGTCCGCGCGTCGGCGGCCGGTCGCCCCTGATCAGGCTATTCGAGCTCGAGAACGACCGGACAGTGATCCGATCCGTAGATCTCCGGCAGGATACCGGCGCTCTTGACGCGGGAAGCTGCGGCGCCGTTGACGCAGTGGTAGTCGATGCGCCATCCGATGTTCCGTGCCCGGGCGTTCGCCCGGTAGGTCCACCAGCTGTAGTGGCCGGGCTCGGTGTTGAACATGCGGAAGGTATCGAGATAACCGGCGCCGGTGAACGTCTCCATCCACTCACGTTCCTCCGGCAGGTAGCCGGCGTTCTTCTCGTTCTGCTTCGGGTTCGCAAGGTCGATGGGTTTGTGGGCGATGTTGTAGTCGCCGCAGAGTACGATGTGCTTACCGGCAGCGTCGAGCTCGTCGCAGATTCCCCGCATGCTGTCGCAGAAGTCGAGCTTGTAGTCGAGGCGCCTGCCGGCTTCCTGGCTGTTGGGGAAGTACGCGCCGATGAGGGTGAAATCCGGATACTCGAGGATGAGCGCGCGGCCCTCACTGTCGAAGCGCGGAATCTCCATCCTCGAGACCGAAAGCGGCTCCGTCCGGCTGAATACCGCGACGCCGCTGTAGCCCTTGCGCTCGGCCGAGCTCCAGTAGCTGTGGTATCCGTCGGGGGCTATGAAGTCCTCGCTCAGCTGGTCGGGCTGCGCCTTGGTCTCCTGCACGCAGAAGATGTCGGCGTCGGAGTTGATGAGTACGTCGAAGAAGCCCTTGCGGGCTGCGGCACGGATGCCGTTCACATTCCAGGAGTAGATGCGGGCCATGGCGGCATCCTACCCGAATCTTCGCCGCGAGGCAACGAAACG
>CAYOFA010000221.1:0-5136 GCA_964402885.1 uncultured Spirochaetaceae bacterium
GCCGGGGAGTCTCTGCTGGTTCGCGCAGGCACGCGAGTACAGTACTCCAACCCGTTCGACGAGCCGGCGGAGTACTGGTCGGTGTGCCGCCCGGCGTTCTCTCCCGATCGCGTCCACCGTGAGTGACCGGCCGGACCGGCGCTCGCACGGTAGACCGGATCATCCGCCGCCTTATTGACCTATTTGGAGAAATTTCCGTTTCGACCCCCTTGCGTTCACCGGACATGAGTGTTACGTTGGCTCTATTCTAAAAACTCCACTATAAACATTCTTGACAGTGCCGCCGAGAC
The DNA here is from genome assembly GCA_964402885.1 of uncultured Spirochaetaceae bacterium. Classification (GTDB taxonomy): domain Bacteria; phylum Spirochaetota; class Spirochaetia; order DSM-27196; family PWMO01; genus JAAAOH01. Next base: position 291 of record CAYOFA010000221.1, read on the forward strand.
CTCGAAGCGGCGAATCGGTCGGCGCTGCAACGCAAGGGGAAGCAGATGTTGAGACTCAAAGACATCAAGCTCAAGCCAAAACTGATCTCGTTGTTTCTTCTGGTCGGCCTCGTGCCGCTGGCCGTCGTCGGATTCTGGTCGTCGAACATGTCGGGGAAGGCGCTCATGAGGGACAGTTACTCTCAGCTTCGCGCGATCCGGGACATAAAGTCCAGCCAGGTGGAGAGCTATTTCGCCGGCGTCAACGACGAAATCTACTCGCTCTCGCGGACGGTCGACTCGCTGCGACAGGCCGCGTTTCAACAGCTCACCTCGGTTCACGAGAACCAGGCGGAAGCGGTGGAGCATTACTTCGACACGAATGCGGCCGCACGCTCCGACGTTGCCGCCGGGAGCGAGGTCGAGCGGGCAATGAACCGGATCATGGACGTCCGCGCCGGTCTCGGGGAGACGGGCGAGAGTTACCTCATGGAGAAGCGCGGAGACCGCTATCTCTTTCGAAGTGATATGGAAACCATGGGCGAAGGAGACTTCGTCTACGGCTACGACGCGACCGACATCGCGCCGGAGTACCTCGAAGAGGCCCACGCAGGAGAAAGCGGCCGTGACGTGTACACCGATTCCTCGGGCACGCTGGTGATGGTGGTCTACTCCTCGCTGGACGTGCCCGGCATGAACTGGGCGCTCGTCACGAAGATAAGCATGGAAGAGGCGATCGCGCCTACGCTTGCAAGTGAAGACGCGGACTACTTCGAGAAGTTCAACGATCAGAACGGGTACTACGATCTCTTTCTCATTCATCCCGAAGGAGAGGTCTTCTACTCGGTTGCGGAGGAGGCGGACTACGGAACCAACATCCTGAGCGGACCCTACTCCGACTCCAGCCTCGGGGAAGCGGTGAGCGAGGCGATAGAGACCCGCGATCTATCCTTCGGGGATTTTCGCCCCTACGAGCCCTCCGGTGGCGAGCCGGCCGCCTTCATTGCCGAGCCCATCGTCCACGGAAACAGCACGGAGTTGATCGTCGCCGTGCAGCTGCCGCTCGAGGAGATCAACGCCATTATGCAGGAGCGCTCCGGCATGGGTGAGACCGGTGAAACCTACGCGGTGGGACCGGAGCACCTCATGCGCTCGGACTCCTACCTCGACCCGGAGAACCACAGCGTGTCGGCTTCGTTTGCGAACCCCGAGACGGGGAGCGTGGAAACCGAGGCCGCCCGTGCCGCTCTCGCCGGGGAGGAGGATGCCCGACTCATCACTGACTACACGGGGAGCACGGTGCTCTCGGCCTTCGGTCCGATCGACGTGTACGACACGACTTGGGCGCTCCTCTCGGAGATAAACGAGGCCGAAGTGACCGCGCCAATGCGTGAGCTCGCGTACTCCATTCTGGTTGCCGGTATCGTGATTGCCGTTATCGTTGCCCTCAGCGCCTACTTCGTTGCGGCGATGATATCGCGACCGATGATCAAGGGCGTGTCGTTCGCCCAGACCGTTGCCCAGGGCGACCTTACCGCCGACATGGATATCGACCAGGGCGATGAAGTCGGCATGCTTGCCGATTCGCTTCGCGACATGGTGCAGCGCCTGAAAGAGGTGGTACGCGAAATCTCGACGGCGGGGCAGAACGTGTCAACGGGTAGCCAGCAGATGTCGTCGAGCGCCGAACAGATGTCGCAGGGCGCCACCGAGCAGGCATCGAACTCCGAGGAGGTTTCATCCTCCATGGAGGAGATGGACTCGAACATCCAGCAGAACGCGGACAACGCCCAGGAAACCGAGAAAATCGCCCGGAAAGCGGCAACCGATGCCGAGGAGGGCGGGCAGGCCGTGCGCGATACGGTGGAGGCGATGAAGAACATCGCCGAGAAGATATCCATCATCCAGGAGATTGCGCGGAACACGAACCTCCTTGCGCTGAATGCCGCCATCGAAGCGGCGCGTGCGGGCGAGCAGGGGAAGGGGTTTGCCGTCGTCGCGAGCGAGGTCCGAAAGCTCGCCGAGCGGAGCCAGCGGGCGGCATCAGAGATCAGCGACGTCTCCTCCAGCAGTGTGGAAGTCGCCGAGAGCGCGGGGTCTGTGCTCGATGCACTGGTTCCCGACATCCGCAGAACGGCCGAGCTCGTGCAGGAAATCAGCGCCGGCAGCCACGAGCAGCGCTCGGGCAGTCAGCAGATCAGCAAGGCCATCGCAGAGCTCGATCAGGTGACGCAGCAGAACGCCTCCCAGTCGGAGGAGATGTCGAGCATGGCCGAGGAGCTCTCGAGCCAGGCCGAGCAGCTCGAGTCCTCTATCAGCTTCTTCACGGTAAACGACAACGGGCAGATGCTCGCGATCGAGCACACGTCCGAAGAAGAGGAGCCCGTTCAGCAGCTTCCTGAGTGATCGAGGCCTATCGCCGGCAACGACCGCGACAGTCACGGAGGAGAAGGAACTCTCCTTCGTGACGTCGTGGCGTCCGGTCTCAGGCACCACCTCTGTAGAACTTCGGCCCCAATTCCTCCCACACCCGCTCCACAACGTCGTGTTCCCCTGACACCGTCAACCGGATCTGCCTGAATCGCAGGCTGCCGACCTCGACGTCGGGAAGCTCCGCGATGGTGATACGCCATCCGGGACCGGAGAAACCCTGCGACTCGGGCGAGCTTCCGGTCAGAGACAGGATATAGCCCTCGGCTACCCACGGGGGTATGTCACGGAAATCATGCACCATTTCCATTCGCGACAGCCTAGCGGGTCGGCGGAAACTTCGCAAGGGCAGGTTCCGTGTTATGATGCGCCGAGAGCACGACGGCAGGGAGGTTGGGGTGAGCGATTCCATACACACGGTGATTGATGCGATTCTGTTCGGCTCGGCGGATTCTGCCTCTGAGGGGCGAGAGCCCCTCGGTGGCGTGGACTTTCGCCGGCTCGGCGATACGACTACCGCGAGGCGTCTCGCGAGTTTCGCTGCACGTCTTGCCGGCAGAGACCACGGAGCAGGGGGCGCGGGCCCCGTCGCGACCGAGTCCGCGACCGCGCCCGTGAGCGACGAGGTGGACGCGTTTCTCGAAACCGCCGCGGCGCGGGTCCTGACGGAGCTTTCAGACCTTCGGGAAACCGACGCGGAGTGGCGTGCCGCCCTCGACGATGCTGCAGAAGCCCTTCGGGCCGGCCGCGTGAGGGGGTGGGACCGGGAATCCCGTGATCTTCTGTGGAAACTGTTCTTCCCGGAGGGCGCCCGGCTTCTCGGTCGCACCGAGGACGCAATTGGGGAGCTGCGCGCGCGCCGTGTGGTCGAGCTCCGGGAGCTCAACGACAGACCGATCGCCGACCCGGTGCGTGAGCTCCTCGTCACGTCGAACGTCCTTCTGACCGTCCCCCACACCCGCGAGGAAATCGACGCGCTGCCCCATGGTGCCGATGTCAAATCCGGCATCCGACGCGCCTTCGACGAGGAGCAGCGCTATTTCTACGACCATCCCATCCACATCGGAACTCCGCCCGAGAACAACGAGGCGATCTACGGGCTGCGAGGACTCGATGACGCCGTCGCCTGGGAAAAGGAACATCATGGCGTCGACCCGAAAACCCGGCTCACGGTCGTCCTCAGTCTTTCGGTGACTCACGACGGGCTCCACGAGGTCGGGCGCGAGTATCTCGCCGAGGAGATTCGCCGGGCGGGGAAGTTCGAGCACCTCGATGTATACCTCTTCACCGAAGTGGACTGCCGCCGGATCGTCCAAGACGTGCTCGCGCCCTATCTTTCAGCCGAGACGATTCAATCGGTCGTGGATGTCTTCGGCGTGGACGGGGAGTACGGTAGACACTACTCGTTTCTGAAGGCGATTGCCGCCTTCTGGCAGGTCTTCGTGGATCCGGGCATCCGCGGGACGTTCAAGATAGACCTCGACCAGGTGTTTCCCCAGCCCGAGCTCGCCGAACAGACCGGCGCCTCGGCCTTCGAGCACTTCATGACCCCGCTGTGGGGCGCGCGCGGGGTCGACCGTGACGGAAACCGGGTGGAGCTCGGGATGATCGCAGGTGCGCTGGTGAACGAGAAGGACATCAGGCACGGCGTCTACACGCCCGATGTGCCGCTCCCCGAAGAGATCCCCGCGGGCGAGGCTGCGGTCTTCTTCAACAAGTTGCCCATGGCCGTGAGCACGCGCGCCGAGATGATGACCCGCTACGCCACCGTGGGCCCGGATCGCCCCGGCGTGGACGGCGATGATGACGCCGGCGCGCTCGACGGCCGCACCCGCTGCATCGAGCGCGTGCACGTAACCGGCGGAACGAACGGCATCCTCGTGGACCACCTGAGGCGCTACCGACCCTTTACCCCCTCTTTCATCGGCCGTGCCGAAGACCAGGCGTACATTCTGTCCGTGCTGTATGACGGGGAGCAGGGCAGCCTGCTGAGGTACGTGCATGAGCCTGGGCTCATCATGCGGCATGACAAGGAGGCCTTCGCCGGGGAGTCCATCGCCGCGGCCCGCACCGGTCGGTTCATCGGAGACCTCGCAAGAACGTACTACTTCACCCGCTACGCCGAGATCCTCCCCTGGGGGATGAAACGGACGAAGGCTCAGATTGATCCGTTTACCGGCTGTTTCGTTACCTCGCGGTGCTACAGCGTCATCGTGCTACGGCTTGCACTGCACGCCGCCGGGCTCCTTGTCGACGGACAGCAGGAAGAGGCGGCAGGCGTCGTGGGCCTCGCCGCGCGCAAGCTCGGCCCGCTGTTTCAGGATCCCGCCGGCGAGACCGTAAGAGCGCGCTATCTCGGTGAGCGCGCGGCGTGGCACAGCTTCTACGACGCGCTCGTCCGTGCGGAGGCCGACTCCGGCGAGAGCGGCGCTGCGGC
>CAYOFA010000222.1:0-5110 GCA_964402885.1 uncultured Spirochaetaceae bacterium
CGGGGGCTCCGACGCAAGCCCGTAACCTCGAAGACAGATGACCCAACCGATTCGCGCCAATCGGTAGCTTCGTCATCCTGCCACTCCGGGGCAGCGCCTCTTGAAACCTACCCCACCAACCCACCGTAGATCATGCCCGCAGCGGTGGACATCACCACAACCAGGCCGATGTAAGTCGCGGTCTTCCGCAGACCGAGCTCGCTGCCGATTACCATGAGAGAGGGAAGCGAGAGGGAGGGGCCTGCGAGCAGCAGCGCGAGAGCGGGGCCCTGGTTCATGCCCGAGCCGATGAGCCCCTGCATGATGGGCACCTCGGTGAGCGTGGCGAAGTACATGAGCGCCCCCGCAACCGAAGCGATGAGATTACTGCCGAGGGAGTTGGTGCCCACGAGGTCGGCAATCCAGCTCTCGGGGATGAGGGCCATGTGGCCCGGGCGACCGAGCAGGAAGCCCGCCACGAGAACGCCGGCAAACAGAAGCGGCAGGATCTGAACGGCAAAGTCCCTCGTCGCCCCCACCCAGTCGCCGAGCTCGCGGGCGGTGAACCAGCGAACCAGGGTGTAGACGAGGACGAGGGCGAATGCCGCGGTTATGACGTATTTCCACCGGAAGATGAAGTCCCACCACGCCACCGAGCCACCCGACGGCGCCCAGTTCAGAAACACCAGGATCCCGATCATCGAGGCCATATAGACGACCATCTGACCGAGACTTCGTCCCTTATCATCGTCGAAGGACTGAAACATCGCGGCGTTGGTGCTGCGCTCTTTGTCCTCGCGGAAGTGCAACAGTTGCATCACGAGCCCGATGATGAAGGCAAAGGCGATGGCGCCCACCGCACGAGCGATGCCGAGCTGAGCGCCGAGGACCTTTGCGGTGAGGATGATCGCGAGTATGTTGATGGCGGGCCCGGAATAGAGAAAGCTCACCGCCGGGCCGATGCCCGCGCCCTTCTTGTAGATGCCCTTGAAAAGCGGAAGCACCGTGCAGGAACACACCGCGAGAATGGTCCCCGAGACCGAGGCCACGCTGTAGGCGGTGAGCTTCGGCGCGTCGGGGCCGAGGTAACGGATGACCGCCTGCTGGTTGAGGAATATGGTGATCGCCCCGGCGATGAAGAAGGCCGGCACGAGGCACAGAAGCACGTGCTCGCGCGCGTACTCGCCGAGCATGAGAAACGACTCGTTCAGTGCAGCGGAGACGCGCTCTCCACCCCACGGCGTGAAGAAGGCGACGAAGAACACCGCCGTCATGCCGAGGAGCAGTCGGTTTTTCTTCTCGGCCCAGAAGCTGCGGAGCCATGCCGGAAGGCGGCGTGGCCCTGGGTCGCCGCGATCGCCGCGATCGCCGGAGGCGCCTGTCTGTCGTGCTTCAGCGGAGGCCGTTTCCATGGATTACGCCGTGAATGCCTTGAGCGACTCCTCGATCTCTTCGGTCGTGAAGACCTTGCCGGACTTCTGCACCTTGCCGTCCACGGCGAAGCCCGGCGTGCGCATGACACCCATCTCGACTATCTGATCGCTGTCGGTAACCTTCTCGAAGGTGGCATCGATACCGAGTCGCGTCGCGGCCTCGCGCGCGTTCTTCTCGAGGTTCTCACAATTGGGGCAGCCCGGTCCGAGTATCTGGATCGTCATGGGAGCACTCCTTATCAGCGGCTTGGTTTTATTTGGCAATATAGCCAATAAACAAAAACGTTGCAACCGGCACTCCGGCCGCGCCGCCCCGGCGCGGCCCCGCCCCGCTCCGCGCGCCGCTGCGCCACGTCGGCCTGAGAGCGTGCAGATTTCGTTGACGTTCAGCGGGATAGTTGGCAAACTGAACAAGAACGCTATGAACGAAAAAGACCGGCTGAAAGCCGAGGCACGGGCAGAAGTGCTCAAGTCACTGGCCCATCCCACGCGCATATACATCGTAGACGTGATCTCAGCCGAGGGCCCGCAATGCGTGTGCGAGCTCACCGAGCGCATCGGCGCCGACACTTCAACCGTTTCGCGACATCTGGCACTTCTGAAAGGCGCAGGCGTCCTCACCGACCGCAAAGAGGGAACCACTGTCTACTACTCCCTCGCCTGTGATTGCATATCGGACTTCATGACGGGCCTCGGGAACGTACTGCGCGCGAGGCGCAGGCGCAGCGAGGAGATGTACGAGGCAGCAGTATCGCAATAGGCGGCGGGAACGCTCCACCGCGCCGGTTCGAGGAGAGACAATCCGTGGACGGACGGAAACGCGAGAACATCAAACCGGGTCAGCATGTCTCTATCGTACTGAAGCGAGACCAGGCCACCGGCAGGCTGACCGACGGCATCGTTGAGCGCATCCTCACCAACTCCTCACATCACCCCCACGGCATCAAGGTCAAGCTCGTCTCCGGCGACGTCGGACGGGTAAAAGAGATTCACGACTGAAGAGGGAGGCCACTGATGGAATACAGACGACTCGGACGATCCGGACTCAAGGTGTCGGTGCTGACAATGGGAACGTTCACGTTCGGCGGCGAGGGCCCCTTCGCGATGGTCGGGAATCAGGGCGTCAAGGAGGCACGCAGGCTGGTCGATGTCTGCACCGATGCCGGCGTAAACCTCATCGACACATCCAACATGTATTCCTACGGGCGGTCGGAAGAAATCCTCGGCGAGGTGCTCGACGGGCGGCGTGAGGACGTGTTGATATCGTCGAAGGCCCGCATGAAGATCGGCGATGGCCCCAACGATGAGGGGGTCTCGCGCTATCATCTCATCCGCGAGTGCGAGCGGAGCCTCAAGCGACTGCGAACCGATCACATCGACATCTACTACATGCACGAGTGGGACGGCGCGACCCCGCTCGACGAAATGCTCTCCGCGCTCGACACCCTCATGCAGCAGGGCAAGATCCGCTACGTCGGCTGCTCCAACTACTCCGGCTGGCACATCATGAAAGCTCTCGGTGTGAGCGACCGCGAGGGCCTGCCTCGCTTCGTCACCCAGCAGATCCACTACACCCTCGAGGCCCGTGAGGCGGAGTACGAGCTTCTGCCCATCGCCGTGGATCAGGGACTCGGCGTGCTCGTGTGGAGTCCGCTCGCGGGAGGACTCCTCTCCGGCAAGCATCGGCGCGGAAAGGACACACCGGCAGGCACGCGGCAGGCGGCCGGCTGGGACGAGCCGCCCATCCGTGACTACGAGCGGCTGTGGAACATCGTCGATGCGCTCGTGGAAGTGGGCGACCGCCACGGCGTCTCGGCCGCGCGGGTTGCACTCGCCTGGCTCCTGCGGCGCCCGGGCATCACGTCACTGGTGATGGGCGGACGCACCGAAGAGCAGTTCCGTGACAACCTCGGCGCCGTGGACCTCGAGCTCACCGCCGACGACGAGGCGAAACTCGATGAGGTCAGCGCAATCCCCAAGCTCTACCCCTACTGGCATCAGCAGAACTTCGCGCGCGACAGCTTCAGCGCGGGTGACTGGGCGTTGCATCGATACTTCTGAGCGACGCACACGCGAGCGCTACTGCAGCAAGCGCTGCAAGCACCGCCGGATACGGGATGTTCATGAAGAGCGGGCCGAGGAAGCTTCCGGTGATTCGCAGGGTCGAGTAGAGGCCCATCCCCACATCCTCCGCCCCCTCCACGCGGGCGGCCGCGTATTCGTTTCCCATAGTGACGGCCGCCCCGACGGGGAACCCGGCGAGCACCATGAGAGCCGCCACCGCTGCCGTGACGGCCGCTGCGCCGTTCGGGCTCGCCGGCCAGACTGCAACGAGGTAGGCCGTGCCGACCACGGCTGCGAGCACCAGCGGCAGAGTTGCACGCACCCCCGGTCGCCGTGCCTTCAGAAGTATACCGGCAACCACGGTAAGCTCGAAGGCCATCGTCACTGCTTTGCCTCCCAGGACCGAGCCGAAGGTATCCTCGACCACCGTCGGGATGAGTGTCTCGAAAGCACCGAGCACCAGTGCGATGCCTGCCGCGAAAACCGTCGGCACGAGAACGCGCCGGGCGACCACCGTGCCCGGCGGGATCTCTCCCCCCGGCCGCGGCGCTACCCCGGCGGGGCTCCCGGAGGGGGCCCGGGCACCCGCCCCCGCCGCCTGCGCCGATCCGCTGCCGATAGGCGCTCCGCGCAGCCACAGCACGACGGAGAAGAGCATTACGCCTCCGAGAGCCGGGAGCACTACCTGCGGCGCAACCGCAAGGACGGCACCGACCGACACGGGCGCAATGATGGCACCGGCGCTCACCGAGGTTTCGAGCGTACCGAAACTCTTCGTTCGTTCGTGCTCTCCGCTTGCGTGGCGCGCGAAGATGATGAAGGGAAGGGCCGCAAAACCGGCTGAAAACGTCCCCTGAAGCGCCCGCAGAATGAGGGCCGGCAGGAACGTGGTGAAGACCAGCCCGAGGATGATCGTCACGACGGCCCACCCGACCATCGCTCCGGCTACGACGCGACCGATCGCGGTGCGCCGTGCGATGGCGCCCCACAGCCATCCGGTGAGTACCGCAAAGAGCGGACTCACCGCCACCACCACGCTTGCTCGAAGGGCGCTTCCGTAGGCCGCACGCAGCTGGGGAAAGGCCGAGGCGATGCCGATCTCGGTAAGCACATCGATGAACGGCAGCAGAACGAGTATTGCGCGTCGCAGTGCGGTCGAACTCACGCCGCTCCTCCTCTGTGACACGGTACACTTCGAAGTCGATGCCGCGTCAAGAAGAATCTGCCGGGAGCTCAAGCTGCAGCATTTCCCCACTGCATCCATCCGATCGAAAAGTCACCGACTGCTTCTTCCGGACAAGTGCTTTCGGCGGTCGCAAAGCGTCCTCGGTTGGCCGCGCGTTTTCGTTTGCGTTGGCCCCGCTACGGTTGGCCACGGTGACACACGTGGGTATCTTCTAAATCATGAAAACTCCGCTATCCATCTTATTGCTCGCCATGATTGCGGCGACCGCGGTCGCGGCCGACCCCGAGGCACACCCCGCCATCTCCGTGCAGCCTTCGGTCGAGCTCGGCTTCGTTGACGTTCCGCACAACGTCATCCAGTACGGCAAAGGAACCGACAGCTTCGACTTCGTCACGAAGGGCGGCCAGGAGATCCTCTTCCCCTACAGCCGCTTTCGAATCGACATCGG
>CAYOFA010000223.1:0-5103 GCA_964402885.1 uncultured Spirochaetaceae bacterium
GGGCTCGTGTGGGAGAAAAAGCCGTGTTCGCGCATGGCCCGGCTGTGCCGGAATGCGGCGCGCTCGAGGGACGGCGCGTATTCAAGGGGCGTGAGCCCGCGCTCCTCGCGCTCGGCGTTTGTGAGAAAGTGCACCGCGGCGTGAAGCAGAGGATAGTCGACGGCATCGAAGTCGATCTCCGCCCGCACGACGTCGAGGCTACGAAACTCTTCGAGCGTCAGTTTCTCATAGAGCTCCGGCGATCATTTGCCTCCGACCCCCGCGGTCCGGCCGGGTTCCTGTCCTGCCACCATAGCGGGCAGAAGAAGCAGAAGGCCAAGAACGGACGTCACAGGTGATCTCCTCACGGTGCCTCCTCTCGCCGCAGTCGTCCGGCTCTGAACTCGGTTGCAAGCTTCTCGAAGCGTGGCAACGCGTGCTCGTAGAACTGCTTCCAGCCCGTACACAGGACGCTCGGCGCGCCGGCTTCGCCCTCCAGTCGCATCTTCGGACAATCGCCTGCGCAGTACCCAAGATAGGGGCACCCCTCGCAGCTCGCGCTCCACCGCCGCTTCTCCCGCCCGAACTCACGATACGCCGGCGACCGCCAGAGCTCGACAAAGGTATCATGTGCCACATTCCCGAGTTTCCGCTCGGGCGCCACGTAGAAGTCGCAGGGGTAGATGTCTCCCGAGTGCTCGACCACGAAGTAGTGTCGACAGTCCTTTCCCATGTAGCAGACGGTGGCGTGCCCGTTCAGCATCTTCGTGAGTATGGAATCGAAGAACCGGATGGAAACCTCCGCGGCGTCGGCCGGAGCCCAGGCATCGAAGAGTCCGGAGAGGAACGCGCCCCAGTCATCGCCGGAAACGGAATAATCGGTGAGTGCCCCCGCCTCGTCGGTTTCCACGCAGGGAATGTACTGATGATGGGATGCGCCGAGGCCTTTCAGGTACTCGTACAGCGCCGCGGGATCACGAACATTGGCCTGCGTGACGAGGGCGAGCACGTTGTACTCCACGCCATGGCGCTTCAGGGCGTCGAGGCCGCTCATGACGCGCGCATGTGAGCCGCCTCCCGCCCGCGTCTTCCGGTAGCGGTCATGTACGTCGGCCGGTCCGTCAATGCTGATGCCGACGAGGAAGCGGTTCTCCGCAAGCCACGCGGCAAACGAGTCGTCGATGAGCGTCCCGTTCGTCTGAAGGCCGTTTGATACGGTCGTGCCCGGCGGTGCGTAGCGCCGTTGGAGCTCCACCGCCCGCTCGAAAAACGCCTGCCCCATAAGCGTGGGCTCTCCACCCTGCCAGCCGAAGGCAAACTCCTGCTGAGGCGCGGCAAAGAAGTTCCGCGTCATCTGCTCGAGGGTCTCCTCCGACATGCGGTGGCGGAGAGTGTCGGGGTAGAGTGCCGCCTTCTCCGTGTAGAAACAGTACTCGCACGCGAGGTTGCAGTCGGCGGAGGCAGGCTTTACGAGAAGGGAGAACGGTCGCATTCGATTGGCGTCCTGGCTATTGTGGTGGCGGTCCGGATTCTACCCGGCATCGAGGCCGCGTGTCATCCGGCTGGACGCCCGCCCGCCTTATGCTCGATAATCGCGGCCGTTATGCCATGGGTAGAAGTGATCGGATATGTTGCGTCGGTGCTTGTTGCCGGCTCGCTGGTGATGGTATCGGTGGTCAAGCTGCGCGTCATAAACCTGGGCGGTGCGGTGGCCTTCGTCGTGTACGGGCTGCTGATCGGCGCGTATCCGCTGGTGCTGACGAACGGGTTCATCGTGGTGGTCAACATCTACCACCTCACGCGCGTCTTTCGGGCCGATCTCAACGGCTTCACCTATGTCCCCATCGATGCCTCGAGGCGCGACCGGCTGGATGAGTTCATCGAGCTATATCGCGACGACGTGTTTCGCTTCCACCCGGGGTTCGCCCTCGATTTTCTCGACCGCGCCTTCGCCGGAGCGGGGCGGGTGTACCTGGCCCAGCGCAACCTTCGCACCGAGGGATTCGCCTACTACGTGCAACTTTCTGCTGTCGTCGACTGGCCCAACGACGAGGTTGCCGGACTCTTCTCCTCGGTCGAGCAGGACCTCGATCCCGCCCATACGGCCTACGTACCCGTCGACTACGTCACTCGCAGCTACCGGGACCTCGGTCTCGTGGACAAGCTGCACGAGCAACTCATCGCGGACCTCCCGCCGGAGAGCAAGTTCCTCGTCTCTGTCGCAGACAGATCATGCCGCAAAACGAACAAGTTTCTCGCCGGAAGCGGACACGTGCGCGCGGGGCAGAGCGAGCACTACAACCTCTATGTGAAGACGCTCGCCTGAGCCACGGGGCCGATACCCGGTGGGTGCGGCAGCCCGTGCCCTCGGCGCCCGACGCCGCTCGGGCGATCGGCACATCCACCACGTGAATAGCAAAAGACCTTTGCTTTTATTGTTATTTGGTGTATAATCTCTAAAAAGTGGATCGAAACATCATGCACAACGACCAGATATCGACCTCCCGGGCCGGCCGGCGCACCGAGGACAGCCTGCGCCGCTACGCGGCGCTACAGCGTGAGCTCGCGCGCTCCTCGGCCGAGTTTCTCTCTGCAACCGACGAGAGCTCCCTGGCCCGCGTCATCAACGACACACTCGAGAACATCGGCTCGGCCGCCGGACTGGACCGGGCGGTGGTCAGGGTATTCGACGCCTCGATTCCCCTCGAGCACTACGCCTTCGAGTGGCATCAGGAGAGTCTGGAGTCGCTGGCCCATGTGCCGGGTGAGGATCCCGATACCGGTGAGGTCGCCTGTCGCGACCGCCTTCGGCCGGGGCGTCCTCTCGTCATTTCCGACGTAGAGGAGCTTGGTGATGATTTCGCAACGGTGCGTGCCAGGCTGCGACACGAGGGCGTTCGGGCTGCGCTCATCGCGCCGATGGGAGACGCCGCGACGACACCGCTGGGCATGGTTGGCTTCGTCTCTCATCAGAGGCGGGTGCAGTGGTCGGAGGCGGAGATCGAGATCGTGCAGACCCTTGCCTCCACGGTCGCCGGCGCGCTCCTGCGCCTGCGCCTCGAGCAGCGGGTGCGTGCCACCACGGTGCAGCTGCGCCAGACGCTCGAAGGTACGGGCGCGGGGACCTGGTCGTGGGACATCCAGGCCGGGACGATCGCGATCGACGAGCGCTGGGCCGGAATGCTCGGGTATACCCCGGATGAGCTTGCTCCGACCACCATCGATACCTGGAAGGACCTCACGCAGCCGGATGACCTGGCGGAGGCGGAGGCGGTGCTGGCCGAGCATTTCGCCGGTGAGCGGGAGCTGTACGCGTGCGAGATGCGTATGCGCCATCGCACCGGCAGATGGGTGTGGATAAACGACCGAGGCCGAATTGTGGAGTGGGACGACTCAGGCAAGCCGATTCGGATGCTCGGAACCCACACCGACATTTCGAGCCGCAAGGCTGCGGAGCTCGAGCTTGCGGAGAGTCACTCCCTGTTGCAGAGCGTGTTCGACGGCATGGATGACGGGCTCGTGGTCCTCGACCCGCAGATGCGCATCGTCCGGGCGAATGCGTGGATGGAAGACCACTACGGACCCGCGCGGAAGATAGTGGGACGGAAATGCTACGAGGTCTACGAGCAGCAGTCCGCACCATGTGGGACGTGTCCTCTCGTCGAGACCCGCAAAACCGGCATGACTGCACACGGAGATGTGAAAACGACAGGCGAGGATGGCTCCGAGATGTGGGCGCGGGTTACCACTCACCCCCTCACCGACGAGAAGGGCGAAATCGTCGGCTACATCGAGCATATGAAGGACGTAACCGAGGAGCGAAACGCCGCCGACGCGCTCATGGCGAAGAAGGAAGAGCTCGAGCGTTTCTTCACCGTGGCCCTCGATCTTCTTGCCATCGCCGATACCTCCGGCCGCTTCGTGAGGCTCAATACAGCGTGGGAAGACACACTCGGCTTCTCCATCTCCGAGCTCGAGGGAATGAGCTTCATGGACTTCGTCCATCCCGAGGATCGGGAGCCGACCGAGAAGGCTATGGCCGACCTCGAGGCGGCCCGGCAGGTTATCGGATTCGTGAACCGGTATCGCACATCCGACGGATCCTATCGCTATATCGAGTGGCGCTCCCATCCCCACCAGGACCTCGTCTACGCCGCCGCGCGCGACGTCACTGACCGCATCGAGCGCGAGGAAGCGGCGCTCGCGGCAAGCCGGGCGAAGAGCGAGTTTCTCGCCAACATGTCACACGAGTTGCGCACACCCCTGAACGGTATCGTGGGATTCTCCGACCTCCTCCTCGAGAGCGATCTCGGCGAGCCCTATCGAAGCTACGTGGAGAACGTACACATCTCGGCGGAGACCCTCATGACCCTCATCAATGACGTGCTCGATTTCTCGAAGATCGAGGCCGGCAAGATGGAGCTCGAGATGCAGCGGGTGGATATCGGGCAGCTGCTGCGGAACGCGGCGCAGAGCGTCCGTATGGCGGCCGAGAGTAAGGGCCTCGATCTCGTCCTCTCAGTGGACGAGCATCTCCCGCAGGCGATAGAGACGGATCCCCACAGATTGACCCAAGTCATCGTGAACCTCCTCAGCAACGCCGTGAAATTTACCGAGTACGGCTTCGTGCAGCTGCGCACCGAAGTTCTCACAGCGGATGAGGACCGAGCCCGCCTGCGTTTCAGTGTCCGGGACACCGGTGTGGGCATCGAGCCGCAGCATCAGGACGCCATCTTCGACTCCTTCACCCAGGCGGATCCTTCCACAACGCGCCGATTCGGAGGAACGGGTCTCGGCCTGGCAATCTCCAACCGCATCCTCGAGCAGCTCGACAGCAATCTCGAGCTCGAAAGCGAGCCCGGAACGGGCAGCACATTCAGCTTCGAGTTGGAAGTGACCCCGGTGGCAGCCGACGAGTCGCCCCCGGCCACGACCGGGGATGCTACCGAAGCGGCGCCGGCGGAGGGGGACCGGCACTCGGACGATGATCGTGATGTGGAACCTGTCCGGATCCTCGTCGCAGAGGATGAGAAGATAAACCGTCTTGTCACCCGGCGCATGATCGACCGCCTGGTTTCGAACGCCGAGGTTGTGACCACCAATGACGGCAGGCACGCCGTCGAA